>DASZUD010000119.1:0-20267 GCA_035548155.1 Polyangia bacterium
CGCCGTCCTTGCCAGCCGCGCCCGTCGTCCCGCCGCTGCCGGCGCCGCCGTCCTTGCCAGCCGCGCCCGCCGCGTCGGCGCCCGCCGAGCCGGTGTTGGCGTCCTTTGCGTCCGGATTCGAGTTGCCACCGGAGGATCCGCAACCAATGCCCGTGAGGGCGAGCGCCCCGAGGAGCGTGACTCCGAGCGCGATCCGCGAGGAGCGGCAGAGGGCCTTCTGCATGTGGGTCTCCTGAAGGGGGGGAAAGCGACGGGAAAAGACAGTAGGCGCGCGCATTTTCACACAGGACTGAGAAGCTCCGCAAGACGGGAGAGTTGGAAGATCGTATGAACGGTCGTACGAGTGCGAGCTCGGCGCGAAGCCCCCACATCGGCGCACGAGGAGATTCCCTGAACCCCCAACCGGTCAAAAACTTGGCGGCCCTCAAAAAACTCGCCGAAAGCGTCCGAAGGTCGGCCAAGGCCGGCACGTGGTCTTCCGGCGTGAAGCTCGCGCGCGCGGAGTCCGTGCTCGTCGAGTCGAGCAACGACGACGAGATCGTCGCCCGCGTGCGCGTGCCCGGCCGGGCGGTCGCGCCGTCGGCCGTCCTCTATCCCGGCGAGGGCGAGTGGGACTGCGACTGCGGCGGCCGCCTCATGCCGTGCGAGCACATCGCCGCCGCGGCCATCTACCTCTCGCAAGACCCCGCGGAGCGCGAGGCGGGCGCGCCCGCCGGCCCGGGGCAGGCCCCCGCTCCCGCGGCCCCCCGGCCCGCGCCCCGCGTGTGGGGCCGGATCATCTACCGGCTCGCGCGCATCGAGGGCGGGCTCCGCGTCACGCGCGGCATCGTCACCGACGGCCGCGAGACGCCGCTCGGCTCGACGCTGTCGGCGCTGCTGTCGCGGCCGGCGGACGCGGGCACCGTGAGCCCCGAGGAGGTCGACCTGCGCGCCGACCAGCTCCTCGGCCCGGGCTCGCGCGCCGCGCTGCCCGCGACCAAGCTCGAAGCCCTGCTGCGCCTCCTCACCGGCTGCGGCCGCGTGCTGTTCGACGGGCGGCCCGTCGCGATCGCCGAGGGCGAGCTCTTGCCGCGCGCGCGCGTCGAGGATCGAGGCGACGAAGTCACGCTGACGATCGAAGCGTCACCCGCGATCCGCGAGGTGGTGAGCGCCGGGGTGGCGCTGATCGCCGAGGACGCCGACAGCCTGGCGCTGCAGCGGCTCGGCGAGCTGGAGCTGACGGGCCCCTTCCTTCAGCACGTGCCGCAGGTGCGGACGTTCGCGCCGCGCGAGCTCGGCACGCTCGCGGGGACCGTGCTGCCCGATCTCGCGCGCCGCATCGAGATCGACGTGCGCAGCCGGCGCCTGCCGCGCCTCGTGCGCGACGTCGCGCCGCGCCTGGTCCTGGATCTCGCGCACGTGGGCGAGTCGCTGTCCGTGTTGCCGACGCTGGTCTACGGCGCGCCGCCGTTCGCGCGCGTGGAAGTGGGCGCGCAGAAGTTGGTGCTGCTGCGGCCCGAGGGACCCGTGCCCGTGCGCGACCCCGCGGCGGAGCGCGCGCTGGTGCTCAAGCTGCGCGAGGAGCTGGATCTGCTGCCCGGGCGGCGCACGACGTTCGCCGGCATGGACGCGCCCCGCTTCGCCGAGAAGCTCAAGCGCTGGCGTGGCGGGCTCACGGGCGACGCGACGGCCGTCGTGGGCGAGGCCCGCAAGCTGCGCCCCCGCCTCGAGCTTTCGACGACGCCCGCGGCCGACGGCGGGCCGCCGCACGTCACGTTCGACTTTCGCTTCGAGGTCGAGGGCGCGCGCGGCGGCGAGGGCCGTCCCGACGCGACCGTCGACGCCGAGGCCGTCATGCGAGCGTGGCGCGAGGGCCTGGGTCTCGTGCCGCTGCTGGGCGGCGGCTGGGCCGCGCTGCCCAAGGCGTGGCTCGCGAAGCACGGCGAGCGCGTCGCCGATCTGCTGGCCGCGCGCGACGGCGCGGGCCGCCTCGCGACGCACGCGCTGAGGGATCTCGGCCCGCTGTGCGACGATCTGGATCAGCCGCGCCCCGCGGGCCTCGAGCGGCTCGAGCCGCTGTTCGCGAGCTTCGCGGAGCTGCCCGAGCCGGCGCTGCCCGCCTATCACGCGGCCACGCTGCGCCCCTATCAACGGCGGGGCGTCGCGTGGCTGGCCTTCCTGCGCGCCGCGCGCCTCGGCGGCATCCTGGCCGACGACATGGGCCTCGGGAAGACGCTACAAGCGCTGTGCGTCGCCGGCCCGGGAACGCTCGTGGTCTGCCCCACCAGCGTGCTGCACAACTGGGCCGCCGAGGCGGCGCGCTTCCGCCCCGGCCTCAAGGTGTGCGTCTATCACGGGCCCGGCCGCGTCCTCGACGAGTCCGCTGACCTCACGATCACGAGCTACGCGCTGCTGCGCCTCGACGCGACCAAGCTGGCCGCCAGGGCGACGCCCTGGCGTGCGGTGTTCCTCGACGAGGCGCAGGCCATCAAGAACCCCGAGAGCCAGGTGGCGCGCGCCGCCTTCGCGCTGCCGGCCGAGCTGCGCATCGCGATGTCGGGCACGCCGGTCGAGAACCGACTCGACGAGCTGTGGAGCCTGATGCGCTTCGCGAACCCGGGCCTCCTCGGCGGGCGCGCCGACTTCGACGCGCGCACGGCGCGCGCCGTCGCGCTGGGCGACAGGTCCGAGACGGAGCGCCTGCGCACGCGCATCCGGCCCTTCATCCTGCGGCGCCTCAAGCGGGAGGTCGCCCCCGACCTCCCGCCGCGCACCGAGGCCGTGCTGCGCGTCGAGCTCGACGAGCGCGAGCGCGCCGTGTACGACGCCGTGCGCGCGGCCTCGCGCGCCGACGTCCTCGCGCTGATGGAGGCCGGCGGCGGCGTGATGAAGGTGCTCGAGGCGCTGCTGCGCCTGCGTCAGGCGGCCTCGCACGCCGCCCTCGTGCCGGGGCAGGCGGCGACGCGCTCGTCGAAGATCGACGTCCTCATGGAGGCGCTCGCGACGGCGGCGGCCGACGGCCACAAGGCGCTGGTCTTCTCGCAGTGGACGGCGTTCCTCGATCTGGTCGAGCCCCACCTCACGACCGCCGGCATTGCATTCTGCCGTCTCGACGGCGCGACGCGCGACCGCGCCGGCGTGACGGCCGCGTTCCAGTCCGACGATGGACCGCCCGTCATGCTGGTCTCGCTCAAGGCCGGCGGCAGCGGCCTCAACCTCACGGCGGCCGACCACGTGTTCCTATGTGACCTCTGGTGGAACCCGGCCGTCGAAGACCAGGCCGCGGACCGAGCGCACAGAATTGGACAGGAGCGGCCGGTGACTATCTACCGCCTCGTCACCACCGAGACGGTCGAAGAGCGCATCCTGGCCCTGCAGGCCCAAAAGCGCGGCCTGGTCGACGCGGCGCTCGGCGATCCCTCGCTGGCGGCGGCGCTCACGAAGGAAGACCTGCTCGCGCTGCTGGCATGAGCGGGATGAGCAGCACGTCGTGACCTTCGGTCGCGGCCGGCACACGGCGTGCATCCGGCGAGATGCATGTCCGTCGCGCTTCCCTTCCTCCTCAGCTCGAAGGTCGACGTCCTCGTCGTCGACGACAACCCTTTCATGCGCGCCGCGGTCTCGCGGATCCTCCAGCGACAGCGTCGACAATGCGTCGCCGTCGCGACGGTCGACGAAGCCAAGATGACGCTGCTCGACCATCCGCCGTCGCTGGTGCTGACGGACTTCGCCGTCGGAAAGCGCGAGACCGGCGTGGATCTCATCCGGTGGATCAAGTCACAGCCCGCGCTGCGCCGCCTCGCGTGCGGCCTCATGAGCGGCTCGGAAAAGCAGGCGCTCGATGAGGCGCTCGCCGCGGCCGGCCTCGGCGACCTGCCCGTGCTGCCGAAGCCGTTCGGCCTCGCCGATCTGGAGGCGTTCCTGGCGCGCCTGCTGACACCGCCGCGAAACACGAATCGTTTCCGCGTTTCGTAGACCCTACACGAATTCGAGAGCCGCGCCGCGTGCATCCGCGGCGCCTCCAGTGCTGTTGCAAAATTTCTGCGGGTCGGGTTTCGTGCGGCAGATGAAGTCGACGCGAACCTCAGGGGTTTTCCGGACGTCCTTCGTGCTCTTGACGCTGCTGCTCTCCGCCTGCGCCGCCGAGCTCGAGAGCATGGACAAGGACATCAAGCCCGCCGATCTCGAGGCCCTGAAGGCCATCGGGGCCAAGGCGAACGGCCTCGTCGCCTGGACGAGCTCCCGCGACGGGCTCCCGCACGTCTACGTCATGAAGACGGACGGCACGGAGATGCGGCAGCTCACGAAGGGCAACCACACCGATTGGCGCCCGCGGTTCTCGCCCGACGGCAGCAAGATCTTGTTCTCGCGCAGCCGCGACCAGGGCTTCGTGCGGGAGTCTGAGGCCAACGCCCCGGGCACCTGGGACCTCTACACGGTGCCCACGGCCGGCGGCGAGCTCACGAAGGTGGTCGAGGACGCCGCCTGGGGCAGCTGGACGGCGGGCGACGAGATCGTGTTCGTGCGCGGCGCGAAGATCATGCGGACGAAGGCCGGCGCCTCGGGCGAGACGAAGATCACCGACACGAGCCGCTACCCGTTCTTCCAAGGCGCCTTCGTCCAGCAGCCCGAGATCTCGCACGACGGCCACTTCATCGCGCTCACGCTCGCGGGTGGTCATCGTCAGGCGGGCATCTGGAACATCAAGAAGAAGACCTGGATGCAGATGGGCGAGGGCGGCCAGATCGGCTGGGCGCCCGACGGCGCGTCCGTCTACTGGGCCGACGCCGACGGCAAGGACGGCTCTCGCATCGCGCGCGAGCCGGTCGTGGCCGGAACGCCCGCCGACGAGCGTGACCCCGACAAGATCCTGCTCGTCGATCTCGGCGGCAAGCGCTCGCGCGAGCGGTTCCCCCGCCTCTCCGCCGACGGCAAATGGCTGGTGTTCTCCGCGTCGATCGGCTCCCTCGAGGACGATCTCGAGGACCACGAGATCTACCTGTGGGAGGTGGGCTCGTCCTCCAAGCACGCGACGCGCCTGACGTTCAACACGGCGAACGACAGCTGGCCCGACATCTTCGTGGGCGGCGCCGCGGCGTCGGCCGAGGACGCCAGCGGAGAAGCGGCGGCCAACGCCGAGAAGACCTCCGAGTCCGCGACCAAGGACGAGGGCGCGAACGAGTCCGCCGGAGAAGAGAAGAAGCCGGCGGGGTCGGAGGCCGGTGGCGAGCCCGAAGCGGCGCCCGCGAAGGCCGCCGCCTCGGGGCCCGCAGCCGAACAGGCCGACGAAGCGGTCACCGCTCCGCCGGCCAAGTCGAAGGGCAAGAAGAAGAAGAAGCACCGGTAGCTCCGGTCATCGAACGGGCGGCGCGGCCGCGGGCTCCGACAGGACGAGCGCGCGATCGATCGTCCAGATGAGCTCGTCGAGGCTCATCGGCTTCTTCAGGCAGGCCACGGCGCCATAGGCCTGCGCCGCGGTCACGACATCGCGCGTTTCGTCGATGCCCGTCGTCAGCACCACGGGCACGTCTTGCGCGAAGCAGTGCAGCCTCCTCGCGAATTCGATGCCGTCTATGCCTGGCATCGACAAGTCGGATACGACGAGATCCGGGCTGATGCGCGCCGCGATCGACAGCGCCTCGTAGCCGTCGGCGGCCTCGTCCACGGTGAAACCCGCGTCGGCGAGGCTGTCGGCCACCACGTGGCGCGAAGGCTCGTCGTCGTCGACGACCAGGATCCGCTCACGTTTCTTCACCAGTTTCGTCATGCCCCTGGGTTGAGCAATACCGGCGCCAAAGCCCGGGAATCGGCCTTTCCAGCGCCACCCGTCACGGTCGCGTAACCCGAAAGGTCAGGTCTTCGCCGCAGAGCGTGTCGGGGCTCACCTTTCCGGGTGCAGAGTCGGGTGCTAGCGTCACCTGGTTCCCACGCAGAAGGTGACGCATGTGCCGCAACATCAAGACCCTGTTCCACTTCGATCCGCCCGCGACCGACGACGAGATCCGCGCGGCCTCGCTGCAATTCGTCCGCAAGCTCTCGGGGATGAACGCGCCCTCGACCGTGAACCAGTGGGTGTTCAACAACGCAGTCGAGGAGGTGGCCGCCGTCGCCCGCAAGCTCGTCGACACGCTGGTGACCACGGCGCCGTTCCGCGATCGCGAGGTCGAAGCCGCCAAGGCCAAGGCGCGCAACGCGCAGAGATTCGGCGAGGCGCGCAGGGGTGGCGGCAGGGCGTGAACGCCCCGCGGCGGGGTCAGTCGGCGCGCTCGAGCGTGTGGCGCCGCAGCTCGGCGGCGCGGGCCTCGTCGCGCGCGACGCCCAGGCCGAAGCGGCGGCGCTCGGCGAGGTTGAGGCAAGCGCCGCCCTCCCCCGCCGCGCACGCGCGCTCGAGCAGCGCCGCCGCCTTCACCGGATCCTTCTTGCCGGCGCCCTCGGCGCCCAGCGCGTGGCTCATCGCGACCGTCGTGCACGCGCGCTGATCGCGCAGCCCGCACGCCTTCTCCGCAAGCGCGTAGGCGCGCCGCTTGTCCCTGGCCACGCCGCGCCCGAGCTCGAGGGCCGCCGCCGCCTCCGCGCAGCAGCGGCCATCGCCGAACGCACAGCCCGTCTCGAGGTACTCGAACGCACGACGCTGGCCTGCCTCGTTGCCGCGCGCGAGGCCCGTGCCGAGCTCGCGGCACTCCTTCTGCGACTGGCACCGCGCGGGCAACATCGTGGGCCGCGGGTGGCCGTCGATCAGCACCGAGGGATCTCCTCCGCCGCCGCCGCCGAACGAGAACGGATACGAGAAATCGGCGGGCGCGCCCGGTCGCGCGAAGGTCCACGCCCGGATCGCGTCCTGCGCGCACGCGAGGAGCCTCACGTCATCCAGCTCCGTGCGCTCGACCTCGACGCGACCGACATGGCCCGATGGCTCGATCGTGAAGCTCATCACGAGCCGCCCCGCGAGCCACGGCCTTCGCAGCAGCGCCTTCTGGTAGCATGCGCTCACGTCGCCCACGCGCGCCCTCGCCGTGCTCGCGACGAGATCGCGCGTGAGCGGACCGGGCGCGTCGTCCGCGGCGACAGGCCCCGCGCCCAGCCAGAGCGCGGCGGCGATCACCAAGACCGAGGACCTCACGCTGGCTCGGATCGACGCTTCGGCCCGCGCGCTTGACCGCGGCGCGGCGCGGCCAACGCCAGCGCCACGAGCTCCCGAACGTTCTGGGGACACTCGAGCTCGAAGTGGGCCCCCACCCACCGCGTGTCCGTGTACTCGTCGCACGCCGCCAGGACGCGCGACGGAACTTCGGCGACGAAGGCGAAGTTCATGTGCAGCCCTTTGCTGCCCGCCGGGTGCTCTTCGTAGCCAAGGAAGCCCGCCGGTGAACCGTCGACGCCGAGCCCAGGCGGGAACCAGCCCTCGAGGCCCGTCTCCTCGCGCAGCTCGCGGCGCGCCGCCTCGAGCGGCGTCTCGCCTGGCTCGATCTCGCCCCCCACGGGCAGCCACGTCGCGAGGCGCTTGTGTCGGATGAGCAGGACCTCGCCAGCGTGGCGGCAGAAGATCGCGACGGAGAACGTGCGGCGCTCGGACATGCGCCGCAGCGTATCAGGTCCCTCAGGAACGCACAGCGCCGCGGCGCGGGCAGAAGGGCGCGTGCTTCCTACAGTTTCGCCGTGGCCGCCCGATGACAGAACTCTGGCAACGCGAGGAGGCACCCCATGGCATGGCGATCGAAGGCGGAGACTGGGCGGGCGGCGAACAACGAGCCGATCGAGAACGTGCTCGGACCGTCCCTGGTCATTCGCGGCGATCTCGTCGCGAGCGGCGGCTTCCGCATCGACGGCACCGTCGAGGGCAACGTCGAGTCGAAGGCCGCGATCGTGGTCGGCGAGAGCGGCACCGTGCGCGGCGATCTGTCGGGCACGGACGTGGTCGTCGCGGGGCAGATCCTCGGCAACGTGAGCTGCACGGGTCACCTCGAGATCCTCGCCAAGGGACGGATCGAAGGCGACATCGACGCGAAGAGCGTGCGCATCGAGACGGGCGGCGTGTTCCGCGGCACGAGCCGCATGGGTGACGGCTCGGGCCGCGCCCCCGCGGCCGTGGCCGACGCCCCCTCCGCGCGTCACCTCTCGCCCGTCGCGTAAGGAACGGCCGCCGGGATGCCGCCGGACGCGCGCCGATCGGTCCCCGAGCTCGAGCGCATTCGCCGCGAGGCGACGACGCCGCGGCGCGAGCGCCTGCGCATCGTCATCGCGACCGACGCGAGCCGCCCCATCCGCACGTTCACGCTGCCACGCGGCCTGCCGCGCGCGGTGACGATCGGCGCTCTCGTCTTGGTGGCGACCACGGCGGCGCTCATCGCGGGCTCGTGGCGCATGAACGGCTCGCTGCACCGGCTCGACGAGCGCGTGCAGGCGATGGTGCAGGCCGCCGACGACGTCGCGCTGCACCCCTTGCCCACGACGGCCGGCGACGCCGAGCTGGGCTCGCTGCCGAACGGCGTGCGCCCCCCGTCGGGCGCGAAGGCTCGCTTCTGGCTGCACCTCGTGAACACGGGCGAAGAGGTCGAGGTCGTGCTCGACCTCGCGAGCGGCGAGGTCGAGCCGGCGTCATACCGAGCCCTGCGCCGCTTCATGCGCTGCCAGCGCACGGGCGCCGAGACGCCGATCGATCCGCGGCTCATCGAGCTCCTCTACCGGATCTCGCAGCGCACGCGGCAGAAGATCGAGATCGTCTCGGGCTTCCGCGCGCCGATGTTCTCGCTGGCGACGCTGTCGTTTCACACGCGCGGCATGGCGGCCGACATCCGCATCCCCGGCATGACGCCGCTCATGGTGCGCGACCTCGCGCGTTCGATGGGCGTCAAGGGGATCGGCTACTACCCGGTGTCGCAGTTCGTGCACGTCGACGTGCGCGACGACAAGCAGGAATGGACCGACTTCGGCGAGAACCGCTTCGACGCCGAGGGCGGCGAGCACGACCCGAACCGCGGCGGCGCGCACGCGGACTAGCGCGCGGGCAGGTTCACGCAGCCGGCGTTCTCGGCACGAAGGGCGTCGAACGCGGCGGGATCGGGGCGCTGCTTGAACGCGCGCAGCGTCGCGATGTACTCCCCCGCCGCGCGGCACGCGTCGGCGTGCCCCGAGAGCGCGTGCGACAGGTGCTCGGAAGCGGAGAGCATGTTGCCGACGAGGCGCGCTCGCACGCCCTCGACGTAGTGCTCCGCGGCGCTGCGCTTCGCCCCCGGAGCCGCCCCGCCGGGCGGCGGTTTGACGAGGGTCCGCAAGAGGCGCAGGTCGGCGTCGCCCTCGACGACGGTGGGGCCGAAGGCATCGAGGGTCGCCGCCAGCGCACCCGCGCCGCCCACGGCGAAGGCCGCGCGCGCCGCGATCACGCGCGTCGTCGCGTCAGCGGGGCGCAAGCCGGGTGGCGCCGTGGCCGCGCGGCCGTGTCCCAACGTCACGGCCAGCCGCGCCCAGGCGATCTGCGGCGCGGCCGCCGCGGCGAAGCGGGACGCGCGCTCGAGGAGCTTGTCCGCGCGGTCGACGAAGCCCTCTTGAGCCAGCAATTGCGCCGCACGCGCGAGCAGGCGCGGCTCGTCGGGCGCCGTGCGCCCCGCCGTCTGCGCCTGCGTGGACGCGCGCAAGCGATCGCCTTCGCGCCGCGCGCGCCCCGCCGCCGAGAGCGCACACCCCGACGCGACGTACGGCGGGATGGGCCCGTTGCGATCGCAAAAATCGAGGCTCGCCGAAGGCATTTCTGCCGGGCGGGGCAGGCGCGGATCGGCGGCCAGATCCTCGGCCGCCTCCGCGAGAAAGAACCGCGCGCGGGCGTCCTCGGGCGCGCCCTTCACGATGGGCGCCAGCATCGCGGAGGCGGCGCTCGCGTCGCCGAGATCGAGCCGCACCTCGGCCCAGGCGAGGCGCGCGGGCAAGAACCCGGGCGCTTCGACCATGGCCGCCTCCAGCGCGCGGCTCGCGCCCGCGAGATCGCCCGCGGCCGCGCGCACCCGGCCCAGCGCGCAGTGCGCGTACGGGCCGGCGCCCGTCACGGCCGCGGCGAGGGTGGCCTCGGCCAGCGCGCGCGCCGGTTCGCCCTTGCGCAGATCGACGAGCGCGCGCACGGCGCCGGCGATGACGACGGCCTCCGAATCCGCGCCGGAGTGAGCGCGGTCGACGCGCGAAACCGCCGACTCGGCCTCGTGGATCGTCGCCTGGCCGAACTCCGTGGCCAGCAGCGCGCTCGCGAAGCCGAGCAGCGCGGCCGCCTCGGCGTCGTCTGGATCGGAGATGACGACGCGCCGGCCGATCGCCTGCGCCCGCCCGAGGCCCACCAGGGAGCCGCGATCGATCTCCGTCGCGAGGAGCCCGCGCAGCCGCCCCTCCTCGCCGCGCATCTTCCGGCTCACGACGAACGACGTCGCGACGGCGACGGCGACGATCACCGCCAGCCCGCCCGCCGTGCCGCGTGTCGTCCCGCGCATCATCCGTCCGCGGTCAGCATCTCATGGACGGCGCGCGCCCGCGAAAATCAACGCGCGCCCAACCGGCGGTGCGCCTCGGCGCGCACGTCGAACGGCTTGTCGACGCAGTCGTTGGGCACCGACGACAGGAACTCGGCGACGGCGGGATCGAACACGCCCCCCGTCATGAACACGATCCGCCGCTCGAGCCCGGGCCGCGCCGCGCGCAGCGTCTCGAAGACCTGCATGCCCGAGACGTCCGGCATCATGAGATCGCAGAACACCAGATCATACCCGTCGCCCGCCAGCAGGTGCTCCAGCGCGGCGCGCCCGCTGGTGAATATCTGAACGTCGAACTCCTTCGCGAGCCGCGCTCCGAAGATCTTCGCGAGCTGAGGCTCGTCGTCGATGATGACCACGCGCCCGCGCGCCGGAGCCTCGGCGGCCGGCGCTTGCTCGAGGGGGACGGGCCGCGCGGGCGCGGACAAGAGCGGAAGCCGGATCGTGAAACGGGCGCCGCCTCCGGGCGCGTCGTCGAGCTCGATCGCCCCGCCCAGCGACTCGACGAGGTTCCTCGTCACGAAGAGCCCGAGGCCGGTGCCCTCCCCTACGGCCTTCGTCGTGAAGAAGGGATCGAAGATGCGGTCCCGCACGCCGACGGGGACGCCTGGGCCGTTGTCCACGACCTCGACCGCGACGGTCCCACCTTCGCTCCGCGTCGAGATCGCGATCAGGTTGCGATCGGCGGAGTGCGCCGGCAGCGCGTCGGTGGAGTTGAGCAAGAGATTGACGAAGATCTGCACGAGGCGCGTCGGATCCGCGGAGACGATCGTGGGTGGGCCGAGGCGCAGCTCGACGCGCGCGCGGGCGCCCGTTCGCGTCGCCACCATCTTGGTCGCCGCTGAGATCGCCTGCCCGAGATCCTGCGGGCTGCGCACGTCTTCGTCCCAGCGCGCGAAGGCCTTGAGGTCGCGCGTGATGAGGCGGACCCGCTCCATGCCGTCGGCCGCCTCGGCGATGAGCTCGGCGAGACGCCCCGTGACGGTCGGCGCGGACGTGGGGATCAGATCGCCCATGAGCCGCAGCGCCTCGATCGAGTACGAGAGCGGGTTGTTGATCTCGTGCGCGACGCTGGCCGCGAGCCGCCCCAGCGCCGCGAGCCGCTCGGCGCGATCCACCTGCCGCTCCATGCGACGGCGCTCGGTGATGTCCGTCGACACGCCCAGCACGCCGCCAATCTCGCCGCCCGGCCCGCGCAGCGGCGAAATCCACGTCTCGAGGACCGCGTCGCCGATCTCGCTGATCGTTCGGAAGGACTCGCCGGCCAGGGCGCGCGCATGGTTGTCCATCACCCCGGGGATGTCCTTGTAGAGCTCGTGCACGTTCTGGCCGAGGAGCTGCCCGGACTTCACGCCCAGCGAGGCGAGCCCTGCCCCTTCGGAGACGGTGATCGTTCCGTCGACGTCGTACGCGAACAGGATGATGGGCGCGTGGTCCAGGGCCGCGCGCAGCTTGTGGCGCGCGACGATCGCCTCGGCGGCGGTCTCGCGCTCCGCCGTGACGTCGCGGACCGCGATCACGACGTGGCGCAGCTCGCCCGCTTCATCGAAAAGCGGCTTGGCGAGAGCGCGCACGGGCACGCGCCTCCCATCAGCGCGCGCGATGACCAGGTCCTCGACGACGGCCGGCGCCAGGCGCCGCACGACCTGGGTGAACGGCAAGCACCCGCTCGAGAACGGGCGTCCCTCTGCGTCCTCGAACCGGTACCCGTCGCCCGCCGGCTCGACCCAGTTCGGTGCGCCCAGGATCGCCGCGAGCGCGGCGTTGGCGTAGGCGGCCTCCCCGCCCGGCGCCCGCCCGACCCAAATCCCGGTAGGGACCTCTTCGAGAATCGACCGAAGAAACGACGCCTCTGCGGAGCCCCCGACCGTCACGGGGGCGCATTCTGCCAGAAGCGGCCGCGCGCGGCAGGGTCACGCGATTTGCGGAAGACGCGCGGCGTTGGTGCACCCACCGCGACGATTTCGCACCTGCGTCCGGTCCGGAGCGGGCAAACTCGCCCGCATGAGCCTCACGCGCCCCCAGCGTTTCACGACGTCGGTGTCTCTCTCCCTCGCGCTCGCTGTCGCGCTCTCGCTCGGAGCCTGCTCGAGCGATCCCGCGCACCCTGGAAGCAGCGGCGCCGCAGGCACCACGGGCGCGGCCGGCTCGGGCGCCGCGGGCACCACCGGCGCGGCCGGCACCACCGGTGCGGCCGGCACCGGCGGCTCGACGGGAACAGCGGGTACGACCGGCGCCGCAGGCGCCGGTGCAGCCGGCACGACGGGCACCGCCGGCACATCGGGCGCTGCGGGCACGTCGGGCGCGGCGGGGACCACCGGCGCCGCAGGCTCTTCGCCCGACGGCGGCACCGACGGCAGCACGACGAGCTACAAGCCGTTCGTGTGTCCCCCCGGTCCGTTCGGCGCGCAGACGCGCGGCACCACCAAGACGATCTGCAACTCGGGTGGGTTCAAGTATCGGTACGACTACGTCGAGGGGCCCACCTGGATCGCCAGCCAGAACGCGTTCTTTTTTTCCAACTTCGTCCAGGGAAACAAAGGACCGAATCCGATGGCCGGCGACATCATCAAGGCGACCCTCGCGGCAGACGGCAGCGTCACCTGCGAGCAATGGTTGATGGACGTGGGCTGCAACGGCCTCGGCGTGAATTCGAACGGCAAGCTCATCGGCGCCTGCCACGGCCCGCGCGCCGTCATGGAGTTCGATCCCGTGACCAAGCAGAGCCGCGTCGTCGCCAGCATGGCGAGCGGCATGATGTTCGACTCGCCGAACGACCTTATCGCGCACACGAGCGGCAACATCTACTTCTCGAACACCACCTACGAGCTCGGCAACCGCACGGCGGGCGGCATCGGCTCCGCGCTCATCCGCATCGATCCGACGGGCGCCACCTCGATCATCCAGAAGGGCGGCCTCAATGGCGTCGCGCTCTCGCCCGACGAGAAGCTGCTCTACGTCGTGCAGATGGGCGTGTGGAACGTCAACACCGACGGCTCGCTCGGCACGAAGACGAACATGGCCGGCCCGGGCGGCGACGGCCTAGCGGTCGACTGCGCGGGGCACGTCACGGCGGACCCCACGAACTCGGCCTACGGCGGTCCCGACGGAAAGACGCTGATCGTCGTATCGGGCAACAACGGAAACGTCAGCGCGAAGCTGATTCCGGTCATGATCCCCGGCTTGCCGTGACGTGAATCCAGCGCCTCACGGCGCCGCGCGATCGGCTACGACCGCAGAAGGCGATCCAGGTTCGCCTTCTCCCAGGCGCAGGCGCGCTCGTACTCGGGGAAGGTGCGCTCCTCCGCCAGGAACTCGGGCGTGTGGAAGCGGCGGCGGCCGTTGCTGCGCGTGACCTCGTGCTTGCCGTGCAGCATCTCGTGGAAGACGATCCACGAGACGAAGAACTCGGGGACGCTGTCCTGGTCCAGCGCCGGGTGGATGCGGATGACCCGATCCTCGACGGCGAAGCTGCCCATCTTGATCGAACGGCGCCGCCGCCCCGCCACCGTGCCCGGCCCCCACGTGATGCGCGCGTCCAGCGCGCCGCCGAAGCGCTCGGCGTTCAGCCGATCGTAGATCGCCTGCAGATCGTGATGCTGGCCAGCCGTGCGCACCTTGAGGGCGCGCGGGCGACGCTCCTGTTGGCGGATGACGTGCTGGTTCGCTTCGATGTACTCGCCCAGCAACGTCGAGGCGCGGCGGTCGTTGTGAACGACGTAGCGCGCGAGCGCCCTCACGATGCGCGGCTCGGCGCCGGCGAACATCTGGTGGAGCCGCAGCCGGTACCCGTCGGTCTTCCGGCGCACGGAGATCATCGTGTAATGGTTGTTCGTGAGCGCGAGCTCGAGCCGCTTGCCCGGAGGCAGATACAGCGACAGCGCCACGGCCACGCGATCGGCGTCCGTCTCGAGCGAGCGCGGCAGGCGCACCTCGCGCGCGGCGGCCTCGCGGCGGAGCGCGCGGCGCGACTGGCTTCCCGGTACGACACGAGAAGCCGGAGCGCGCCCGACGGGCAGCTGGGCGGGCGCCGCGCGATCCGAGAACGGAAGGCTGAGCTGAGGGTCCGAGCCCCGGCGGGGCTGCGTGGGTGCGAACGTCTCCGGTGAGGAGTGACGCTTCAAGTTGGCCTCTCTCTGAGCATGCTCCCTCGGTTCGAGCGGGAAGACATTACCAACGAGCGCAGAGAGATCAAAATTCTCTACCTATTCGCAGTTATTTGACTATTCCTGTGGATAGTTTGTGGACAAATCTTTCACCCACTGATGAAGCGCGCGAGGCGTCGAAATACGCGCCCACATTGCCTTACAGGTCCCCGTTCCGAGACGTGCAGCGCGCGAGCAAGCCGGCGAGCGCGGACGAAGACGACGCAAGCCGCGCGCCGACGAAGAAAGATCGCGCGAGCGGCCGCATCGAGGCGCTCCGGGGTCGGCACGGGGCGCGCGTCGCCCGCGAAACCCGTCATGCGCGCGAGGACGTCACGTCGCGCGGAGATGCCGAAGGTCGACGCGGCCGCGTCGCCCTGGTGGACGACGAACGCCTCGCCCGCCTCGACGAAGACCGCCATCACGCGATGCAAGACCAGGACGTCGCCGCTCGTCGCGAGCAAGACGATGTCGCCCGCCGCCAGCTCGTCGGAGGCGGCGAGCGGCGTCACGTCGACCTTCGTGTCCTTCGGGATCGTCGGCGACATGCTGCCGCCGATCACGTCGATGACCGCGGGCAGGCCCTGCGCGAGCACGAAACGAAGCGCGTCGCCGCGAAGCTGCATCCCACGCTCACTAGAGCAGTGATCGCGCACCGGGCGCAAGCTAAGCTGGGCGCGCATGACCGTCACGGTGCTGTACTTCGCGATCCTGCGCGAGCGCGCGCGGCTCGAGCGCGAGACGCTGACGCTCGGCCCGGGCGCCGACGTCGCCGCTGCGCGCGCGGCCGTCGCGCGCCTGCATCCCGAGCTGGCGGCGCTCTTGCCCAAGGTCCAGACGGCGGTCAATCGCGCGATGGTGGCGGACACCCAGGTCCTGGCCGAAGGGGATGAGCTGGCGCTGATTCCCCCCGTCGCGGGCGGCGCGGGCGCGCCCCGCGTCGCGGTGGGCGCCGCGCCGCTGTCGCTCGAAGACGTCGCGGCTTTCGTGACGGGCGCCGCCGGAGAGCGCGGCGGCGTCGTGACGTTCTCGGGCGTCGTGCGCCGCGATGGTCACGCGCTGCGCGACGTCGTGAGGCTCGAGTACGAGGCGTACACGGACATGGCGGTCGAGGTGCTGGCGGCGATCGCCGACGAGCTCGAGCGCGAGCTCCCGGGCGTGCGCGTCGCCATCCACCACCGCGTGGGCTCCCTCTCCGTCGGCGAGACGGCCGTCGTCGTCGCCGCGGGCGCGCCGCACCGGGCCGAGGCGTTCGAGGCCTGCCGCGCCGCCATCGATCGGCTCAAGGAACGCGCGCCCATCTGGAAAAAGGAGATCGGCGAATCGGGCGCCGTTTGGCTGGGCATCGGCCCGTGAAGCCGCGGGCTCAGGGCGCGATTCCGTAGCGTTTGACCTTGTCGCAGAAGGTGCTGCGCGCCATCGAGAGAGCGCGCGCCGCGCGGCGGCGGCTGCCCGCGTTCCGGCGCAGCGCCCAGGACAGCACCTCGCGCTCGATCTCGTCGAAAGTGCGACCGGCGAGCCCCAGCGTGTCGCCCGCGGCGCCCGCATCCTGAACGGCGGCGTCGACGCCGGGAACGGAGACCGAAAACCCGCCGGGCTCGCTGGCCCTCGAGCGGAGCGTGCCCGTGGTGCTCGCCGCAGGCGCCGGTCCTTCGCCAAGCCAATACGGCGCCCGGCTCGGCAGCTCGAGATCGGCGTCGGTGATGACGTCCTTCGTGAGGATCGCGGCGCGGCGGATCACGTTGCGCAGCTCGCGCACGTTGCCAGGCCAGCGCGCGTCGCGCAGCGCGACGATGGCGCTCGGCTCGAGCCGCCGCGGACCCACCTCGGCCTCGATCTCGCGCAGGAAATGGCTCGCGAGGAGCGGGATGTCCTCGCGGCGCCCGCGCAGCGGCGGCAGGGCCAGGTGCAGGCCGGCCAGCCGGTAGTACAGATCCTCTCGGAACGTCCGCCGCGCCACCTCTCCTTCGAGATCGCGCAGCGTCATCGCCACGACGCGCACGCGCACGGCCGCCTCCCCCGAGCCGCCCACGCGGCGCAGCCGGCCGGTCTCGAGGACGCGCAGCAGCTTCGGCTGCAGCTCCAGCGGCAGCTCGCCGATCTCGTCGAGCACGAGCGTGCCGCCCGAGGCCTCCTCGAACCATCCGGCGCGGCGCGCGGCCGCGCCCGTGAAGGCGCCGCGCTCGTGGCCGAAGAGCTCGCTCTCCGCGAGCTCGCGCGGGAGCGCGCCACAGTTCACGGCGACGAACGGCCCGGACGGCGAAGGTCCGAGCTCGTGAAGGGCGCGCGCCAGGAGCTCCTTGCCGGTGCCGCTCTCGCCCGTGACGAGCACGGGCATCGTGGTGGGAGCGACGCGCGCCGCCCGCGTGAGCACGGCGCGCAGCGCCGGGTCGTCTCCGATGATCGCCGCGAGCGCTGGCCCGCGAGGTGGATGGCCGCTGGACATGCGCACCTTCTCGGCGCGCAGGGTTGGCGGTTGCTACTGCTGCTGTTCGTCGGTCGGCGGCGGAGGCGGCTGCTGATCGGCGCCTGCGCCCGCGGCGCCCTGCGCCGCCTCGTCGACGACGGGCGCGGGCGCGGGCGGCGGCGAGCCGCGCACGGGCTGAGTCGGGGCCTCGGTCGGCTGCGGCTGAGCCTGCGGCTCGGGCGGTGGAGGCGGCGGCGGAGGCGGCGGGGGCGGGCTGTCAGCGACCGGAGGAGGCGGCGACGGCATGGCCTGCGACGGCATCGGCGCGGCGGGCGGCGGCGGGACGTACGCGGGCGGCGGCGACAGCCGCGCGCCCGGATGAACCGGCGGCGTGGGCCCGCCGAATGGCGACGACGCCGAGAGCGACATCGCGGGCCCGCCGAGGCGTCCCGAGATGCGCAGGCCGTAGGAGCCGTCGGGGCGGCGACCGCCGGCGCCCGCCATCTGCAGGATGGTCTGCACCGTGCTGGCCGACTTGAGGAACGCGTCGGACAGCTTGAAGCGGAGGTAGGCGTTCACGATCGAGCTCGGCAGCGGATCGCGGAGCGACACGTCTCCCTCGAGCGCGATCTCACCGTCGGGCGACTTCGATTCGATCCCCTTGAGCTTCGCCAGGCCCTTGTCGACGGCGATCTCGCCGCGGAGATCGCCGATGCGCACCTTGGGCAGAGTGAGCCCGCCGCCCAGGAACGGGTTGCCCTCGATCTTGAGGGGCGCCTTGCCGTCGCCCGCGACGCAGCTCTCGCACAGGAACGAGATCGCGCCTCTTGAATCCGCGAACTTGCCCGACGACGACGCCAGGTCGAGGTCGAGCTTCAACGTGCCGAAGATGGGCATGTTGATCGCCTCGCGAATGCCCGGGACCTCGTTGAGGTTCACGCCGCGCGCTTTGACCTCGATGCGAAAGGGCCCCTTCTTGCCGGGCGAGCCGCTCTGAGACAGGTCGACGGAGCCTCCGAAGGCATTCAGCGAGATGTTGAAGGGCGGCGACGACGAGAACAGCAGGCCGAAGATCGACGTCGTCACGCTGGCGCGCTGGATCGAGAAGCGCGTGGGCTTGCCGGTCGTGGGGCGCGTCTTGACGCGGATGTTGGAGAAGCTGACGCCCACGCCCCACGCGGGACCGG
This sequence comes from Polyangia bacterium, assembly GCA_035548155.1. Classification (GTDB taxonomy): domain Bacteria; phylum Myxococcota_A; class Polyangia; order Fen-1088; family Fen-1088; genus DASZFV01. Next base: position 18,227 of record DASZUD010000119.1, read on the forward strand.
CCGATTCGATGTCGACGTCGAGCCCCTGCGCCGCGGCCATGTTGATGGCCATCTCCTTCGCGCGATCGTAGGGGAACCAAACGTAGAGCGCGAAGATGAACACGAGCCAGAACACGCCCGTGTTGATCGCCCCACGCCGCAGCCGGCGCAGCATCTCGGGAGAGAGCTTCTTGAAGTTGAGATTGAGGTTCACGGCGCCCCCTTCCCGCTGTCGGACGCGCCGGTCTTCTTCTTCTGCTTGTCCTCGCGCACGCGCTCGAAGGCCGTCGCCGTCGCCTCGACGTCCAGCTTCTCGGCATCGGAGAAGCGCCGCTTGATCGAGAGCCTCGTGAAGAAGATGAGGCGCGGGCCCGTCTCGAGGCGGCGCATGAACTTGGCGAGCGACTGCAGGCCCACCTCGCGGATCTTGATGTCCACGTCGTGCTCGACGTAGCGGCGGCCCGCGGGCGTCGTCGGACGCTCGCTCGATTCCGCGATCTCGATCTGCTCCTCGTGCGCGGCCGCCTCGATGTCGCTCGTGAGCTGCGGCGGCTCCGTGCCGATGCGCTGTTCCTGCGCCTCGCTGCGCGCCTTCGCCTCGAGGTAGAGGTCGCGGTTCTTCGCGATGGCCGTGAGCGCGTCGCGGATCGCGGCGTTGCCCTCCTCGAGGTCGGACACGCTGCTGAAGACCCACCACGTGCCGAAGACGCTGGCGAGGCCGATCGTCACGGCGAGGAAGGTCACGAACAGGCGGCGCTGGCGCGGCGCGAGCCGCTCCCATTCGCCCGTGACGTAGCCGATGGGCCGCGCGAGCAGCCGCTTGCCGGCGTCGCGGACCTTCGTGGTCATGTCGGTGAGGGCGCTCATGGTGGGCTCAGGGGCACTTCGAGGCGATGTTGAGGGTGAACTGCTTCGCTCCGCCCGACACCTCGGTGATCGAGCCTTTGGTGATGTCCTCGAAGCACTCGATCTCCTTGAACCTCGTCGCCATCTCGTCGACGGCCGCCGCAGAGTCGACGGTGCCCTTGATGAACGTCTTCTTGGGGCGGATGTCGAGCTCGAGCACGTCCAGCTTCACGCGCTCGGCGGACGGCGCGTGCCGCGAGATCTGGTCCAGAAGATCGTAGGCCGTCGCCTTCGGGATCGGCGCCAGCTCCTCGCGGAAGCCCTTCTTGAGCAGCTGCGCGATCTGAGGCGCGTCGTCGCGCGGCTTTCCGAACAGCTCCGTCGTCGCGGTCTTGAGCTGCTTGTCGAGCTGCTTGCGCTCGTCGCCCAGGCTCGACAGCTTGGCGCCCACGTCGACGCTGAAGGCCAGCAGCAGCGTGGCGGCGAGGCCCGCGATGTGCCACGCCTTCTGGCGCAGGATCGAGAAGCTGGCGCGGTAGACGAACGGGCCGCGGCGGAAGTCGATCTCCTTCGACCCGCGGCTGGCCGCGAGCGCGACCGACGCGGCGAGGGCGTGCGATTCGGACTCGTCGCTCGTCAGCTCGCCGACGTCGCTGGCGCCCTCGTCTTCTGCGAGCGCCGCGCCCTCGCGCGCGAGCGAGGGGCGCGTGGCCAGGAAGCGCGCGGGCAGCCCGAGCTCCGCCTCGAGGAAGGGCAGCAGCCCCTTCAGGCGGCCCGTGCCGCCCGTCACGAGCAGCGCCTTGACGTCGTCGTGGGCGGCGGCGCGGAAGCTGGCCAGCGTCTGGCGCAGCTCGCGCACGAGCGGCGCGAGCGCCTCGCGGAGCACGGCATCCAGCTTCGCCGCGAGCGGCGTCGCGCCGGCCGTCCCCGGCGGTAGGAGCGTGGCCTCCGAACGCTTCGCCTGCTCGGCTCTGTCGAGATCGGCCTCGAACGCCTTCGCGATCGACTGCGTGAGGTGCGCGCCCGCGCGCAGGATCGTGCGCGCGTACAGCGTCTCGCCGTTGCGCACGATGCAGACGTTGGTGCGCGAGTGGCCGAGGTCGATCACGGCCCGGCAGGGCGGCGGCGGCGGCTCGGCCCCCTCGATGGCCGCGGGCGGGCTGTAAGCGGGCAGCAGCGTTCGGTACAGCACGGGCGCCGCATCCAGCGCGCGCGG
>DASZUD010000120.1:0-20733 GCA_035548155.1 Polyangia bacterium
CAGCGCGCCGGCATCGTTGAGGCCGAGCGCGTACACCTTGGAGTTCGGCGTCACACCCACGACGCCGTAGTCGGTGGCGCCCACCGTGTAGAACGTGAGGTTCGACGCGAGGCGCACCATCTTCTTCGTCGCCTGATCGTAGTAGTAGAGCCCGCCGTTGGCCTTGACGCCCAGCGTGCCGTAGCCGCCTCCTGAGATGACGGTCACCCAGTCGCGATCTGTGCTGATCTGCACGGGCGCGCGGTCGACGCCGCCGCGGAATTCGCCCCAGCCGTAGAGGGTGCCGTCCGAGGCGATGCCGGCCCCGCGATCGTTGCTGAGCGACATCGCGACCCAGCGCCCCAGCTTCGGGTTGCCCGTCTGCGCCGGCGAGCGACCGTCGTTCGTGCCACAGCCGCACTGACCCTCGGAGTTGTCGCCCCAGCCCCACAGGCGCCCGTCGGCGGTGAGCGCCAGCGAGTCCTCGTAGTGGGCCGTCGCGCGGAGGAGCTTCTTGCCGCTCAAGATCTCGATGGGGCCGCTCATCTCGCCATCGGGAATGCTGGGGGTTCCCAGATCACCGATGACGTTGGTGCCCCAGGTGTAGAGCTTGCCGTTCGCGTTGATGCCGATCGTGTGCTTCTCGGCGCCCGTGACATACAGCCACGAACCGCCGATCGGAACCTCCTCGGGCTCGGGCGAAAGATTGGGGCTGCTGTAGCCGGTGCCGAACTGGCCCCACTGATTGTCGCCCCAGATGCTGAGCATGCCGTTGGCGTCGATGGAATACGCCGTCCCCGTGCCAGCGCCGACCAGGCCCGGCTTCTGAACCGTGGCGACGGTCTGGACGGTGCTCTTGTTGGCTTTGTTGCCCGTCGCGAGCTGCCCGTTCGTGCCGAGCCCGCACGTCTGCAGCGTGCCGTTCGCGTCGAGCAGCATCGTGACCTGGTTGCCCGCGGCGACGTACTGGCCCAGCGTGCTGGCGCTGGACATCGTCGTGGGCGTCTTCTTCTGACTGGTGTCGTTGGGGATGCACAGCTCGCCTGCGGCGTTGTTGCCCCAACCGATGAGCACGCCGTCCCAGCGGATCGCGACGCTGTCCACCGCGCCCGCGCTGATCTTGCGGTAGGGTCCGCCCGAGAGCGACAGCGGCGTCGCCTGCGACGCCGTCGTGACCTTGCTGGTGAGCTGGTACTTGTCGTTCAGGCCCCAGCCGTAGACCGACCCGTCGTCCTCGAGGGCGAGGACGTGGCTGGCGCCCGCCGAGATCTGCGTGAAGAGGTTCGTCGAGTCACCGGTGACGACCTGGCCCAGCGTCGTGGTCGTGCCCGTGCGCCCGAGCTGGTTGTTCGTGTTGTCGCCGGTCGTCCAGATCGTGCCGTCGGCCGCCAGGGCCACCGTGAAGCTCGTGCCGCCCGCGACCTGCACCCAGTCGTTGCGCGAGCCGATGCGCGTGGGCGACTTGATCGGGTTGCCGGTGATGCCTAGCTGGCCCTTCGAGTTGTCGCCCCACCCCCACAGCGAGCCGTCGTACTTGATGGCCAGCGCGTGCGTGCTGCCCGCGGCGACGAAGCGCCAGTCGTTCGCGGTGCCCATCTTCGCGCGCGTGCGGTACGTGGTCGTCGAGGTCGTCGTCTGGCCGTTGCCGAGCTGACCGACGTCGTCACGGCCCCAGGTCCAGATCGAGCCGTCGGATTGGAGGAGCAGCGAGAACTGCTTGCCGGCCGCGACCTGGGTGTTGTTGGTGAAGGAGAGATTCTTGCGGCTGAGCTGCTGCGTGTTCGTGCCGTCGCCCAGCTCTCCATAGGCGTTGTCTCCCCACACGAAGAGCGAGCCGCTCGGGTCGATGAAGAGGCTGTGGCTGTCGCCCAGCGCCATCACGGTCTCCTGGAGGCGCGGCAAGCGCGAGTCGGCGGTCGCGTGGGCGTCGGTCGCCAGCAGGGGCAGTCCGAAGATCGGAAGCATCGGAAGCGCGACGGCGAAAAGCGCGGCTCGTGGTCGGGTGGCCATGGTGCCGAAAGAACACCCACCCCCGCAGGCGCGGCACGCCTCGCCGATCTTTCCTCGCCGACGTGGTCCTTGCCCACCGGGCCGGCGGCGTTGTAGGCAGGAGGCGGAGCGGGCAAAAACGTGGGCGCACCAGCGGAAATACGGCCGAAACCTCGTCGTCGCTGGCCGCGGCGCCTCGCGATCGGCGCGGCGGCCGGGGTCGCGGTGCTGGCCGTCGTGGGGCTGGTCGCGGGGCCCATCGGGCGCCGCGTCGCCGAGAAGCAGCTCGGTGACGCGCTGGGCCGCCGCGTCAGCATCGCGCGCGTGCGCGTCAACCCGTTCGCGCTGTCGCTGACCGTCGAGGGCTTTCAGATCTACGAGCGGGACGGCGTGACGCCGTTCGTCAGCTTCTCCCGGCTCTACGTCAACGCCGAGATCGCGTCGGCGTTCCGCCGCGCGCCCGTCGTCAAGGAGATCGCGCTCGAGGCGCTGCGCGTCCACGTCGTGCGCGAGCGCGCCACCGCCGATGCGTGGGGTGACGTGGGTGCGGCGTACAACTTCTCGGACGTCGTGGCGCGCCTCGCGGCCGCGCCGAAGGCGCCCGAACCGCCGCCTGCGCCCGACGCCGCGGCGCCGCGCTTCTCGCTGAACAACATCCACGTCGACGACGCCGCCGTCGTCTTCGACGATCGTCCGACCGGCGACCATCACGAGGTCAGCGCGCTGTTCGTGGGCGTGCCGTTCGTGTCGACGCTGCCGCTCTACGTGGACTCGTTCGTCCAGCCCGGCTTGCGGGTGCGCGTCGACGGGACGCCCTTCGAAATCGCGGGCCGCACGAAGCCGTTCAAGGACTCGCTCGAGACCGTGCTCGAGCTGCGCCTGGGCGCGCTCGAGCTGCCCAAGTACGTGCCGTTCGTGCCGGTGCGGCTGCCCGTCGCGTTGCAATCGGGGCGCCTCGGGCTTTCGCTCGACGTCGCCTTCGTTCGCCCGCGCGCCGACACGCCCAAGCTCACCGTCAAGGGCACGGTCACGCTGGACGCGCTCGACGTCGAGGAGCGGCACGCGGCGGGCCTGGCGCCGCTGGCCAAGCTCGCGCACTTCGCCGTGACGCTGGGCGAGAGTGACGTCACCGCGCAGCGCCTGCACCTCGAGAAGGTGCAGGTGTCGGGGCTGGACGTGCACGTGCGCAAGAGGCGCGACGGCTCGCTGAACCTCGAGCACCTCGCGCCCGAAGCTCCGCCGCACGCGCCCGCGCCGCGCGCCGAGCCAAAGCCGCGCGCCGCGCCCGAAGCGTCGCCGCTGCGCTTCGTCGTGGACGCGTTCGACCTCGAGCGCACGTCGCTGCACCTCCGCGACGAGTCGGTCACGCCGCCCTTCGAGGCCCAGGTCGAGGACGTCGCCGTCGCCGTGCGCGGCTTGTCGAACGCGCCGGGCGCGACGGCCACGGTGCTGGCCAGCCTGCGCGCCGTGCCCGGCGGGCGCCTGCGCGACGAGGGCACGCTCGGCCTCACGCCGCTGGCCGCGGCCGGCAAGGTCACGCTCGACGACGTCGAGCCGGGGCGCTTCGCGCCCTACTACGCGAACCTCGTCGCCTTCGACATCGGGTCGGGCCGCGTGCGCCTCGGTGCGGGCTACCACTTCGAGCAGGAGCGCGCGCGGACGACGCTGCGCCTCGAAGAGGCCTTCGTCGAGCTGACGGACCTCGCGCTGCGCCGCCGCGGCGCGCGCGACGACTTCTTCAAGCTCGGCGCGCTCGCCGTGCGCGGCGCGAAGCTGGACCTCGGCGCGCGCAAGGTCGAGGTCGCCGCGATCGAGACGCACGACGCGCGCATCCGCGCCGCGCGCGACGCCAAGGGCGTGCTCGACCTCACGACGCTGGTGCCGCCGCCGCGAACCGTGCCGGACAGGGCGACGGCGTCCCCGGCGCCGCCCGCCCCGCCCCAGGCGCCGTGGACGGTGACGGTCGCGCGCTTCGACCTCAATCGGTGGGGCGCGCGCTTCGAGGACCACGCCGTCTCGCCCGCCGCCGTGCTCACCGTCGACCCGATCGCCTTGCACGTGACGAACCTCTCGACGGCGCCCGGCGCGACGCTGGGGCTCGATCTGCGCCTCGGCGTCAACAGAGCGGGCTCGCTCAGGGTCGCGGGCACGGCGACGCTGCCTCCCGTGACCGCCAACCTGCGCTTCGATCTGCGCGGCCTGGAGATCCTGCCGTTTCAGCCGTACTTCCGCGATCAGGAGAGCCTGCTCGTCACAGGCGGCGCCCTCGCGCTGCATGGCCAGGCGCAGGTCAAGCTGCCCCCCTCCGGGCCGGCGAAGGTCGAGCTCACGACCGACGTCGACGTGACCGACGTCGCGACCGTCGATCGCGCCAACAACGAGCCCCTCGTCGCCTGGAAGGCGTTCCACGTCGGCGCGCTCCACGTCGCGACGGCGCCGCTGGCGATCGCGATCGGCGCGGTCTCGCTCACGGACTTTCAGGCGCGCCTCGTGCTGTCGCGCGACGCGCGTTTCAATCTGCAGGACGCCTTCGCGGCCCCGGGCAGCACCCCGGCGCCCAAGCGCGTCGCCGCGGCTGACACGAAGAAGCCCGCGGCGCAGCCCTCCGCGCCCGAGGCCCCGCCTACGCCGATCACGATTGGTCAGGTCACGCTCCAGGGCGGCAAGGTCACCTTCACAGATCGCTCGATCCAGCCGGCGTACACCGCGGATCTGACCGAGCTCGCCGGGCGCGTGTCGGGCCTGTCGTCGACGCCCGGCACGACGGCGGCGATCGACGTGCGCGGGTCGGTGAACCGATCGGGCGTGCTCACGATCGTCGGGTCCGCCAACCCGCTCGCGAAGGATCTCTCGCTCGACGTCCAGGTGGCGCTGCGCGACTTCGAGCTGCCGCCCACGAGCCCCTACGCGGGGCACTACGCCGGCTACGTCATCAGCAAGGGGAAGCTCGGCCTCTCGCTGGACTACAAGATCGCGGACCGCAAGCTCGACGCCAAGAACCGGCTGATCCTCGATCAGTTCACGTTCGGCGAGAAGGTCGACAGCCCCGACGCAACGAAGCTGCCCGTCCGCCTGGCCGTCGCGCTGCTCAAGGATCGCCACGGCGTGATCGACCTCGAGATGCCGATCGCCGGCTCCCTCGACGATCCCGAGTTCAAGGTCGGCCGCGCCGTGCTCAAAGTCCTGGGCAACCTCGTGGTCAAGGCCGCCACGGCGCCGTTCTCGCTGATCGCCTCGGCCTTCGGCGGCGGCGACGAGCTCCAGCACATCGAGTTCCCCGCGGGGCGCTCGACGCTGGACGACGCGGCCGGCAAGCGCCTCGCCGCGCTCTCGAAGGCGCTGACCGAGCGCCCGGGGTTGTCGTTCGAGATCGCGGGCGGCGCCGACGGCAAGCGCGACCGCGAGGGGCTGCGCCGGTTCCTCTACGAGCGCAAGCTCAAGGCCGTCAAGCTCACGTCACTCGTGCAAGCGGGCGCGGCCGTGCCGTCGCTCGACGCCCTCTCGATCGACGCGGCCGAGCGCCCGGCGCTGATCGGGGCCGCGTACAAGGCCGAGAAGTTCCCCAAGCCCACGAATGGGCTCGGCTTCGAGAAGAGCCTGCCGCCCGAGGAGATGGAGAAGCTCATGCTCGTCAACACGCGCGTCGAGGACGACGAGCTGCGCGCGCTGGCGCTGCGCCGCGCGACGGCCGTGCAGTCCGCGCTGTCGAAGAGCGCGCCAGGCGCCGCGAGCCGCCTCTACCTCGTGACGCCTCGCCTGGGCACGGGCGGCGTCGAGCTCGACCTCAAGAAGGACTGACCGGACTTGCCGCACAATACCCAGAGGACGCGGCCGGGCGGGCCCCACGAGAGTGAGGCCGCCCGGCCTTCGGAGCCGTGCTACGAGTTCTCGGGGAGAGCCGAGTAGCACTTCATGGCGGCGCGGCTCGCCATCGTGAGCGCCTCCCCGTCACGGGCCTGATCGTACTCCGTCGACGAGAGCTGCTCGATGAAGGAGCCTTGCAGATCGCGCACGCAGGTCCGCGTTCGGCACGAACAAACGGCGGCCTGGTATTCGCCGAGCCAAGCGGTCGCCGATCGCGTGATCGTCACCTTTGGTGCGCTGGCGACAGGGCCTCGATCGACCCGCCCCCGTTCGACCAACCGGTCGTCACCCAACCGGCTCGGCGGCGCCCGGTCTTCAGGCGCGCGCTCCACCGATGGATAGAATTCGCGCGCCGCATACGGAGCCGGTCGCGCGTGGTTGACGGGTGGCAGCGATGCTTCCTCTGCCGCGGGCGCCGACCGCTCGCTTTTGGCGTGCGGCCGGAGGGCGCTCGCCCCGACCGCGGCGAGCGCCACGGCCAGAGCGAAGGCGATGCCTCGGCGGGTCTTCATGGCCCGCAGAGCTCCGTGACCTTGTCCGTCTCATGCCGCCCGAGGTAGCCGAGCAACTGAGCGCGGGCGGCCGTCTTCCAGAACTGCTTCATCGACTGCTGCGAGTGCGGCATGATCTTGGTCTTGCAAACGTCCAAGAGGTACAGCGCACGCAGGCTGTCGACTGTATCGGCGGACAGGAAGTCGTACCCACCGCGAGAGGTCTTCTGAGAGATGTGGCACCCGCGGCAGAAGGGCGCGACGACCTCTTTGTAGATCTTCGCCTGCGTCGGGGTCTTCGACCACCCCGCCGTGACGAAGCTCAGATCGGCGGGCGTCCCCGTCGTCCCCACGGCGTTATGGTAGGTCCCGTTGATGAAGTCGTCGATCCCGTAGTTCACCGTACCAGGCGACGCGCTGTTCTGGGCGGTGTTGGTCTGCTGCGCGATGAGGTTGAGCTTCCGGAACTGCTCGGCCTGGCTCGCGTAGTCGAACGGAGACGCGTCGAAGTCGAACGCCGCCGGATCGAACGGCAAGAACGCGGCGTCGACCAGCTTGTGGACGCCGCCAGAGACCGAGTCACCCGAACCGCCATGGCACGTCGCGCAGTTGTTCGGGACCGCGATGTTGTGGCCCACGAGGTCGAGCTTCGCCTGAGTGGAACGGTTTCCGTTCTTGTCGTAGACGCCGAAGGATGGCGCCGCGACGGAGCCGTCCTTCCAGACCATGACGACCGTCGCGAACGGACTGTTCGGGCTGTTGCGCATCAAGTTGAAGGCGGCCAGCGAATCGCCGAACCCGGTCGGGACCCCGTTCGCATCGGTGGTCGTGTAGTTCGCCACCTTGCAGACCGTGCCCGTGTAGTTGACGCCGTTCGAGGTCCAGGACCCGCGCGCGCAGGTCATCTTGCGACCGATCCCGAGGTCCCCGCGGTTGTAGTAGCTGGCCGTCGCCGCCCCGGCGCCCGCGAGGATGCTGTACTGCGAGTTGAACGCCGTCAGCGTCGTCGGGATCTCCATGCCGGCGGGGAGCGTCGTGTAGTAGTTCGGGTCAGCAGTGACGCCCATCGGCTTGTCGAGATAGAGCGGCTTCGTGACGTTGTCGTCAGGTGACGGCGACGCGTCGACCATTCTGACGTCCGGCCAGAAGTGACCCTCGCCCGAGGCGTTGGCCTCGAAGCCACGGATGGGGCGATAGGCGCTCGCCAAACGGGTGCCTTCCTCGGCGTAGAGGCCTGCAACTCCGCCATCGACGAACGCGCCGGCCGGCAACGTGACGGTGCCGAAGTTGAAAGGATAGACCGGCACGTTCGCCAGATTCGTGACGATCGGCGTCTGCGACGGAGAGGCCGAGTTGATGTACGTGTAGGACCCGCCGTTGCCGGAGGCAGCGGGGATCCAGGCGTACAGGTCGACGCCATTCGAGAGCGTGCCGGTATACCCGCTGACCGGCGTCTGCGAGGTCGTGCCGGACAGGAAAATCTGCCCGTTCCGCGGGCTGTCGAACAGGCCCTCCGTGCTCTGAAGCTCAATCTCTCCGAGCGCGAGGCTCGTGTTCAAATTGATCATGACGCGCACGTACCGCGCCCGTTGCATGATGGACACTGTATTGTCGAAGCTGCCCAGCCTGGCGTCCCACCAGCGATTCGCGCCGACCTGCGCCTTCGTGCCCGCCACGGTCGTGCTGGTGAACGGGACCGTCGAGACGGCTACGATGCCGAGCGACGATCCGTTGCCGGCGCCGATCCACGGCCGGAGCGAATCGATGTAGCGAATGCCCCCGAGATCGAGCTCACAGTAGGGATCGGACTGCGTCTGAGTGGCCACGACGTCGCCCGTCACGTTGTTGATCAGCGTCGCGGCGTTGTAGCCGAACCCCGGAGCAATGCTCGAGCACTTCGCGGTGGCGCCCACCGTGGCATGGCCGAGCGTCGTGACCTGCAGCTCTGCGACGGACAGCGACTCCGTTCCGAGTACTTGCACGCGGACATATCGCGCGTTGGTGCCGCCGAAAAGCGCGCGCGCGGGTGAGCCCTGATTCAACGCGATCGAGGACACGGCGCCCGGTGGCGGCGAGATTGTCGGATCCGCCGTGAACGGCGTTGGCGACAACCAGACCTTGATCTGCTTTCGCGCGCTCACCGGCTGAACGCAGCAATCAGTGCCCGTCCACACGTCGACCTCGCGGATGTTGCTCGGGAGCTGCAGATCCACCTGATAGAAGGCGTTCGTGTTCGTGTTCGTGATCGCCACGGAGTTGCCGGCCTGCGTGCCCAGCACGTTGTTGTCGACGCCTCGCGACGCCACCGCGGCGCCGGACGTGCTCGACTGGCTGGCCGTGCGGCCCATCGCCGCGTTCGGCGCCTCGAAGACCTCGACCTCGGCCAGTTGGAGGTAGTTCTGGTTGAGGAGACCAATGCGGACGTATTGGCCCTGACGGTTGACCGGCACCGTGAAGTCCGTCAGATAAGGATAGGTCGCCGGAATCACGATTCTCGTCATGCCGTCGGCGGGAGGGCTCGCGGTGATGTCGCTGTCGAAGATCGGATTCGGCGACACGAGGATGACGAAGGGAAGGATGCGATCGGCGCAGCAGTCCGTGCGGTTCTTGATGTGAATGTCGCCGATCGAGCGCACAGCGCCGAGGTTGACCTCCCACCACGAGTGCGGGTCGTTGTTGGTGTGAGACACGGAGCCGTCGGCCCAGTTCCCGTCGAGGTTCCCGTCGATGGCGCGGCTCGCCACGGAACCGCTCAACGTCGACGACTGGCTCGCGGTGCCTGCGCGCGCGAGGTTGATGGGGGTGAGGGCCGCCCGGCTGGGCGATGAAGCGCCTAGCGTGACTACGGCCATTGCGGCGCCGGCGAGTAGCGCCAGCAACCTTCTCGAATGACGATTTGCATTGGTCTTCTGATCCATGCGGAGACGATTAGCATCGCGTAATCACCTTGAGAATGCGGTTTGATGCCGCGCGGCAAAGCACCGCAAGACAAACTGTCGCACAACATCATCACGAATGAGCCTCGGCACCCGCCTCCGGCGCCCAGCTTCCGGACATCGTCGCACGCCCTCACGATCAACATGCAAGGGTTCGCGCGTGGCGTACTCAGATGCGTGCCGATCGGACCGGATGAAACGTCTCGACGCCGTCGCGAATCCATTGCTCGCGAAAGGCGCGCCCTTCGACGTCGTCGCGCCACAGCGCCTCGTGGAACGGGTGCTCGTGCAGCACGAGGCTGCCCTTCTCGGCCTCGTGCTCGCTCATTCGGCCCGTCATCACGACGTCGGAGAGGCCCTCGTCCTCGACGAACACCTGGTACAGATCCTCGACGGGAGCGTGCGTGTCGTGCTCGGTGACCGTCATGGCGAGGACCTCGCGCCCCTGGACGCCCACGGCCAGCGAGATCGAGCCCGTCTTCTCGGCGAAGTCGATCTCCACGTCCTGCATCCAGTGAGGCAGACGCCACCGCTCGATGGCGTGCTCGCGCGCCGCCCGCGTCGTGACCGCCACTTGATAGGGATAAAGAGCGGCCTTGGGCAAGCGCTGCCCTGGCCCCACGAGGGGCGCGACGATGATTGACGTCACCACCTCGCGATACGGGCCGATGGGGGACTCCCAAAAGTCGAAGGCGGCCACCGAGAGCACGCTGGCTCCATGCCGGCGCTCGAGCGGCTCCAGGTGGCGGGGCAAGATCTTCCGCGCGTTCTCGGTCGCGATGTCGAAGAAGGCGTTGATGCCGTGCCGAAAGAGGTACCGAACCGTATCCATCAGATGAGTCCCTCCTGCTCGAGCGCCGAACGGATCACCCGCGCCGCCAGCTCGAGATCCGCCTCGGTGTGCGCCGCAGAAACCGAGATGCGCATGCGTGATTGATGCTTGGGTACGGCCGGGTAGATCACGGGCTGAAGGTACAAGCCGGCCTCTTGAATTCGCTCCGCGACGGCGAACACCTTCGCGTCGTTCTTGACGAGGACGGGGATGATCTGCGAGCTCGTCTTTCCAACGTCGACGCCGGCCGACACCAGCAGCTCGCGCAAGAGGGCCACGTTGCGCCAGAGGCGCCGCCTCAGCGCCGGCTCGGTCTCGACGATCGTCAGCCCGGCCAGCAGCCCGGCCGCGATCGCGGGCGCCAGGTTGCACGAGAAGAACCGCGAGCGACCGAAGGCGTTCAGGTAGTCGACGAGCGCGCGCGAGCCGCACACGAATCCGCCCTGGCCGCCGAGGCTCTTCGAGAACGTGCCCAGGTGGAAGTCGATCTCGTCCTCGAGGCCGAAGTGCTCGGCGACGCCGCGCCCGGATTCTCCGAAGAGGAACGTCGAGTGCGCCTCGTCGACGAGGATGCGCGCTCCATGCTTCTTCGCGACGGCGACGATCGCCGGCAGATCGCAGAGGTCGCCGTCCATCGAATAGACCCCCTCGACGACCACGAGGCGCTTGCCGGTGCACCGGGACAGTTTGCGGTCGAGATCTCGAGCGTCGTTGTGACGAAAGTAATGGACGCGTGACTTGGCGAGCACGGCGCCGTCGACGATCGAAGCGTGCGCGTACTGATCCATGAGGATGCTGTCGCCCGACCGCATGAGCCCCGCGATGCAGCCCACGTTGGCGCCGTACCCGGTCGGAAAGAGGATCGCGGCTTCCTTCTTCTTGAACGAAGCCAAACGACGGGCCAGCTCGCCGTGAACGTCGAACGTGCCGGACAGAATCGGCGAGCCCGAAGCGCCCAGCCCATATCGCCGGATGGCCTCGACGGCGGCGGCCTTCACCTCGTCGCGGTACGAGATGCCGAGGTAGTTGTACGAGGCGAGGTTGAGGAGCTCCTGCGTCTGCCCTGTCTTGCGGTTGCGCACCCGGACCCTCGTGCTGGGGGCCGTCTCGAGCGGCTCCGAGTAGAGGTAGTAGCCGTTGTCGAGCGCCTCGTCGTACCAGGCCTTGAAGGGCCCGAGGAGGTCGACTGGGTCGGAGCCGGCCCCGTGATAAAAGTTGCTGAAGTCGTAGCGGAAGAACGCCGCGTCCTCGTCGGCCCTCGTCGCCGGCGGCGCCGCTGCTCGGGGGGTCTCGTCGGTCTCGAAGACGCTCATTTCTCAGGCCTCGTATCGGCGGCGGGCGTGGTGAGCCGACGAGCGCTCACGGACACTTGCCGGCGCCGCTGCCGTCGGGCGCGGGGCACGTCGGGCCCGGGTTTCGCCTGCGCGTGCCTCCGTCGCGCCGCGCTGGAACTGCCAACGCCGCGACCGCGGCGCGCGCGGCGACGAGCGGCAGGCGATGGAGGACGCTCACGCGCCGACTGTATCCGAGCACGCGTCGAATCGGTACCTCGTCGTCGGACTGGGGCCGGAAGGTGCCCGAACGGGCGAGTGAGGGGTTCCAGAAGGTGCCCCGCAAAACGCGCGGGGAGATCGAGCCCCCTTCACCTCGGAGTCGTCGATGCTTCAGGCCTCTCGTTCGCCACGTGGTCCGTCCGCCGTCGCCGGCGCGCTCTCGCTGGCGCTGCTGCCGTGGATCGGCCCCGGCGTCGCGAACGCCACGGACTTTTCGCGCCTCAACATCGGCGCGCCCGTGCTGGCCGCGGGCGCCAGCCACGCGCTGCTCATCAAGCCGAACGGGCAGGTCTGGTCGTGGGGCGGCAACGCCTACGGCCAGCTCGGCGACGGGACGAACACCGACCAGCGCAACGTCGTGCAGACGCAGCTCGCGGGCGTGCTGCAGGTGGCGGCGGGCACGGACTTCTCGCTGGCCATCGACGGCAACGGCATGCTCTGGAGCTGGGGCCGCGACGACAAGGGCCAGCTCGCCAACGGCGCGACGTCGACGGACAAGACGAAGTACAAAGTCCCCACCAAGGTGGACACCAACGGCGACTGGCGCGCCGTGACCGCCGGCGACACGCACGGCCTCGGCATCAAGATGGACGGCAAGCTCTACGGTTGGGGCGCCAACGACCAGGGGCAGCTGTGCAAGGCGGCCTCGGCCACGCCTGAGAAGACGCCCGTCCGTCTGGGCACCGACGACACCTGGCTGGCCGTGGCCGCGGGCAAGGGCTTCTCGATCGCGCTGCGCTCCGACGGCCTGCTCTTCGGATGCGGCACGAACGTCAACGGCGAGATGAACACGGGCACGGCGGGCGGCAAGAAAGAGTCCGTCACGCAGCTCGGCTCCACGCGCTGGCGCGCCGTGGCCGCCGGCACGTCCCACGTCGTCGCCATCAAGGAGGACGGCACGCTGTACGCGTGGGGCCTCAACGACAAGCTGCAGGCGGGCGGCGCGGCCGACAAAACCAACGTGCCCAAGGAGGCGCAGATCTCCTCGAACCTGTGGCGCGCCGTCAGCGCGGGCGACAAGCACAGCGTCGCCGTCAAGGCCGACGGCACGATGTGGGGCTGGGGCGACAACGCCAACAAGCAGCTCGCCAAGAGCGACATCCTGGGCCCGCGCACGCCGATCCCGCTGGATCTCAACACCGTCGATGGCCAGATCGTCGCCGCCGGAAAGGGCTACACGGCGCTCATTCGCGCCACGGGCGTGCTGCAGACGGTGGGCCTCGGCCCGATGCTGGGCATCGGCACGGCCGTGCCCGACCAGTCGACGCCGGTCAACCCCACGCCGGTCAACGGAGACGGCACCTTCGCGACGTACTGCAAGCCGGGCGTGATCGCCGCCGGCACGGGCTTCGTGCTGGCCATCCGCAGCAACGGGCGCCTGCAATCGTGGGGCGCCAACAATTACGGTCAGCTCGCCAAGGGCAACACGAAGGACGTCACCGCCAACTACTCGGTGGCGGGCGTCACCACGGGCGGCAGCATGTGGCTCGACATCGCGGCTGGCGAGGAGCACGCCGCCGGCATCAAGGCCGACGGGTCGCTGTGGTTCTGGGGCGCGCCCATCGGCGGCGAGTTCGGCAACGGCATGAAGAGCTCGACGCCGCAGCTGACGCCCGTGCAGTCCATGGCGGGCACGCAGTTCGTGAAGGTGGTCGCGCACTACGCGCAGACCTTCGCCATCGCCGCCGACGGCAAGATGTACGCCGCCGGTGACAACGCGGAGAGCCAGCTGGGCATCGGCGTCAGCAACACGAGCGAGCCGACGTTCAAGGCGGTGGTCGCGCCCATCTCCGGCACCTGGGCGGGCGTGGCCGCGTCGGCGCACACGACGTACGGCATGGACTCGCGCGGCCGCATCTACGGCTGGGGCGACGGGGGCGGCGGCCGCCGGGGCGACGGCACCGAGAACCAGGTCAACGCGCCGGTTCAGATCGGCACCTCCACGAGCTGGGTGGCCTTCTCCGCGGGCGAGAACTACGGCGTCGCGATCAAGGCGAACGGCCAACTGTTCGGCTGGGGCGTCAACAACGCCAGTCAGCTCGGCAACTCGAGCCTGGGCGCCGCGGTGCTCACGCCCAAGCAGCTCTTCACGACGCGCCGGTTCACCCACGTCTCGACGGACCGCTTCTCGACGCTGGTGCAGGCGTCGAAGGGCGAGGTCTGGGGCTGGGGCGCGAACGACCACGGCGAGCTGGGCGTCGACTTCCCGCTGCAGACCGAGACGGCCCCGAAGCTGACCGCATGGTTCGACACGCGCGAGCTCGTCGGAGGCTCGGGCTACTTCGTCCAGACGTGCGCCGTGGGCGGCATGCGCATGGTGGCGGGCTACGACGGCTACGGCCAGATGGGGCTCGGCTTCAAGGACGAGAACTTCGACACCGACGTGCCCCTCTCGATCACGACCGGGTTCTGAGCCGCGCGGGGCAGGACCAATGCGTGCGGCGGGTCCTGCCCTGTCGCCGCTTCCGGAGCAGCAAGAGACGCATCATCTCGTGGTGCATCGAGGGACTGAAGCGTCGCCGACGCTCGCCCTCGGAGCGGTGCGGCCCGAGTCAGCGCCCGTCAGAGCTGCGTCAGCGACAGGACGTTGCCGTCGGGATCGCGAAACCAGGCGACGCGCGCGCCGCTGGGTGAGCGCCAGATCCCGGCCGGGTCCTGCCCGAGCCCTTCGTAGCGTTCGAAGAGAACGCCCTTCTTCGCGAGCGCCGCCACGGCCGCCGCGACGTCCGCGACCTCCCAGCCCAGCGCCGTGAACGCGTGCGGCGAGAACGCCCCGACTTTTTGGATGCGCAGCATCGTGCCGTTCGCGTCGAGCGCCAGCGCGAAGTCGTCGTCGGAGGTGACGCTCAGCCCCAGCGTGCCCTCGTAGAAGGTCCGCGCGCGCCGCCCGTCCGTCGTCGCCAGGAACGCCATCACTCTTCCCATCGTCGCCACGGCGGGAACCTTACTGCGTCTCGCCCGAGCAGTGTGCGCTCCTCTCGCCGGCCTCGACGCGAACGTGCAGCCGATTCTGCGGCGGCGCGACCGGACAGGCGGAATACGGCGTGAACGCGCACGGCGGCGAGAACGCGAGATTGAAGTCGAGCAGGACGCGGTCGCCCTCGGGCAAGGGCGCGTAGAGGAAGCGCCCCGCCCCATACGTCGTGTCGCGCGCCGTGGGATCCCAGAACACGAGGTAGAGACGCTTGCGCTGCTCGTCCTCGTACACGGGCTCGAGGCGGCAGGGCGCGCCGTCGATCTCGAACACGGCGGCGCCCGGCGAGACGTAGCGCTGCGTGGTGCCCGCCTCGTAGTCGAGCTCGATGAGCTTGGGCTCGGCGTAGGGCTCGAAGCGCGCGACCACGCGCCACTTGGGATCGATCGGGTAGTGATCTATCCCCGTGAAGCCGCGCCGCGCAGGGCTGTCGGGATCGCGCACCCGCACGAAGATGCCGCTCTCGCGCTCGGTGAGCTCGAGCGTCAGCGCGCCGAGGGCCAGCTTGTCGGGCGGCCCACCGCGATCCGAGCGAACACGAACGGCGACGCCGGGCGTGAGGGGGTGCGTCCCGTCGCGACCGCCGAGCGCGATCGCGACGGCGGCCGCGGGCGTGAACGTGACCTCGGCGCCCGTGCGCTGGAAGACGCCCACCGCTGGGGGCGCCTTGTCCGCCGGCAGCGGGATCTCGCAGCCGTCGCTGCCGCCCGCGCGGCTCGCGCCTTCGTCGAGCGGGAAGCGCCCGACCAGCGAGAGCCACCCGTCGGGGGTGGTGAGCCGGCCCAGGCGGGCGCTTCGCCACGCCTGGACGGCAGCCTCGTGCTCCGCGCGGTCGTGCTCGAACGGCCGGCCGCTCATGGGCCCCCGCACCGGTACGCGCGCGGCGCACGGGGCGGCGGCACCGGGCTGGGCCGCGAGTTCACCGATGTGGGCATGGCGTTCCTTTCGGGTTCGGCGTGGCGCAGCGAATCGCGCGCCCGCCACTTTGCCCGAGGAACGTCCTCCCGGCCATGCCGGCCAAGCACGGAACGGAGCGGAACCGTGCGAAACTGAGCCGATCTCTCGGGCCCCACGTCTCTGAGACGGCGGTGGCGTCGCGGTGTTCGTTCCCCCGGCTCGGGCCGGAATCGCAGGAGGATTTCATGGCTGCTTCCCGTGTGTCGTCCCCTTGCCCTTGGTTCTTCGCCGCGGCTCTCGTGGCCGCCGCCGCCTGCGGCTCCGGCGCGTCTCCCCACCCTGCGGCCAGCGGCGCCGCCGGCACGGGTGGCGCGACCGGGCGAGCGGGCACCACCGGCGGGGCCGGCTCGGCAGCCGGAGACGACGGCGCGGCGGGCTCTGCCGCTGGCGCCGCCGGCACGTCGGGCGAAGCGGGGACGAGCGGCGCCGCGGGCACGTCGCCCGACGGCGGCAGCGCGGGCGCGGGTGGCGGCACCGACGGCGGCTTCGACGCGGGCGCGTTCCCCAGCGGAGATCCCGGCACCGACGGCGACGGCGACCTCACGATCAACCCGCCGTACACGACGCAGCCCGACCTCACGGACAAGGGCAACCCGAAGGGCAAGAGCTTCCATTTCACGATGGACTCGTCGAAGAGCCTGCTCTTCAAGGGCGACGATCCGACGCTCAAGCCCGAGAACCAGCACACGTTCATGCGCGGCGTCGACGTCTACGTCCCCGCCCTGTACGAGGACGGCGACGCGGCCGCCGTGCTCCTCATCCAGGACGGGCCCGGTGAGCTCAGCCTGGTGAAGAACGCGCTCGACAACCTGACGATCTCGAAAGATGCGGCGCGCAAGCTGCCCGTCTTCGTGGCGGTCGCCGTGGCGAACGGCGGCGGCGACGGCCGCGGCAGCGAGCGCGGCCTCGAGTACGACACGATGTCCGACAAGTACGCGCGCTTCGTCGAGACCGAGGTGCTGCCCGCCGTCATCGCCGACGCGAAGGTGAAGGCCGCCTACCCCAACCTCAAGTTCACCGACAACCCCGAAGGCAAGGCCACGCTGGGCTGCAGCTCGGGCGGCGCCGCGGCGCTGTCGATGGGCTGGTTCCGACCCGATCTGTTCCGCCGCGTCATCACGTACTCGGGCACGTTCGTCGCGCAACAGAACACCACGGCGCCCGAGCAGGCGATGTTCCCCGACGGCGCTTGGGACTACCACTCGGAGCTCGCGCTCATCGCGAACAACCCGATGAAGCCGCTGCGCGTTTTTCTGAACGCGAACGAGATGGACAACGGCGCGACGGCCCCCGAGAGCGGCCACCACAACTGGGTGATGGCGAACCAGCGCACGGCCGCCGCGTTGAAGGCCAAGGGCTACCACGACCGCTTCGTGTTCGCGATGGGCGTCGGCCACTGCGACTACGGCGTGCAGACGGCCACACTGGCCGACACGCTGGTGTGGGTGTGGCGCGGCTATCCGGCCCCCTGACGAGCGCCCGCGCTCCGGCGCCTCCCGACCTCCCCCCCTTGGCGCCAGAGATTCGACACGCCACGGTCATCGGGCCGATGGCGTTTACGAAAACTGGTCTAATTGTTTGCTTACCGACGGGCGCGAGATCCTTCAAAATGCCCCGCAGACTATCGATGTTAACTTTCGTCGTCGCTCCCCGGGAAGGTTCGAGGGGCGGCAGCGTTCAGACAGATATATCGGGAGGCTTCCGGTGAAGTTGGGGTTGCTCAAGCAGCACGAGCACGCGATCCACAGCGTCCAGCGGCTCGCGGACATCATTCTCATCGCGGCGACGTGCCCGCTCCTGCAGCTGGTATACCGCCGGCCCTTCGCACGTCCGCAGGGGAGCACCGCGATCCTCGTGGCGGTCATCGCGTTCGCCGTCGCCGCCGATCTGTGCAGCCTCTACCGCCCCTGGCGCATCGAGCGGTTCCGCGTCGAGATCCGCACGGTGTTCCTCGCGTGGGCCATCACGGTCGGGATCCTCATCACGATCGCCTTCGCGACGAAGACGTCGGACGCGTACTCGCGCGTGATCTCGTTCGGGTGGTTCACCCTCACACCGATCATCCTCAGCGCGTGGCGCCTGCTGGTGCGCTCGATCCTGCGCGGCATGCGGGCCAGCGGCTGGAACACGCGCCACGTCGCGATCCTGGGCGCCACCGAGAACGCCCGACACCTGGTGAACCAGATCGCCGAGCGGCCGTGGATGGGCATCCAGGTCAAGGGCGTCTACGACGACCGCAGCGCGGACCGCCGCACGGATCTGTCCGACGTCAACTGCCCGTTCCTGGGCGAGCTCTCCGATCTCGTGGCGGCCTGCCGCGCCAGCCAGATCGACGCCGTCTACGTCGCGCTGCCTCTGCGTGCCGAGCCGCGCATCGCCGAGGCCATGCGCGACCTCGCCGACACGACGGCCACGGTGTACCTGGTCGCCGACTTCTTCCAGTACCAGCCCATCGGGGCGCAGCTGACGTCGATCGGGCGCGTGCCGCTCATCAGCCTGCACGGCACGCCCTTCGACGGCGTGAACTCTTGGCTCAAGCGCCTCGAGGACATCGTCCTCGGCGCGGCGATCCTCGCGATGATCGCGCTGCCCATGCTCCTCATCGCGATCGCGCTCAAGCTCACCTCGCGCGGCCCGGTGTTCTTCGTGCAGCGGCGCTACGGCCTGAACGGCAAGGAGATCCGCATCCTCAAGTTCAGGACCATGACGGTCGCGGAGGACGGCGCCAAGGTCGTCCAGGCGCAGAAGAACGACAAGCGCATCACGCCGCTGGGCGCGATCCTGCGCCGCAACTCGCTGGACGAGCTGCCCCAGTTCCTGCAGGTGCTGGCCGGGCAGATGTCGATCGTGGGCCCGCGACCGCACGCCGTCGCGCACAACGAGCAGTATCGCTCGCTCATCCCCGGCTACATGCTGCGCCACAAGGTGAAGCCCGGCATCACGGGCTGGGCGCAGGTCAACGGCTGGCGCGGCGAGACGCCCGACGTCGAGCTCATGAAGAAGCGCGTCGAGTACGATCTCGAATACATCAATCGCTGGACGGTGCTGTGGGACATCAAGATCGTCCTGCTCACGATCTTCGGTCGCAAGACCAAGCAGAACGCGTACTAGCGGTCGGGGGCGCGCCCGCGCGGGCACGTTTTTCGGGGGAGCGCCCCACTATGCACCCTCCGCGCGCGGCCTAGGTTCACCCATATGCGGTCGGCCTACACGCCGGCCGGTGGGGTGAACATGAAAGACGCGAACGCGAGGAAGTTGGGGTTGGGCGTGACCGTCCTGGTCGCGCTGGTGGCAGTGGGCGTGGGGCCGCGGCTTCTGACCCGGCACCAGGCCGTGGCCGCACCGGCGAACGCCAAGGGCATCGCGCCCGACGCTGACCGGCTCTTGCACCAGATGACCGACTATCTGGCCGGACTCAAGACCTTCACGGTGCACACGTCGGCGAGCGACGAGGTCGTCCTCAAGTCGGGACAGAAGCTGCAGCTCATGTCGGAGTCGGTGGTCACCGTGCAGCGCCCGAACATGCTGCGCAGTGAACAGGTGGGCGCGAAGGGCGGCCTGGCGTTCTTCTATGACGGCAAGACGATGACGCTCGAGTGCAAGGACAGCGGCGTCTACACGACCGTCGCCGCGCCGCCGACGCTGGACGCGACGATCGACAAGGCGCGAGAGGAGTTCCAGATCGAGGCGCCGGGCGCCGACCTCCTTTACAGCAAGCCGTACGACATCCTCACGGAGCAAGTGAAGGGCGGCCAGCTCGTGGGCCGCGAGGTGATCGACGGCATGCCCGTCCACCACCTGGCCTTCCAAGGGGACGAGGTCGACTGGCAGGTCTGGATCAAAGACGGCCCCGAGCCGCTGCCGCTCCGCTACAGCATCACGACGAAGACGATGCCCAGTCAGCCCGAGTTCTCGGTGCGGCTGTCGCAGTGGGACACGAGGGCGTCGATCCTGCCGACGGCGTTCCAGTTTCAGGCTCCGACCGGAGCCACGCGTGCGCAGACGTTCCCGAAGACGTGCGGCGCGGGCACTTCGCACTGAAGGAGGAAATCGCCATGCGCAAACCGAGAAAGCTGACGCTCATGTCATTCGCCCTGGTCGGGCTCTTCCTCGCGGTCGTGCCGGAGGTGCTGGCCGTCGTCGGCCGGCCGCTCACGCCGATGAGCTACGCCGGCGTCGCGCGACGAACCGTGCGGCGCGCGAACTACTACCACTACTATTAGGCCCCGATCACCTCGAGGCCGAACGACTGCGCCAATCGAACGGCGACGTCGACGGGCACGCGGGCACCGCCCAACCGGTTGCCCGCGGGCTCGAGCGCGAGGTCGCGAGCGCCTTCGAACGAGGCCCTGCGCAGATCGCAGCGCTCGAAGCGCGCGCCGCCCAGCTGACACTCGGGGAAGCGCGCCTCCAGGAGGTCGGCGTCGACGAACGCGGATTCGCGCAGGTCGCACCGTTCGAAGACGAGCTTGCGCAGGGTGAGCGACACGAACGAGCCGTAGCGCAGATCGCAGCCGCGGAACCCGAGCGCGGGATAGGCCCCGAGCTCGGCCCACTCGACGCCCATCATCTTGCAGTCGATGAACGTCACGTCGCGCGCCACCAGCCCGGCCGGTGAAAAGCGCGACAGCTCGCAGCCCTTGAAGGTGCAGTCCTCGAGGCGCGCGCCACGCCAGCGCGACTCCGTGAGCTTGACGGCGTCGAAGGTGCACCGGCACAGCTCCTTGTCGCGCAGATCGGCGGCGGCGAGATCGCCGCCCCGGAAGACCTCGTCTTCGAAGAGGCCGCCCTCGAGAACCCGCTGCGCGTCGACCATCGCGTCCTAGCCCGACGCCGACGCCGGCAGCCCGGCGCTCGTCGCCTTGGCGTCGCGCACGAGGAAGTCGACGTCGGGCGTGCTCTCGGCCTCGATGAAGATCTGATACGAGAACAGCGTGCGCGAGAGCCGAATGAGCGCGGCGTTCGCGTCCACGGCGGCGCGGCCCAGCGCGCCCGCGCCCAGCGCCTTTGGGAACGGCGCCGGCACGCCCCTGATGGCCTTGATGCGGAAGCCGGCGTCGCGCAGCAGGTGGCGGATGCTGCGGAACGTGAACAGCCGCGTGTGGGTGCGATCGAGGATGCCGGCCTTGCCGTAGTTGAACTGCCCCGCCGCCAGCAT
>DASZUD010000121.1:0-4547 GCA_035548155.1 Polyangia bacterium
GCGTCAGATAAGAAGGGTAGCTGCTGGGCGTCGCGATCGGGAACTCGGTGATTTGTCCCGCCGTGGTGATGCGGCCGATCTTGTTGGCGTCGGCCTCGGCAAAATAGGCGGCGCCATCCCAACCGAGCGCGATGCCCTCGAGATTCGCGTCCTTCGTGGGCACGTCGACCTCCGTGACGACGCCCGTCCGCGTGATGCGGCCGATCTTGTTGCCGAACTCTTCGGTGAACCAGACGTTGTAATCGTCACCCTTCGTGATGCCGAACGGTGCGCTGTTGAGCGTGGGGATCGGGAACTCGGTGATCTGGCCCGAGGTGGTGATGCGGCCGATCTTGCCGGCGGTGAGCTCGGTGAACCACAGGTTGCCGTCGTCGCCCACCGTGATGCCCCACGGGCCGGCGGCGGGCGTGGGGAGCGTGAACTCGGTGAAACCGGAGCTCGCGTCGGTGCCGCCGGTGTCCGCGATCGTGTCGGAAGCGGCGTCGATGGATGCGGCGTCGATGGATGCGGCGTCGTCCGGGGTCTGCAGGTCGGAGGGCGCGTCTGACACATCCAATGCCGCATCGTGGCCGCCGCTCGCGCCTGCGACGTCTGACGACGCATCGTGACCAGCTGCGCCTGTAGCTCCGGCGTCGACCTTGCCGCCGGACGAGCTGCTCGAGCAGGCGGCCGCCGCGAGGGCAAGTGCGAGAAATGGCGCGTGGAGGCGAAGTTGGTGCATGGCGATCAAGACGGTGGAGGCGCTGGGGGCAGGCGCACCCATCTTACAGCGTCGTCCCCTCGCCCGGCAGCCTGCGGCTGCCGACCTCTCCCCGCTGAGCGGGGAGAGGTCGAGAGCGCGCTCGTCGCTACGAGAGCTACTCGGCCGTCTCGAACATCTGGTCGACGGGGACGACGCGGACGTTCTCTTTCTTGATGGCCAGAGGGAACTTCTCGATCAGCTTGTCCTCGGCCTCGATGGCCGCGGGCGTGCCCTTCGTGTCGTAGGTGATGGGCGTCGCCTCCCCGCTGACCAGCTTGTCCGCGACGGCCTGCCCGTTGTCGGCGACGATGGCGATCGAGAGCCCCTCGGTGGTGAGGTACTTCTTGATCGCGCGGTCCACGTCGGCCTTCTTCATCTTGGGCAGCCGCGCCTGCAGCTCCTTGATGACGTCCTTGCCCGTGACGACGCCGTCGATCGCGAAGCCGAGCCGCCGCGAGACGTCCTGCGCCCACAAGTTCGAGTAGTTCGTCAGGAACGCCTTCGTCGCCTCGAAGCCCTCGGCCGGGATGCCCTCGCGGATCAGCTTGTCCGTCTCGAACAGCGCGGCGCGCAGCGCGAACAGCGCGTTCTGCGGCGGCACCGGGCGCAGCCAGATCTCGAAGTGCTGCTGGCGGCGCGGGATGTTGGCCAGCGGGAACGTCGACCAGCCCTCCTGGATGAAGTTCTCGACGTACGCGTAGTCCCCGTAGTTGAGGCCGCGGTTGCCGCGCAGGTGGTTCATCAGCACGCCGTTGAACGTCCGGTGCTCACCCAGGTAGCTGCGCGCCACCGTGAGCGGGTAGAAGTCGGGGTCCTTGCGCGTGATCGTGATCGGGTGGCCGACCGAGATCGCGTCGGCGCGCGCGGGCTTCTGGACGATGATGACCTGGTTGTCCTTGTACTTCGGCGGCGGCGGCAGCTTCGGCAGCGCCGGGGACGTCCCCTTGGCCGGCAGCGCCTCGAAGCGCTTCGCGAACGCCTCGGCGAAGCCGGCCGGATAGCCGCCCGCGACGCCGACGATGAGGCGATCGCGCGAGAAATGGGACGCGTGGAACGCCTTCACGTCGTCGAGCGAGATCGCCTGCAGCCCCGTGACCGTGCCCTGCGAGGGCCGGCCGTAGGGGTGGCCCTTGTACATCACCGTGGCCATCGCCTGCTTGCCCAGGTCCTCGTCGGCCGTCCCGCGCAGCGCCTTCGTGACCCAGTCGATCGCGTCCTGCTTGTTGCGCGTGAAGTCGTCCTCGGCGAAGCGCGGCGCCAGCACCTGCTCGGCCAGCAGATCGGCGAACTTCTCCAGGTTGTCGCGGTGAACCGTGCCCGAGAACACGAACGACTCCTTGTCGCCCGTAACGCGAATGCCGGCCGCCAGCGGGTAAAGAGCGTCCAGCACCTCGGCGTACGTGCGCGACTTCGTGCCGCCCTGCCCGATCATGTCGGCCGTCAGCGACGCGAGCCCCTCCTTGCCCTTCGGATCGTCGACGGCCCCGAGCTGGAAGTAGAGGCGGATCGCGACGAGCGGGTTGCCCGGCGAGGGCAGAAAGACGGTGCGCACGGTGCCTACCTTCCCGACCGCCTTGGCGGCCGTTTTCGCCGCGGGCTTCTCGGCGGCGCGCGCCGGGGCGGCCAAGACCGCGCCCGACGTGAGTGATGCGACGAGACCGATTCCAAGGACGCGCATGGCTCTCATTTGGCGGCTCGCAGGGTGACGGTGGTGCGGTTGGAAGGCGTGAAGTACTTCTGCGCGACGCGCTTGATGTCGGCGTCCGTGACCTTGTCGTACAGCTTGAAGTAGGCGTTGATCGAGCCGAGGTCGCCCGTGAGCGCGATGAACGACGACGCCGTGAGCGCCGTCTTGTCGGCCGTCGCCAGCTGCCCCGCAAACTGGTACTTCACGTGCGAGAGC
This sequence comes from Polyangia bacterium, assembly GCA_035548155.1. Taxonomy (GTDB): domain Bacteria; phylum Myxococcota_A; class Polyangia; order Fen-1088; family Fen-1088; genus DASZFV01. The sequence goes on from DASZUD010000121.1 coordinate 2,646, forward strand.
ACCTCGCCCAGCGTCTTGGCGTCGACGCCCTCCTTCGCGATGCGCGCGATCTCGTCGTTGATCGCCTTCTCGACGTAGCCGAGATCCTCCGGCTTCTTCAGGCGCGCAAGCACGGCGAACAGGTTCGGATCCACGTGCGGGTCCGCCGAGCCCTGCATCGTCTCCACCTTCTGCTCCTTGATGACCAGGCGCTTGTAGAGGGGCGCGCGCTCGGCGAACAGCAGCTCGGCCAGCACGTCCAGCGCCGGCAGATCGACGTTCGTCGTCGAGAACGCCGGCACGTGATAGCCGGACAGCAACATCGGCAGCGTCGAGCTGGGCCACTTGATCTCGGCCCGCTTCTCCTTCGTCTGCGGCGGCTCGGCGGGCACCTTCGGGCGCGGCGAGCCGGCCTTCCAGCCGCCGTACGCCTTCTCGATCATCGCGAACGTCGCCTCGGGATCGGCGTCGCCCACGACGAGCAGCACGACGTTGTCGGGGCGGTAGTAGCGATCGAAGAACGTGCGCGAGTACGCGAGCTCGTTGGGCATGTTCTCGATGTCCTTCACGAAGCCCATCGTCGTGTGCTTGTACGTGTGCGCGGTGAAGGCGTTGTCGTACAGCACCTCGGTCATCTTCTCGATCGGGTTCGAGGCGTTCTTGTTGTACTCGCCCAGCACGGCGCGAGCCTCTTTCTGAAACTCGGGCTCGAGGTAGGTGAGGTGCTGGAAGCGATCGGACTCGATCTCGACGATCTTGGGCAACGCCGCCTTGCCGGCCAGGATGTGGTACACGGTCAGATCATCGGACGTGAACGCGTTGGAGTCGGCGCCCATCGCCTTGATCGTCGCGTTGTACTTGTCCAGCGGGTACGTCTCCGTGCCGTGGAACATCATGTGCTCGAAGAAGTGCGCGAAGCCCGACTTGCCGGGCTCGACCTCGTTGCGGCTGCCCGTGCGCACGATGGAGTAGTAGGCGACCAGCCCCGGCGAATCGTAGCCGACGACGTAGACGCGCAGCCCGTTCGCCAGCGTCTCCTCGTGCACGGGGAACGGGAACGCTTCGCCGCCGCCTTTCGCTTCGCCCGCATGGGAAGCCGCGGGCGCCTGGCCGGCCGCGGGCCGCGACAGCACGGCCAGAATGGGGAGAGCGAGCGCCACCGCAGAAACCGCCGACGTCAGCAGAAACCTCATCGAACCTCCGTTAGGATGGACGTGCCGGGATGAGACCAGAATCGGGACGACCGGACAACCGAGACGCCGCGCAGGCCGGCGCCGGCGATGGTTTTAGCGTGAAAGGCCGCCTCTTGCTCGACGGAGAGCTCGTCCCGGGCGTCGTGCTCGTCGAGGGCGGACGCATCGTCGAGGTCAGAACCGGAGATCTCGTCTCGAACATTCCCGGGCCCACTGCGAGCGCGGCCATCGTCGCTCCGGGCCTGATCGATCTGCAAATCAACGGCGGGTTCGGGCGCGAGGTGGGCGCCGACGCCGCCGCGCTCGCGGCGCTCGCGGCGGCGCTGCCGGCGACGGGCGTCACGTCGTTCTTGCCGACGCTGGTGAGCGGCGGGCCCGACGAGTACCGCGCCGCCGCGGCGGCTTGGCGCGCAGCCGCTGCTGCCCCCGGCGCGCGGCCGCTGGGCCTGCACCTCGAGGGGCCGCTGCTCTCGCCCGCCCGCGTGGGTGCGCACGACGGCGCGGCGATCGCGCGCGGCGCCGAGACGTTGGCCGCGGTGAGCGACGAGCTGGCGGCCGGCGGCGCGCTGCGCATGGTGACGCTGGCGCCGGAGGCGCCCGGAGCGCTCGAGCTCGTTCGGCGGCTGCGCGCGGCGGGCGTCCTCGTGAGCCTCGGCCACACCGACGCGACGTTCGAGCAGCTCACGGCGGGACTCGACGCGGGCGCGACGATGGTCACGCACCTCTACAA
>DASZUD010000122.1:0-13851 GCA_035548155.1 Polyangia bacterium
GCACACGCCCGTGAACTCGGCGTGCGCGCAGGCCATGCAGGCCGCTCGATCGTGCACCTGCACGAGCTTCATCTCCTCGGCGTCCCGGAAGGCACGGCTGGTTCCCGATCGGTGGCGGCGATCGGCAGTCACTCGCGCGGCTGCCACGGCCAGCGTCCGGAGATCTCGAGCTCGAGCGTGAAGCTGAGAAACGTGCGGATGAGCACGATCACCGCGAGCACGACGACGCGCCCGAGGCTGGGGTCTTCGGTGATGGTGCCGATGATGTCCGCGGCGACCAGCAGCTCGAGCCCGAGCAGGATCGCGCGGCCGAGGCGTTGGCGCACCGACTTGAAGATCGTCTGGACGGGGACCCGCCGGAGATCTCTCGCGGCCAGGACGCCGGTCACGAGCACCCCGATCACGATCGTCGCCACACCGGCGATCTCGATGGCGTTGCCCGCGCCGACGATCGCGCGCGCAGCGGATGGAGAGGGCGCCACGTGTTCAGCGTGGGTCGCCGAGCCCGCGTGGCTAGCGGGTCGCGGCCGAAGGTCGCGCGGGCGGCGGGGAGGGCTGTCCGTGCCCGCGCACGTGCGCACTCACCTGTGAGCTGCGCACCAGTCGCGCCTAGCCCGGCGACCGACGCCGCGTGCGGCGCGACCGCGGCGGCGGCAGCGTCTCGGGGCGCTGGACGGCTTCCGGCGCGCGCGGCTCTGCCGCCGCCTCCTCCGTCTCCTCGCAATCCTCGAGCTTCTCCAGATCCTTCTTGGAGACGATCGCGGCCAACGTATTCCGGTAGCGCGTGATCTTGATGCGCTCCCCCTTCGCCGAACGATCTATGAGGTCGGCGAAGTCCCTTCGCGCTTCTGCTGCCTGTACACGGCGAGGCATGAGCGAATCATGGATCCGCCTCCATGCGGGGCAACTGTATCGGGGGGATTTCCCGACGTCGCGAGCCGGACCTCCCGGGCTTCAGAACGGCTTGCGCGGGAGGAGAATTGCGAAGGTGTTTCCGGTCGCGGCGGGTCGCACCGTCAGCGCGCCGCCGTGCAAGCGCGCGATCTGATCGACCACATAGAGACCGAGGCCCATGCCTTCACCGCCCGCCATCTCGGTTCCGCGCTCGAACGGCCGCGTGAGCCGGGAGAGCCGCTCGACGGCAATCGGCGCGCCCTCGCTGAACACCGCGATCTCGACCTCGGCGCCTCGATCGAACACGCTGAGGCGCGTGCTCCCGCGGCCATAGCGCGCGGCGTTCTCGAGGAGATTGGTGACGGCCTGGCAGAGCCGCGCGCGGTCCCACTCCCCCCGCAGGTTTCCGGCGACGTCGAGCACGATGCCGCGGTTCACGTCGACGACCTCGAGATCCTCGACGAGCTCGCGGCAGAGCAGGCCGAGATCGACCGGCTCGGGCGCCATCGGGAGCTGTCCTTCGCCCCGCCGCGCCTGGTCGAGGATGTCTCGAACCATCGCGCTCATGCGGTGGGCGGCCTTGACGATCCGCTCCCCCATCAGGCGCCCGGCGGGCGACGGCGCGCCGCGCAGGAGCAGCTGGGCCGCGGCGACGATCGTGGCCAGCGGCGTCCTGAGATCGTGCGCGAGGATCGCGATGTGCCGATCCTTCATCGCCAGCGCGGCGTCCCGCGCGCGCAGCGCCCGGTTGCTCTCGTAGAGCGCCACCATCGCGCGCACCTTGCCGCGCAGCACCTCGGGAGGAATGGGCTTCTCGAGGTAGTCGATCGCGCCCAGCGAATAGGCGCGCTCCACGCGCCCGCGGTCCCACCCGGCGGCGGTGATCAAGATCGCCGGCGTCGCGGGGTGCTTCGCCGTCGCGCGCAGCCGCTCCAGCGTGTCCAGCCCGTCGAGGCCGGGCATCATGACGTCCAGCAGGAACAGCGCGAACTCGTCCTCGGCGGCGCGGGCCAGGGCCTCGTCGCCGCAGGAGGCATCGACGACCTCGTAGCCGAGCGGCTCGATGAGCTCCCGCACGACGAGCAGATTCACCTTCGTGTCGTCGACGGACAGAACCTTCGGACGCGGAAACTCGGACCGTGTCGCCATGAGCCCCAACGCATGCAAGCACGAAGGCCACGACGGGCGCCATCGAAAATCCCGCGACTCCCCAATGAAAGATCGCGGCATCGTTGATGCGCAATCTTGACGGGATCAATGTTGTACACAATCAGCGGGCGTCGTTTCGTTTCACGGCCCGCCGCGCAGATGAACGCTCAGCCCCCAGGCGAGGCCGAGCAGCGCCGAGGCGGCGCCGGTGGTGCCGAGCAGCCACCGCGCCGCCGCCGGGTGCCGCGCCGCCCGCTCGAGCGGCCATCCGGCGAGCCCCGAGATGACCGACATGCCGACGATCGAGCCGGCGCCGAACGCCGAGATGAATGCGAGGCGCGCGCCCGCGCCCGGCAGGCGAATCGTCACGAGGGCGATCAACGCGCCGCTGCCCGCGAGGCCGTGCACCATCCCGACCAGCAGCGGGCGAAGCGCGCCCGCGCGCCGTGGCGGGCGAATCACCCCATGCGCGTGCTCCCCGTGCGCGGGCGGGGATCGCGCCGCGCGGAGCACCGCGCGCCCGCCCAGCGCGACCAGCATCACCGCCACCACCGACTCGAAGAAGTCCGACGGAGCTTTCAAGTGGGGCGGCCCACCCGCGACCATGGCCGCGCCCAGGCCGCACGCCAGCAGCGTGAGTGAGTGGCCTGCCCCCCACGCGGCGCCGAGCAGCACGCCGCGCCGGGTCCCGGGCCGCTCGGCAGCGAGCACCGAGATCGCGGCCAGGTGATCGGGCTCGAGCGCGTGGCGCGCGCCGAGCCCGGCGCCCAGCGCCGCCCCCAGCAACGAAGCCGCGGCGCTCACGCCGGCGACAGCCGCGGCATGCGCGGATCGATCGGCTCGCGCGCGCCGGGGTTGATGCTCGTCGACCGACGAGCGCTGCCCCGCGCGCCGTCCGGCTGGGCTCCGGGCGGAGCAGGTGTGATGCCCTCCTCCTTCGCGAAGCTCCCCTGAGCGTTGCCCTGCTTCACGAACCTCGTGTGCGACGGCGCGGTCGGATGGGCCTCGGCCTGGCCGATGCGCACGTTCGAAATGGTCTTCTTCCTGCTGTTGCTGCTCGACGTCGACGGTCGCATGGCTATCTCCTGGCTGCGTCAGCGCTCGGTGCCCGCCCCCAACATCGGCGAGTGGTGGCGCTCGATGACCCTTCCCTCACCCGTAAACATGTGCACGCCGCAGGGCAGGCAGGGATCGAAGCTGCGCACCGTGCGCATGATGTCGATGCCCTTGAAGTTGTCCGGCCCGTTCTCCTCGAAGATGGGCATGCCTTGCACGGCGTCCTCGTACGGGCCCGGCTGACCCAGGCTGTCGCGCGGGCTGGCGTTCCAAGGGGTGGGCGGGTATGGGTGGTCGTTCGCGATCTTGCCGTCGCGGATCACGAGGTGGTGCGACAGGACTCCGCGCACCGCCTCGTGGAAGCCGCAGCCGATCGCCTCCTTGGGCACCTCGAACTCCTGGAACGTCTTGACGTCCCCGCCCCGCACGCGCGCGAGCGCCTCGTCGACGAACTCGAGCGCGAGGCCCGCCGCGTAGGCGATGAAGTACGCGCGGGCGCGATCGCGCTCGAGCGTGTTCGCCCACCGCGGGATCTTCCACTCGAGCTCGACCTCGCCCGAGCTGGCCGTCCGGGGCAGCGCGATCTTGACGCTCTTCCCCGTCGCCTTCACGTACTGCGTGTCGACGATGTTGGCGAGCGCCGTCGACCACAGGCGCGCGAGCGGTCCGCCGCCCGTGTCGAGCGGCAGCAGCTTGTTCGTCCGCTTGTCGTGCCAGCGCGGGCTCATGACCCAGCTGTACGGGCCGCCCTCGAGCTGCCGCTTCTGGGGCTTCGGGATCGTCGTCTGGTTCCAAGGGTGGCGCTGGTCGACCGGGTTGCCCAAGGGATCGTGCGAGACGAACGTCTCTTCGTTCTGCCAGTCCTCGTAGTACGAGTTGCCGAGCAGAATCCGGATGCCGAGGTTGATCTCGATGAGATCGGTCGTCAGCAGCTCGCCGTCGACGACGACGCCGGGCGTGACGTGCATCGCCCGCCCCCACGTCGTCATGTTCTTGTACGTGTAGTCGACGACCTCGGGGTCCTGAAACGCGCCCCAGCAGCCGAGCATGATGCGCCGGTTGCCCACCTGCTCGTAGCCGGGCATGGCCTCGTAGAAGAAGTCGAAGACGTCGTCGTTCAGGGGCACGAGCTTCTTCGCGAAGTCGATGAACTTCATGAGGCGCGAGAGGTAGTCCGTGAAGAGCTGCGGCGTGGCCACCGTGCCGACGCCGCCCGGGTACAGCGTCGACGGGTGCACGTGCCGCCCCTCCATCAGGCAGAACATCTCGCGCGTGAGGCGGCTCATCACGAGCGCCTCCTTGTAGATCTCGCCCGTGAACGGGTTGAACGATCGCATGATGTCGCCGATGGTCCTGTAGCCGTGGATGTCGGCGTGCGGCGCCTCGGTCTTCTCGGCGCGCGCCCACAGGCCGGGGTTCGTCTCCTTCACCATCTTCTCGCAGAAGTCGACGAACACCAGGTTGTCCTGGAAGATCGAGTGGTCGAACATGTACTCGGCCGCCTCGCCCAGGTTCACGATCAGCTCGGCCAGCTTCGGCGATTTGATTCCGTACGCCATGTTCTGCGCGTAGATCGAGCAGGTCGTGTGGTTGTCGCCGCAGATGCCGCAGATGCGGCTGGTGATGAAGCCGGCGTCGCGCGGATCCTTGCCGCGCATGAACACGCTGTAGCCGCGGAACATCGACGACGTGCTCTTGCACTCGACGACCTTCCGCTCGGCGAAGTCGATCTTCGTGTAGATGCCGAGGTTGCCGATGATGCGCGTGATGGGATCCCAGTTCATCTCGACGACGTTCCCGGACTTGCCGACGTCGCCGGGCCGGCCGCGGGGCACCGAGGTCTCTTGCGGGGTGATGGACATCGCTCTCTCCTTCAGGCGCGCCAACGGGGGTCATACCCGCTGGTCAGCTCCGGCCCGTTGTGGTGCCATTTGGCTTCCTTGTTCGCCGTCTGGTTCGTCAGCGAGCGCAGCTTGCGGATCAGCATCCCGTACGGCTTGATGAGCGTCGACGAGACGGCCGCGCCCGGCGGCTCGTCCATGAACGGCATGAACTTGTCGGGGAACCCGGGCATCGTGCAGGCGATGCAGACGCCGCCCACGTTGGGACACCCGCCGATGCCGGCCATCCAGCCGCGCTTCGTGACGTTGCAGTTCACGACGGGCCCCCAGCACCCGACGCGCACGATGCACTTGGGAGAGTTGTAGTCCTGGCCGAAGTCGGCCTGCTCGTAGTAGCCGGCCCGGCTACAGCCCTCGTGCACGGTCTTGCCGAAGAGCCACGTCGGCCGCAGCCCCTCGTCGAGGGGGATCATGGGCGCGTTCCCCGCCACCTCCTGGAGCAGCCACAGCAGCGTCTCCATGAAGTTGTCGGGCTGCACGGGGCAGCCGGGCACGTTGATGATCGGCAAGCCCGCCTTCGAGCGAAAGCCGTGGCCGAGATAGTCCGCGAGGCCCATGGCGCCCGTCGGGTTGCCGGCCATCGAATGGATTCCGCCGTAGGTCGCGCACGTGCCGACGGCCATCACGGCCAGGGCGCGCGGCGCCAGCTCGTCGAGCCACTTGTCGAGCGTCTTCGGCTGACCGGTCGCGAGGTCGTTGCCGAACGCGCTCCAGAAGCCGTCGCCGTTGATGCGCTCGTTCGGGACCGAGCCCTCGATGACCAGCACGAACGGCTCGAGCTGGCCCGCGGCCGCCTTGCGAAAGGCGGCGAGGAAGTCCTCGCCCGTCTCGTAGGCGAGCACCTTGTTGTGCAGGTGCACCTTCGGAATCCCCGGCACGAGGCCGAGGACGACGTCCTCGATGCTGGGCTGCGACGCCGCCGTGATCGACACGGTGTCGCCGTCGCAGCTCATGCCCTCGGAGATCCAGAGGATGTGCAGCTCCTCGACGGCGCCCGGCGCACGCTCGCTGCTCGAGCGCCGCGCCTTCCACTCCCCCGACCGCGAATCGCCGTTGCCTTCGCCCATGTCCCCTCCTCCTTCGTGCGCCCCGTCAGCAGATCCGCGGCAGCGGCTCGGCGTACGGAAGATCCAAGATGCGGCGGCTGCCCAGCGCCGTGCGCACGACGACCTGGCCGTCACCCGGCGCGGTCACGCGACCGATTGCCACGGCGTCGCGCCCCCGCGGGTGCGCGCGCATGGCCGCCAGCGCGCGCTCGGCGCCGCTGTGCGGCACGAAGGCGACCAGCTTGCCCTCGTTCGCCAGCAGCAGGGGGTCCAGCCCGAAGAGCTCGCACGCGCCGCGCACGGCGTCGCGCACGGGGACGGCCGTCTCGTCGATCTCGATCGAGAGGTCGCCGCGCGAGGCGATCTCGACCAGCGTCGCCGCGAGGCCCCCGCGCGTGGGATCACGCATGGCGTGCGCCTCGGGGCTCGCGGCCAGGATGGCGGCGCCGAGCTCGTGCAGCGCCGCCGTGTCGCTCGCGAGCTCGCCGCCGACGGCCAGGCCTTCACGCTGTGCGAGGATCGTCGCGCCGTGATCGCCGACGGTCCCGGAGAGCAGGATGACGTCGCCCGGCCGGACATTGCGCGACGACAGATCGACGCCCGCGGGCACGATGCCCACGCCCGACGTGTTGATGAACACCTGGTCTCCGCTGCCGCGCCCGACCACCTTGGTGTCACCCGTCACCACGGGCACGCCGGCGCGCGCCGCGGCGGCCGCCGCCGACGCGATCACGCGCCGGAGCACGGCCAGCTCGAGGCCCTCCTCGAGGATGAACGCCAACGAAAGCGCCAGCGGACGCGCGCCGCCCATCGCCAGGTCGTTGATCGTGCCGTTCACGGCCAGCTCGCCGATGTCGCCGCCCGGAAAGAAGAGCGGCGTCACGACGTACGAGTCCGTCGTGAACGCCAGCCGCTCGCCCGGCCCGAGCGCCGGCGCGAGCACCGCCTGATCGTCGAGGCGGTCGAGCGCCGGGTTGCGAAAGGCCGGCAGCACGAGCTCCTCGATGAGCTGCGCGGTGAGCACGCCGCCGCTGCCGTGCGCCAGCAGCACGCGCTCGCTCTCGACGTTCGGCACCGGACAGGCGAGCTCAAAGGACATCCGTCTCCCCCATGGCCACGTGCACACCGTCCCACAAGAGGTGCAGCAGCAGCGTATGCGTCTCCTGAATCCGGTGGATCGCCCACGAGGGCACGACGAAGCAGAACTGGCAGAGATCGGCCTGCGCGCCGCCGTCACGTCCCGCGAAGCCGATGGTGAGCAGGCCGCGCGCGCGAGCTTGCTTGAGGGCCCGGTTGACGTTAGACGACCCGCCCGAGCTGGAGATGCCCAGGACGGCGTCCTCGGGGCGCGCGAGCACCTCGAGCTGGCGCGCGAACACCTGAGAGAAGTCCTGATCGTTGCCGACGGCCGTCAGCAACGCCGCGTCGGTGGGCAGCGCGACCGCGGGCAGCGCGCGTCGCTTCTCGATGATGGGGTGCAGGAACTCGACGGCGACGTGCTGCGCGTCGCACGCCGAACCGCCGTTGCCCATGACGAACAGACGCCCGCCGCGCGCGAGGCGCTCGCCCAGCGCGCGGACGCACGCGTCCAGCATCGTGGCGTGCGCCTCGACGAACGCCGCGGCCAGCGCGGCGCTCTCCCGGGCCTTGCGGACGAACCCGGCGGCGAGCTCGCTCATGGCGAGGCTCCGTCGAGCGTCGCGGGAGGCGCCGCGCTCTCGTTGCGCCGGCGGTACTGGAAGTACGCGGCGCACGCGCCCTCGCCCGAGACCATCGTCGCGCCGAGCGGCGTGCGCGGCGTACACGCCTTGCCGAACTCGGGGCACTCCGACGGCTTCTTCAGGCCCCGCAGCACGAGCCCGCTGATGCACGCCGCGGGCTCCATGGTGGTGACGTCTTCGACGGCGAAGACCCGCTCGGCGTCGTGCTCGCGGTACTCCGCGCGGATCCGCAGGCCCGACTTCGGGATCGAGCCGATGCCGCGCCACTTGCGGTCGGTCACCTCGAAGACCTGCTCGATCGCCTCCTGGGCCAGGCCGTTTCCCTGCCGCGTGACCGTGCGGGCGTACTGGTTCTCGACCTCGGCGCGGCCGGCCTCGAGCTGGCGCACGGTCATGAGGATCCCCTCGAGCAGATCGACCGGCTCGAAGCCGGAGATGACGATCGGGACGCGATAGCGCGCCGCCAGCGCCTCGTACGCGCGGTATCCGACGACGGCGCACACGTGCCCGGGGCCCAGGAACGCCTGCACGCGGCTGCCGGGCGCTTGCACGATCGCCGCCAGCGACGGCGGCACCAGCACGTGCGAAGCGAGCATGAAGAAGTTCCGCACGCCCAGCTTCCGCGCCTGGATGAGGGCCAGCGCGTTCGCGGGCGCCGTCGTCTCGAAGCCGATGCCCAGGAACACGACCTTCTTTTCGGGATGGCGCCGGGCCAGCGCGACGGCGTCGAGCGGGGCGTAGACGACCCGCACGTCGGCGCCGCGGCCGCGCAACGAGAGCAGATCGCCGCGCGACCCTGGGACGCGAAGCATGTCGCCGAACGACGTGAAGATGACGTCGGGTCGGGTGGCGATCGCGTGGGCGCGGTCGATCGTCTCGAGCGGCGTCACGCAGACGGGGCACCCCGGTCCGTGCGCGAGCTCCAGCTCGGGCGGGAGCAGGCGATCGATGCCGTAGCGCACGATCGAGTGTGTCTGCCCGCCGCACACTTCCATGACGACCCAGGGCCGCGTCACGACGCGCCGGATCTCCGCGGCGAGCGCGGCCGCGACGCCGGGATCGCGGTACTCAGCCAGGTACTTCACGCTCCGTCGCCCTCCCGCGGCTCGTCCCCGGGAGCCACCTCCGCGGTCTGCCCGAGCTCCTCGAGGACGCGCCACGCGCGGCGCGCCTCGGCGCGGTCGATGCGCGCGATCGCCAGGCCCACGTGCACCAGCACGAACTCGCCGGGCGCCACGTCGGGGTGACAGACCAGGCACACCTCGCGCGTCACGCCTCCGAATCGGACGTCGCCGAACGGCAGGCCGTCCCTCGTCGACACGGACACGACCTCACCGGGAATCCCTAGGCACATCGCCTTGCCCTCTCCGTCTCGGCCATCCGAAACGCCGCCACCGCGGCTTGGCCCAGCGCGACACCGCCGTCGTTGCACGGCACGCGGCGGTGCGACAGCACCTCGAAGCCCACGGCCTCGAGCCCGGCGCGCGCGCCCTCGGTGAGCCGCCGGTTCTGAAAGCAGCCTCCCGCGAGCGCGACGGTCCCGGGCCCGCCGGCCTGGCGGGCGCGGAGGCAGGCCGCCACGATCGCACGCGACATCGTCGCGTGGAACCGCGCCGAGACGACGCCCGCGGACACGCCCGCGCGCGCGTCCGCGGCGACGGCGCGCACGGCGGGGCGAAGATCGACCACGAACGGGTCGCCGCGGCCGAGCTCGAGATCGTACGCGCCGTGGTCCCCCGGCGCTGCCGCCGCCTCGAGCTCCATGGCCGCCTGCCCGGCGTAGCTGATCTCGCCGCGCACGCCGCACATCGCCGCGACGGCGTCGAACCAGCGGCCCGCGCCGGTCGCGCGTGGGCTGAGGCCGCTGCCCGCGACCCGCCGCACCTCGTCGAGCCGCGACGATGCGACCGCCGCGAGCGCCGGCAGGTCGAGCCGCTCGCCGGCGTCCTCGAGCGCGGCGACCGCCAGACGCCACGGCTCACGGATCGCCGCCTCCCCTCCCGGCAGCGCGATCGCACGAAGGTGAGCGACGCGCCGGAACCCGGCGAGGTCCGCGAGCAGGAGCTCGCCGCCCCACAGAGTCCCGTCCGGTCCGAGCCCCGTCCCGTCGAAGGCGACGCCCAGCACGGGTCCGATGCGGCCGTGCTCGACGAGGCAGCTCGCGACGTGGGCGTGGTGATGCTGCACGGCGAGCGCCCGCTTCCCCGCGGCGCGGGCGCGTCTTCGCGCCCAGCGCGACGACGCGTAGTCCGGGTTGGCGTCATGGACGAACGCCTCGGGCACGACGCCGGCCAGCGCGCAGAGCTCGGCCGCCGTCTCGTCGAAGAAGGCGCGCACGGCTGCGTCGCCGAGGTCGCCGACGTGCTGGGACAGCGTGGCCGTCCGGCCCACGACGAGGCACAGCGTCGTCTTGAGCTCGGCCCCGACGGCCAGCACGGTCGCGTCCGCGGCGGCCTCGCAGGGCAGCGAGAACGACTCGGGCACGAAGCCCCGCGCCCGCCGCATGACCGTGGCGGCGCCGCCGATCACGCGCACGACCGAGTCGTCGGCGCGCGAACGCACATCGCGGTCGTGAACGAGGAACACGTCGGCGACGCCCGCGAGCCGCTCGAGCGCCTCCTGGTTCGTTCGCGCGATCGGCTCCGACGAGACGTTGCCGCTGGTCATGACCAACAGCTCGGGCCCTTCGGCCAGCAGCAGGTGGTGCAGCGGCGTCGACGCCAAGGCCACGCCGATCTCGTTCAGGCCCGGGGCGACGCCCGTGGCCAGCGCCGCGCCCCGGCGCGCGGGGGCGAGCACGATGGGCCGCGCCGCAGCGTCCAGCGCCGCGCGCGCGCACTCGTCCAGCACGACGACGCGCTCGAGCGTCTCGAGCGAACGGCCCATCACGGCGAAGGGCTTGTGCGGACGTCGTTTCCTCGCGCGCAGGGCGGCGATCACCTCGGTGTTCCGCGCGTCGGCCGCCAGCTGGAAGCCGCCGACGCCCTTGAGCGCGACGATTCGACCCTCGACCAGCGCGCGGCCCGCGGCGGCCAGCGCCTCCTCGCCCGAATGTCGCGTCCCTCCGTCGACGAAGGTCAAGACCGGACCACAGCGCGGACACGCGATCGCCTCGGCGTGGAATCGGCGATCGACCGGATCCTGATACTCGCGCGCGCACCCGTCGCACAGCGCAAAGCGCGCCATCGTCGTGCGCGTCCGATCGTAAGGGAGCGCCTCGACGATCGTGAACCGGGGCCCGCAGGCGGTGCAATTGATGAAAGGGTATCGATGGCGCCGATCGCGCGGGTCGTCGAGCTCGCGCACGCACTCCGCGCACGGCGCCGCATCGGGCGGGATGGACGCCGCGCGCGCCGCCGCCTCGACCGCGCTGGGGGCGATCCGAAACGAGCGCTCCCCCAACACGGGGAGCGACGCCGTCTCTACGGACGCTATGCGCGCCACGGGCGGGACGACCGACCGCAGCCGATCGAGGAACTGCTCGACCGTGGCCGGTTCACCCTCGACCTCGATGTGAACGCCCTGACCATCGTTGCGGACGAAGCCCGCGAGCGCGAGCCGCGCGGCGAACCGGCACACCGCGGGCCGAAACCCTACGCCCTGCACCCGGCCCCGCACGCGGACCTCTCGGCGCAGACGCGGCGGCGCGGCGATCGCAGACACGAGCCGCAGCATTGAGATGAAGCGCCCGTCGGGCAACGGTGGACGCCGAATTGCTGGATCGTCCTACTGGTGTGAGGCCCGATTGTGTTCGCAGGGGCGGGCCGCACACTCAGACGGCGATGCACGAGCTCGCCCTCATGGAAGGCGTCGTCTCGACGATTGAAGACCGGACGCGCCCCGCGCGCGTCGTGCGCGTCCTTTTGGAGATCGGCCGCCTCTCGGGCGCGGTGCCGGACGCGCTGCGATTCTGCTTCGAGGCGTGCGCGAAGGACACCACGCTCGAAGGCGCGACGCTGGACATCGACGAGATCGCCGGGTGCGCGCGCTGCCAGACGTGCGGCCGCGAGATCGCGATCGCGACGTTCCTCGACTTCTGCCCGTGCGGAGGCGCGGCCCTCGACGTCCTCGCGGGCCAGGAACTGCGGATCAAGAGCGTGGAGGTTGCGTGATGTGTGCGTCCTGCGGATGCGGCGGCGAGGAGATGGAGATCGAGATGGAGGGTGGCGCGCCCGAAGGGCTGTTCCTCCTGCGGCCGCCGCATCGCCACCCTCACGGGCACGGGGACGGGCACGGGCACGGGCACGGGCACGGGCACGGGGACGGGCACGATGGCACGAGCGCCCGCACCGTCACGATCGAGCAGGCGATCCTCGCGAAGAACGACGCGCTCGCGGCCCGCAACCGTCAGGTGTTCGCGACCGCCGAGCTCGCGGTCTTCAACCTGCTGAGCGCGCCCGGCGCCGGGAAGACGTCGCTGCTGGAGGCGCTGATCGCGCGCGTGAAGGGCCGCGTTCCGCTGGCCGTCATCGAAGGCGATCAGGAGACGGAGCGGGACGCCGAGCGAATCCGCGCGCACGGCGTCCCGGCGATCCAGGTCAACACGGCGAGCGGGTGTCACCTGGACGCAGAGATGGTCGCCAAGGCGGCCGCGCGCCTCGAGCTCCGTCCGAGGTCGCTCTTGCTGGTCGAGAACGTCGGCAACCTGGTGTGCCCCGCCCTCTTCGACCTGGGCGAGCGCGCGAAGATCGTCCTCGCCTCGGTGACGGAGGGCGAGGACAAGCCGCTCAAATATCCGCACGTCTTTCGCGCCGCGAGCGTCCTCGTGCTCACGAAGACGGATCTGCTGCCTCACCTCGACTTCGATCGGGCGGCGCTTCTGGCGAACGCCCGGCGCATCAACCCCGCGCTGCGCGTCTTCGAGCTCTCCTGCCGTGACGGCACGGGCCTGGCTGAATTCACCGACTGGCTGCTCCGGGAGGCGGAGATGCGCGCAGGAGGCATGTCGTGAACGCGGAGGCGGACGAGGCGACGGACGACGGCGAGCTGCGCCGCGAGAGCGATCGCATCGTCCAGCTGATCGAGGATCTCGGCGCGATGGCCGGCGCGCCCGTGCGCCAGCGCGCCGAGGAGCTGGCCCAGCGTCTGGTCCACCTCTACGGCGCGGGCCTCGAGAGGCTCATGTCGATCTGGGAGGCCACGGGGCGGAGCGCCGAGGCCGACGCGCGGCTCCACGCCGATCCGCTCGTGTCGAGCCTGCTCGTCCTGCACGACCTGCACCCCGTGGCCGCGGCCGCGCGCGACTACGATCTCGGGCCGGGCGCCGGGAGGGCCGCGCCGCCGAGCGGCCTGGTCCAGATCGATCTGTCTCGCAGCCGCGGCGGGGGCGAGCCCCCGTGACCAGCGCGCTCGAACCGTTGCGGCGGCTCGCGGCCGGCCGGCGTCCCCTGGGCGCGCCGGAAGCTCGCTGCCACCTCTGTGGCGGCGAGTTGCCCGAAGCTCACCGGCACGTCGTCGAGCGGCGGCAGCGAACGATGGCCTGCGCCTGCGCCGCCTGCGCGGTTCTCGGTGAGGACGGGCGCGGGCCCTGGGCGACGATCCCCACGCGCGTCTTGGCGATCCCGTCCGGCCTGCTCGACGAGCCCACCTGGGCGAGCCTGGCAATTCCCGTGCGGCTGGCGTTCATCTTCTTCAGCTCCGGCGTCGACCGCTGGACCGTGCTCTATCCCAGCCCCGCGGGCGCCGCCGAGGCGGCCGTCGACGTCGACGGGCTCCAGCAGATCGCGCCGGTCGCGGCGCTGGTGCGCGCCATGGAACCAGACGTCGAAGCCCTGCTGATCCGCGGCCGCACGGGGGGCGGCTTCGCGCTCTACCTCGCGCCCATCGACGCGTGCTATCGGCTGGTCGGGCGCGTGCGGAAGCACTGGCAGGGCTTCCAGGGCGGCGATCGCGCGTGGAGGGAGATCGACTCCTTCTTCGCCGAGCTCGACGCGACGGCGACCGCCTTCGCTCCGGACGACGACGCGCCGGAGGCCGCATGAGCTTCGACGACGCGCGCGCGCTCGCTGACGCCGTCCTCTTCGAGGGCTACTCCCTCTACCCGTACCGGGCATCGGCGCCGAAAAATCGCATCCGCTGGCAGTT
>DASZUD010000123.1:0-7617 GCA_035548155.1 Polyangia bacterium
CCGAGCCCGCGACGAGGAGCCCGGCGAGCGCGGCGACGGCGACGGTCCGCCGCGCCGCGCTCCGCGGCACGCGATCGAGCGCGACGTCCGCCGGCGCCGCGAGGGGGGAAGGCGCGCCGCCGCCTGCCTGGCACTGGAGCAGCGCCGCGCGGAAGAGCTCCATCGAGGCGAAGCGATCGTCGGCGCGCTTGGCCAGCGCCCGCTCGAGCACGCGGTCGATCGCCTCCGGGATCGTGGGCACCAGCGAGCTGACGGCGGGCGCCGGCGCCGTCATCTGCTTCATGAGCACCTCGCCGAAGTCCCTCCCTTCGAACGGCGCGCGCCCCGCCAGCATCTCGAAGAGCACGACGCCCAGCGAGTAGACGTCGGCGCGAGCGTCCAGCGCCCCGCGCCCATCGCATTGCTCGGGCGCCATGTAAAAGGGCGTGCCCATGACGGTCCCGCGAAGGGTCTGGTGCCGGGCGGGGGCGTGCTCGTGGACCAGCTTCGCGAGCCCGAAGTCGAGCACCTTCACGAAGTCGGCGTCTCCGTCGCGGTCGACGAGGAAGATGTTGTCGGGCTTGAGGTCGCGGTGGATGACGCCGCTGCCGTGCGAGGCCGCGAGCGCGTCGGCGATCTGTGCCGCGATCTTCAAGGCGCGCCGGGGCGCGAACGGACCGTCCTGCCTGATCGCGTCGGCGAGGGATCGACCCTCGAGGTACTCCATGATGAAGTAGAAGTCGCCGGCCGGTGTGCGCCCGAAGTCGGTGACCTCGACGATGTGCTGGTGGCCCACGCGGTTGATCGCCGTCGCCTCGTCGACGAAGCGACCGACGATCTCGGGGTTGCGGGCGTGCTGCGGGTGAATGACCTTGAGCGCAGCCTTGCGCTCGATGACGGGGTGCTCGGCCCTGTAGACCGAGCCCATGGCGCCCTCTCCGAGAAGCGCGACGACTCGGTAGTTGCCGACCGCCTGTCCGATTTCGATCATCGCCGCAGCTCCGCTCAGCGGATGGCCCGCGCGAGCTCGACGATGTCGTCGAGATCGATGGGCTTGGGCATGACGCGAGCGCCGCGCGGCGCACGCCACGGCGCGGCCGTCGAGATGACGACGGGCACGTCGGCCAGCCGCGCGTCGGACTGCAGCGTCCCGAAGACGCCGGCGCCGTCGAGCCGCGGCATCTGCAGGTCGAGGATCACCAGGCGAGGCTTCTGCACGCACGCGCGAATCGTCGCCAGGCCCTCTTCGCCGTCGCACGCGAGGGCGACGTCGAAGCCCGCCTCGCTGAGCGCGCTCGAAAGCGCGTCGCGGATCATCTCGTCGTCGTCGACGACGACGATCGTCGACGAGCGGGCGAGCGAGTCCTGCGGTCTTGGCTTGGTCCCCATGGGGCGGTGCTCCTCTCTCGCGTCCGGCATTGATCGAAAGGTGTTTGGGTGCGCCCGCCTTCGCTCCCATCAAGAAGCGTGCCGCGGTCCGCGGCCATGAGGGACGCCGAGTTCGTGGCCGAAGGGCCACCGCGCGACGGCGTTTTGGGGCCGTGAGGTCACCCGCGTGTGACGGTAGGGCGCGACCCGGTGACGGCGCGGGGCGGCTCTCTACCGAAATCCCCGATGAAATGGCGTGGCACGGGCGCTGCACAGCGAGGGACGCCTATAGGAGGTTCCATGACCCAGAAGAAATCGAAGAGCGCATGCCCCGTGGTGTTCGCTGGTCTGTCGCTGGTGGTCGCGACCGCCCTGCCGCAGGTCGCCCACGCGGACGTCGTCGTCAACGGCACCCAGCAGCCGTCGCCGCCGCCGGCGCCCGTCGTCGTCGAGCCGCAGCAGCCTGCGCCGGTGGTGGCCCAGCCGCAGGCGCCCGTCGCCGCGCCGGCTCCTCGCCACACGACGGTGATCGAGCACGAGCCGCACAACTACATGTCCACGATCGCATGGAGCGCGATCGCGGGCGGCGTGGCGGGCGTGCTGGTCGGCGGCGCGATCTACTACCTGGTCGACGATCGCGCGCACGCCGATCGGATCTTTTACTGGGGCGCGGGCGGCGTCCTCGTCGGAAGCGCGGTGGGCATCATGCAGGTCGTCTCCGAGGAGAACCGCCTCGATCGCGCGACCGCGTCGCGCCTCCCCGGCGATCCGGCGCCTACGTATCGACTGGCGCTGTACCGCGTTCGGTTCTGACCTTCGGCGTCGGCGGCGAGGCTCTCCTTCGCCGCCGGCGCGACCTCCGGCGTCGATCACGAGGCGCTTCGCCGCCCGCCGGCGACCGACCTAATGCCGCCGGCGCTTGACGCGGCCGCCGGCCGCATCGGCGCCATCGCGCTGCGCATGGGATTCCAGCACGTGCTGCAGGAACGCGAGGCCGTCGATCGCGACGTTCAGCGCGTGGGCCAGCTCGTCGAGGTCGGACATCTCTCCTCGCGCTCGCTCCTCTGCGGCGAGCTCGGCGGCGAGCGCCTCGAGGTCCGCCGCGAAGCCTGCGATCTCCGCCTCTTCGACACGGTGGGGACCGGGAAGCTTCCGCCGTCGCACCATCATCCGTCTCAACGTGGGGTTCGCAAAAAGCGCGGCAACCCCCCAAATACGCGGTGGACCCCCCTTGCGCGGACGACACCCGTAAGTAACCAGGGCCGCCGTCCGATACCTCGTCAGGAGGCCCATGGCACCGGACGGTGACGATGAGGCCGGCCCCACGTCGGGAAACCCCGCGAAACGTCGGGCCGAACGCGATGGCCTGACCGTTGCTTCGTTGGTCGGCCATGCAAAGCGTCGCTCAAATTAGGAATCCGGGAGCCGGGCTCTCCGCGCTGAATGCCGCCGTCGTGCTCGGGCCGATGGCGCACGACCCGCGCAACGACCGTTCGCTGGCGCTCGACGATGGCGCGCTCGCGCCCTCTCGGAAGCCGGCGCGCGGCAAGCGGCGCGCGGATCACGTGCGCGCTGACGACGACGAGAAGTCGTCGTCGATGAAGCGCTACATGCGCGACGTGCGCCGGCACGCCGTGATGTCGCGCGAAGAAGAGCACGAGGTGGCGGCGCGCTACGTCGAGACGGCCGACGAGCGGCTGGCGGCGCGGCTCGTGAACGCGAACCTGCGTCTGGTGCTGAAGATCGCGCTCGAGTACCGCGTGCGCCGCACCAACCTCACGGACCTGATCCAGGAGGGGAACCTCGGCCTCATCCACGCGGTCCGGAAGTACGACCCGCACCGCAACGTCAAGCTCGCGACGTACGCGGCGTGGTGGATCCGCGCGTACATGCTGAAGTTCATGCTGTCGAACGCGCGGCTCGTGAAGATCGGGACGACGCGGGCGCAGCGCAAGCTCTTCTTCAGCCTGCGGCGGACGCGGGCGCGCCTCGAGGGCAGCACCGGCGTCGAAGTGGCCGCGGGCCAGCTGGCCGCGTCGCTCTCCGTCTCCGAGCGCGACGTGGTCGAGATGGAGAAACGCCTCGGCAGCTCCGAAGCCTCGCTGGATTCGGCCGCGCACCCGCACGACGATCGAAACCGCCTGGAGACGTTGGTCGCCGAGGAGCCAGGCGCCGACGACAGGCTCGAGCAAGCCGACCTGATCGCGGCCGTACGCCGCGAGCTCGAGGAGTTCGGGCGGACGCTGTCGGGTCGCGACGCGCAGCTCTTTCGGGAGCGCCTCTACTGCACCGAGAAGCCCAAGCGGCTGGTCGCCTTCGCGACGGCGTTCGGGGTCAGCCGCGAGCGCGTGCGCCAGATCGAGCTGCGCCTGCGGGAGCGCGTGCGCGAGCACCTCGAGGCGACGCTGGGGCCGGGCGTGGGCTCGGTCACCGCCTAGAGGGAGACCGATGATGCACGTCTTCTGGGCACTCTTGGTCGGTCTCGTGGTCGGCGCGATCGCCAAGCTGGTCATGCCGGGCCGCGACCCAGGCGGGCTGATCGTCACGGCCTTGCTCGGCGTCGCGGGCTCGTTCGCGGCGTCGTTCATCGGCCACGCGCTCGGCTTCTATGGTGCGGCGGACGTCGCACCCGGCATCGTCGCTTCGGTGCTGGGCGCCATGCTGCTGCTGGCGATCTACCGCGCGCTCGCCGGGCGCATCCGCTGACGATCGGCGCAGGCCGAGCGGCTGGTGGTAGCGTCGAGGCATGACCGCCGACGAGATCGAAATCCAGATCGTCGCCCCGATTCGCGTGGCCTACATGCGTCACGTCGGCCCCTTCGGATCGCCGGGCATCGCCGAGACGTGGCGGCGATTCGAGTCCTGGTGCGAGGCCGAGGGGCTCGCCCCCCTGCGGCGTCGGAGGTTCGGAGTCGCGCAGGACAATCCGAACATCACGCCATCCGAACGCACGCGCTACGACGTCTGCATCCAGGTGGACGATGACTTTCACGCGCGCGGGGACGTCGGTGTTCAGACCCTCCCCGGCGGCCGCTACGCGTTCGTGCCGTTCGCGGGGCGTGCGGCCGAGATTCGCGCCGCCTGGATATGGTTCCTGACGCGCGCGCTTCCCGACGCGGGCCTCGAGCCCGATCTCGCGCCCGCGATCGAGATCTTCGCGCCCGCCGTCGCCGTCGATCCGGCGACGGGCGCGTTCTCATGCCTCTTGTGCATGCCCCTGCGCTCCTGAGCGTCGCGCACGAACACTCATGACGTGTAACTGGCCACGCGGGCGCTCTCTCAGAGCGACGCGGTCGCGGGCGCCAGATCCCACAGCGCGGCGGCCGTGCGGCGCGACAAGGTGCGGCCCTTCGCGCACAGCGAGACGTGATAGCCGCGTGGCGGGCGCTTGATGTCGACCTCTGCGATGCGGCCGCGCAGCGGGCTGTCCTTGCGGACCAGCTCGGGGACGACCCCGACGCCGCAGCCGAGCGCGACCAAGGCGAGGATGGCCTCGTTGCCGTCGACCTCGGCGTACACCTCGGGGCGCGCGCCGTGCTGTTCGAGCCACGCGTCGATGCGCTGCCGCTCGAGGCCGCGGCGCGGCAGGATCACGGGCAAGCCGTTCCAGTGGGCGCCACCCAGCTTCGCGCGCCGCGCGAGCTCGGCGTCGGACGCGGGCGCGATGAACGCCAGCTCGGTGTGCGCGAGGCGCACGAAGCGGAGGTCGGCGGGCGCGTGATCGGGCTCGGGCACGACGGCCAGATCCACCTCGTCGCCCTCGAGCGCCTGCAGGCAGCGCGCCGCGTCCGACGTGCTGAGCTGCAGGTGGATGCCCGGGTAGCGTTCGCGGCAGCGCGCCAGCAGCTTGGGCAGCACCGAGTGGCAGGCGGTCACCGTGCAGGCGATGCGCAGCTCGCCCGTCGGCGTCTCCGTCTCGGTGGCCAGCGCCTCTTGCAGGCGCGCGTAAGCGGCCACCTGCGCGCGGGCGTGATCGCGGAAGATCTCTCCGGCGCGCGTCAGCGTCACGCTGCGCCGAGAGCGCTGAAACAGCGGCTGGCCGACCTCTTCCTCCAACTTTTGGATCGCGCGCGTCAGCGCCGAGGGGCTGACGTGGAGCGCCTTGGCGCTGCGCGCGAAGTGGAGGCTTTCCGCCAAGTGCAGGAAAAGGCTGAAGTCTTGCTGCGACGTCGCGGCCATGGTCAAAGTCGTTGTTGCGATTCCTGCAACACAGACTACCGAAAATAGGCGGATGCGCAACGTGAAGGGCGCGCTATCCTGCCTGCTCGGTTCACACGCGAGGAGCTCCACCAATGTCGAGACAGAACTACTTCAACACCCTCACGATGGCGCAGAAGCTGGACCAGCTCGGCCGCTGTCGCTTCATGGATCGCAGCGAGTTCGCGAGCGGCGTCGAGAAGCTGCGCGGCAAGAAGGTGGTCATCGTCGGCTGCGGCGCGCAGGGCCTGAACCAGGGCCTCAACATGCGCGACTCGGGCTTGGACGTCAGCTACGCGCTGCGCGCTGACGCCATCGCGCAGAAGCGCGTCAGCTACACGAACGCCACCAGCAACGGCTTCAAGGTGGGCACGTACGAGGAGCTCATCCCCACCGCCGACCTGGTCTGCAACCTGGCCCCCGACAAGCAACACGCCGACGTCGTCTCGAAGGTGATGCCGCTCATGAAGAAGGGCGCCACGCTGGCCTACAGCCACGGCTTCAACATCGTCGAAGAGGGCCAGCAGATCCGCAAGGACCTGACGGTCGTCATGGTGGCGCCGAAGTGCCCGGGCACCGAGGTGCGCGAGGAGTACAAGCGCGGCTTCGGCGTGCCCACGCTGATCGCCGTGCACCGCGAGAACGATCCGAACGGCGACGGCCTCGAGATCGCCAAGGCCTACGCGGCCGCCACGGGCGGCGACCGGGCCGGCGTGCTCGAGTCCAGCTTCATCGCCGAGGTGAAGAGCGACCTCATGGGTGAGCAGACGATCCTCTGCGGCATGCTGCAGACGGGCTCGATCCTGTGCTTCGACCGCATGGTGGCCCAGGGCATCGACCGCGGCTACGCCAGCAAGCTGGTGCAGTACGGCTGGGAGACGATCACCGAGTCGCTCAAGCAGGGCGGCATCACGCTGATGATGGATCGCCTCAGCAACCCGGCGAAGCTCAAGGCCTTCGATCTGGCCGAGGAGCTGCGCGGCATCATGCGCCCGCTGTTCAAGAAGCATCAGGACGACATCATCACGGGCGTCTTCAGCACGACGATGATGAAGGACTGGGACGCGGGCGATCCGAACCTCCTCGGCTGGCGCGCGGCGACGAACGACACCGCCTTCGAGCAGACGCCCGCGGGCGCGCAGAAGATCAGCGAGCAGGAGTACTACGACAACGCCGTGCTCATGGTGGCCATGGTCAAGGCGGGCGTCGAGCTGGCGTTCGAGTGCATGGTCGAGGTGGGCATGAAGCCCGAGTCGGCCTACTACGAGTCGCTGCACGAGACGCCCCTCATCGCGAACCTCATCTCGCGCAAGAAGCTGTACGAGATGAACAAGGTCATCAGCGACACGGCCGAGTACGGCTGCTATCTCTTCAGCCACGCGGCCGTGCCGCTGCTGAAGGACTTCATGGCGAAGCAGCCGACGGACGTGATCGGCAAGCCGTTCGCGCCGGGGGTGCAGCAGGTGGACAACCGCCGCTTGCTGGCGGTGAACCAGGCCATCGAGAGCCACCCCGTCGAGAAGGTCGGCGCCACGCTGCGCGGCTACATGACGGCGATGAAGCAGATCGCCGTCGGAGGCTGACCAAGAGGTTGTTTGATCTGCCGCTCTCCGGGCCGGGGCTGACCGTCATCACCGGCCCGAACGGGTCGGGCAAGTCCACCGCCGCGCGGGCCCTGGAGGCGCGCGTGGCGGGGGCGTGGCTGCTCTCGGCCGAATCGCAGCAGGCCTTCTACGAGGCGCAGCTCGCGGCCGACGAGGCCAACTTCAGCCAGGGCGTCGACACGAGCGTCACCGTCGGCGCGCTGCTGGGCCAGCCGGGCCGCGGCCACCCCTTGTGCGCGGCGTTCCGGCTCGAGCCGCTGTGGGAGCGGCGCTACCGGCAGCTCTCGACGGGTGAGAGCCGCAAGGTCCTGCTGCTGCAGGCCGTGCTGCGCGCGCCGGCGCTGCTGATCCTCGACGACCCCTTCGAGGGGCTCGACCGCGCGGCCCACGCCGAGCTGGCGCAGGCGATCGTGCACGTCGCGGAGCGCTTGCCCGTGGTCGTCGTGGGGACGTTCGCCGAGCCGCCGTT
>DASZUD010000124.1:0-11083 GCA_035548155.1 Polyangia bacterium
TGGCACGACGGGCGCCGCGGGCACGGGCGATGTGATCACGCCCACGTACTGCGAGGCTCACGCCGACGCGAACCGCTCGCTCCCGTACGACATCTCGAAGGATTTCAAGGTCGTCCACGTCCTCACGAACAACAACTCGGCGGGCTACTGGAAGGTCGTCGCCACTCCCGACTGCTCCGACAGCCCGACGTATCCTCCCTTCACGACGGCCGACGCAGGGACCGATGCGGCGCCGACGACGGACGGTGGCACCGACGCGGTCGTGGACGCGAGCGCCGACGGTGGCGCCGACGCGAACGACGACGCTCAGACGCTGTCGCTCGACGATCCGGACGCGGCGGATGGCGGCGTCGCCGACGCCCCCGTGGATGCGCCGGTCGACTCGCCCGTGGACGCGCCCACGACCGACGGAGGCACCGACGCGGTCGTGGTCACCGACGGCGGCACCGACGCGGTCGTGGTCGCCGACGGCGGCACCGACGCCGGCCCCGCGGCCCCGGCGTGCTACGAGTTCTCGTACAACCCGGACGGCTGCACGGGCGCCTGCTGGGCCGGCGTCGTCTTCCAGGTGACCGACGTCCAGGGCCCGAGCCCGGACACGAAGGGCGTCTGCATCACGCCCGGCGCCACGGCCGTCGAGTTCTGGGCGCGCGCGAGCAAGAACAACGTGCCCGTGAAGTTCGGCTCGATCGGCGAGGGCCCCGGCCGCACCGAGTTCACCCTCAACATCACGACGACCTGGGCCAAGTACACCGTCTCGGTCCCCGACTCGGACTACAACGTCACGTCGGGCGACATGATGGGCGTGTGGAATGCGTTCTCGGTGGTCGTCGAGCCGACCTCGTACGCGGGCGGCGCCTACATCGAGGTCAAAGACATCAACTGGATCAAGAACTGACCTAGCTCCGAGCATCTCGAAGAGGCGGGCGCGAAGGTGCCCGCCTCTTTTTCTTTGCCCAATCCCCGGAGCGCGAGCCACAAGACGAAGCAACGGCACTTATCCACTAGTGGATGACGTGACCTGGACGAACCGGTGTCATTCGGCATAAAAATGCACGGTTCTCGTCCTCGCGCGGGCGCGCGTCGCCCCGTGACACCCCAAAACGATCGGAGCCCGAGAATGCGCAAACTAGCCTTGGCTGTAGTTGTGACGTCGGCGGTAGCGAGTGGAATCCTTGGTTGCGGCAGCAGCTCTCCGAAGAAGCAGCAAACAGGCACCGCGGGCACGACCGGCTCTGCGGGCACGACCGGCACCGCAGGAACCGGCGAGGCCGGAACGACGGGCGAGGCCGGCACGACCGGTTCTGCCGGCACGACGGGTGCCGCGGGCACGACGGGCGCCGCGGGCACGACGGGCGCCGCGGGCACGACGGGCGCCGCGGGCACGACGGGCGCCGCGGGCACGGGCGAGGCCGCCCCGCCTTGCGACTCGATGACGAAGAAGGCTCTTCCCTACGACGTCCTCAAGGACTTCAACTCTCCGTACATCCTCCACAGCGGTCCTTCGCTGAACGCGTGGAAGATGGAGTCGGCCATCGCGTGCGACGCGACGAGCTTCCCGGCTTTCCCGAGCGTCACGGACGGCGGCGCCGACGGTGGCTCCGACGCGGCGGACGGCGGCAGCGACTCGGGCGCAGACGGCGGCACGACCGACGCGGTGGACGACACGGCGACGCTGCAGCTCGCCGATGACGCGGGCGACGGCGGCGTGGCCGATGCGCCGGTCGACGCTCCGGTGGATGCTCCCGCGGACGCGTCTGCGCCTGACGGCGGCGTGGGCGACGGCGGCACGGGCGACGGCGGCACGGGCGATGGCGGCAACGATGGCGGCGCAGCCCCGAGCTGCGTCGTGGCGTCGTACGACCCCGATGCGTGCATCGCGGCCGGCGGCGACACGGGCAACAACTGCTGGGATGGCGTGATCTTCACGCCTGGCAATGCGATCGGCTCGGGCGCGCCGGGCATCTGCATCGATCCGACCGCGACGAAGATCACCTTCGAGGCCCGCGCGAGCCGTGCCGTGCGGTTCAAGTTCGGTGGCGTCGGCTCGGGTGACGGCAGCGGCAGCTTCGAGTTCTTCCTCGATCTGACGACGTCGTGGGCGACCTTCTCGATCGACAGCCCGGCGAACGTCGCCAGCTACAACGAGTCGAGCGCGACGGGCGGCGTGTGGAACGGGTTCTCGATCGTCGGCGCTCCCGGCGACGTCCCGGGTGGCGCCTACGTCCTCGTGCGCAACGTCCGCTGGACGAAGTAGTCGAACGACGCGGTCGTTAGAGGCCGCTTGAACGACAGGGGTGGGCGCTCGTCGCCCACCCCTTTTTCATTTGGGCCCGTCGCCCACCCCGTTCATTCGGGCGCTCGTCGCCCGCCCCATTCATTGGGGCGCTCGTCGCAGCCCCCATTCATCGGGGCGCTCGTCGCCCCCAGTTTCCATTCAAGGAGCAGGCGGGATCTGAACGGTGCCCCAGTCGGGTGTCGTGTTCAGCGTCCCCGCGTCCTGGTTCCAAAGATAGATCGCAGGGAAGGTGCGCATCGCCGAACCGTCGACGACGACCGCGGTCACGTAGAGCTGCGACACGAGGATCGGATCCCTGCCGTCGGCCGAGACCGGCGGAGTGCCGAAGCGATTCGACGCGAAGACCAGCCAGTAGTACTTCGCCCTCGATCCCGGCGGCGATTGCACGGCCGGCGCCCAGCGCGCCCAGTGGTTGTCGACGCCCGGGCTCGCGAGCGCACCGCACCTCGGCGGATCGTTCGCCGCGAGCCGCGCGGCGCTGGGCGCGCCCGCGGCCGGCACGACGAACAGCTCGGCCGCCGCGTTCGCGTACATCGGCGTGCCCGTCGGGACGCGATCGAACACGACGAGCGCGTCGTCCGGCGAGAACGACGGGTAGTACTCGTCGAACTCGGGCTCCGCGGCGCCGGCCAGCGGCGCTGCGTCGCCTCCCTGTCCGCGGCCATTCGCGCCCTCACCAAACGGCACGACGTAAAGGTCGGAGGCGCCCGTGCCGAGCCGGCCCTCCTGCCCGGCCGTCGTCGAGGAGTACACGATCGTCTTGCCGTCGTGGCTCCAGGTCGGATTGGCCGCGCCGCGCGGGTCGCCGACGCGCGCGATCGTGCCGAAGTGGATGCCTTCGGTCGGGCAAGAGCTTCCCTGAACGAGCGGCGCCTCGAGGTCGATCCAGACGAGCCGAACGTTCGCCTTCGTGGGCGAGTACGGGCCGCAGGGAGCGTCGAGGAAGAACGGCGTGACGACGAGGTGATCGTTCGGCTTCCAGTGCGCCCGGGAGAACGAAAAGATGCCCAGGCCGGGCTGCCGAATCGCATCGAGGCCGCCGGGGGTCACGAGGCCCCCGTTGCCCCCGCCCCCAGCGCCGACGAACGGCACCAGCCCCGTGCGTCCGGGGCTGACGCCCGCGATGGCCATGCTGAAGGGTGAGCTGTCGAGGAAGCTCACGGCTTGGCCGTCGGGCGTCGCCACGTGGCAGCCGATGCAAGACACGTTGCGCAGCTCGTTGTTCGGCCCACGCGTCTGCATCTGGACGTCGGCCGCCGCCAGCGTGGGCAGCGTGGTCTCGGCGCCCGGCGCGAAGCCGCGCAGTGACGCCGACGTCGACTTGGGCGCCCCGAGCTCGGCCGGCTTGCCCGCCCAGAAGACGATGCTGCCCGGCGCGCCGACAGGCGCGATCGTGAACGTGGCCGAGCTGGCGCCGCCGCCGGCGGCGCGCACTGTGACGGTGATGGGCGTCTCGCGCACGCCGGATGCGAGCCGCTGCCAGATCGCGAGCGGCATCGTCCAGGTGTCGTGCGTCGTGAACACGACCAAGTCGTCGAGCTCGACGTCGCTGTGGAATCGGATCTCGTGCGTCGTGCCCGGCGCGGCGGGCACGAACTTCACGCGCGGTCGCAGCCAGTTGTTCGGGAACAGCGCGCCATCCTCGGGCTCGGTGATGCACGGGCCGTCGCCCACGGGCGCGGCGGCGAACAGGCCGGGCGCGTCGCTCGTCGCATCGTCGAAGATCGGCGGAACCGAGAAGTCGACGCACTTCCGCTGGCCGTCGCAGGCGCGTGGCGCCGGCATCATCCCCGTGCCGGCCGCTCCCGAGGTCCCGGCCGTGCCGGCCATCGCCAGGCCGGCGGCGCCGCTTGAGCCGGCTGCTCCTGGATTCCCCTGGTCGCCCTTGGCGTTGGTGCACGCGAGCGCGGTGAGCGCGCCCACCGCGACGAAGAACAGCGCCGCGCGATCAGGATGGGAGGGCGCGCAAGGGCGATTCACGTGGGCCTAAAAAATGGGAGGAGCTCGCTCCGTCGCCCGCCGTCCCGGTCCCGTCGGACTCAGTGTAGTCCGGGCGCCTCGTGGCCGCTACGCGCCACGTACTCCAGGTATCCGCCGCCGTACGCCGTGGGCCCGTCGGGGCCGAGCTCGAGCACGCGGTTCGAAAGCTGCGCCAGGAATTGCCGGTCGTGCGAAACGAACAGCATCGTGCCTTCGTAGTCGCGCAGCGAACGCACGATCATGTCCTTCGTCGCCATGTCGAGGTGGTTGGTCGGCTCGTCGAGGACCAGGAAGTTCGGGCGCTCGTACAGGATGCGCGCCAGGACCAGGCGCGCCTTCTCGCCGCCCGACAGCACGCGGCAGACCTTGTCGATGTCGTCACCCGGGAAACCGAAGCAGCCGGCCAGCGTGCGCAGCGAGCCCGGATTCGCGAGCGGGAACGCGTCCTCGAGCGTCTGGTAGACGGTCTTGCTGGGCTCGAGGATCTCCATCGAGTGCTGCGCGAAGTAGCCCATCTTGACGCTCGCGCCCACGGTGACGCTGCCGCTGTCGGGCGAGGACTCGCCCGCGACGAGCTTGAGCAGCGTCGACTTGCCGGCCCCGTTGATGCCCATCACCGCCCAGCGATCTCGGCGGCGAATCGAGAGATCGAGCCCGTCGTAGATCACCTTCTCGCCGTAGCGCTTGGAGGCGCGCTCGATCTTGACGACGTCCTCGCCGGAGCGCGCGCAGGAGGGGAACTCGAAGTCCAGCTGCTTGCGCCGCTTGGGCGGCTCGACCTTCTCGATCTTGTCGAGCTTCTTCACGCGCGACTGCACCTGCGCCGCCTTGGCGGCCTGCGCCTTGAAGCGCTCGATGAACCGCATCTCCTTGGCGAGCATGGCCTGCTGGCGCTCGTACGCGGCCTCGGCCTGCGCGGCGTTCTGCGCGCGCTGGCGCTCGTAGAAGTCGTAGTTGCCCGTGTAGCTCGTGAGGACGCCGCCGTCGATCTCGACGATGCGGCTCACGATGCGGTTCATGAACTCGCGATCGTGCGAGGTCATGAGCAACGCGCCCTCGTAGGCCTTGAGGAAGCCCTCGAGCCAGATGAGCGATTCGATGTCGAGGTGGTTCGACGGCTCGTCGAGGAGCATGGCGTCGGGCCGCATGAGCAAGATGCGCGCGAGGGCGACGCGCATCTTCCAGCCGCCCGAGAGCAGGGCGACGTCGCCGTCCTGCATCGCCTGCGAGAAGCCGAGGCCGGCGAGGATCTCTCGCGCGCGGGCCTCGAGCGCGTAGCCGCCCAGCTCGTCGAAGCGCGCCTGCGCCTCGCCGAAGCGCTCGAGCAGCTTCTCCATCTCGTCGGCGCGCTCGGGATCGGCCAGCGCCTCCTCGAGCCGCTTGAGCTCGGCCGCGGCCTCGGCGACGGGACCGGCGCCCGCCATGACCTCGGCGACGACGGGGCGGCCCGCCATGTCGCCCACGTCCTGGCTGAAGTAGCCGATCGTCAGGTTGCGCTCGATCGACACCTGGCCGTCGTCGGGCGACTCCTCACGCATGATCATGCGGAAGATCGTCGATTTTCCGGCGCCGTTCGGGCCGACGAGGCCGACCTTCTCGCCCCGGTAAATGGCGGCCGAGGCCTCGACGAAGAGGATCTGGGGGCCGTGCTGCTTGCTGATTTGATCGAGGCGAATCACGGGTGGGCCGCTTATATAGCGGAAGCCGCCCCTGATTTCATGCCCCGCCCGACTGGCGCGCCTGCTCGGCCTCGAGCTCGGCCCAGCGCGCATAGAGGCGATCGACCTCGGCGCGCGCCGCGGTGAGCTGGGCGGAAAGCTCGATGAGCCGCGCCGCGTTGCTGACGACGTCGGGGTGCGCGAGCTCGGCCTCGAGCGCGGCGACCTTCGCCTCCGCCTCGCCGATGCGCGCCTCCATGCCGTCCCATTCGCGCTGCAGCCGGTAGCTGAGCTTCTTGCGCGGCGACGGCGCGGGAGCGGGAGAGGCAGGCTCCGCGGCGCGCGCCGCACGGGCCACGGGCGCCGTTTGTCCGCGGTGCCACTCCTCCCACTGCGCGAGGCCCGCGAACGAGGTCACGCGCCCCTCTTCGCCCGGCTTCACGTGAAAGCCGAGGATCTGCGTCGCGACGTGGTCGAGGAAGTAGCGATCGTGCGTGACCAGCAGGACCGCGCCGTCGAACGACGTCAGCGCGTCCTCGAGGATCGTGAGCGTCTGCAGATCAAGGTCGTTCGTCGGCTCGTCGAGGACGAGGACGCTCGCGGGCCGCAGCATGAGGCGCGCGACCAGGAGACGGCTCTGCTCGCCGCCCGAGAGACGGCCCACGGGCTGCCGCATCTGCTCGGCACGGAACAGGAACCGCTCGAGGTAGCCATTCCGGTGCACGCGCGCGCCGCGGAACTCGACGAAGTCGCCGTCCGGGCACACGGCGTCGGCCACCGTGAGCGAAGGATCGAGGGCGGCGCGGTCCTGCTCGAAGAACGCGATCTCGAGCCCATCGGCGCGCCGCACCTCGCCCGCCGTCGGCGCCTGCGCGCCCGTGAGCACACGGAGCAGAGACGACTTCCCGCAGCCGTTCGGGCCGAGGAGGCCCAGCCGCGTGCCCGGGCCGATGAGCACGTCGAGGTCATGGAAGACGGTCCGGTCTCCGTAGGACACGGAGATGCCGGTCGCGTCGATGAGACGCCGCGTCTTGCGCCCGCTCGCTTGAAAGTCGAGGTCGACGGCGCGGGAGCGGTTGCGCGTGCCCAGCTCCGCCACCTCCTCGGCGAGCGCGCCGGCGCGCTGGATGCGCGCCTCCTGCTTCGTGGTGCGCGCGGGCGGGCCACGACGCAGCCACTCCGTCTCGCGGCGCAGCGTGTTCCGCAGCGCGTCCTCGCGCCGCTCCTGCGCCGCCATCAGCTCGTCCTTGCGATCGAGGTACGTCGCGTAGTCGCCCGCGACGTCGAGCAGGCCGCCCGCGTTGCGGCGATCGAGCTCGAGGATGCGGTTCGAGATGCGCTGTAGGAACAGGCGATCGTGGGTGACCGTCACCGTCGCGAAGCGCGCCTCGGCGAGGAACTTCTCGAGCCAGAGGATGCTCTCGACGTCGAGGTGGTTCGTCGGCTCGTCCAGCAGGAGGAGCTCGGGCTCGGCGACCAACGCGCGCGCGAGCGCGACGCGCTTCTTCCAGCCGCCCGAGAGGCGCTCGACGGGTTGATCCTCGCCCGCGGCCGCGCCCGCCAGATCCATCTTCGCGACCAGTGCGTCGACGCGCGCCTCGGCCTCCCACTCGTGCCCGTCGTGAACGGCCGCGCCGCGAAGCCCCGCACGCACGGCGTCGCGCACCGTGGCGCCCGGCTCGAACGTCGGCACCTGCGGCAGGTACGCCACGCGCAGGCCGGCGCGCGCCGCCACCTGCCCCGAGTCGGCGCCGAGCTCGCCGGCGAGGATGCGCAGCAGCGTGGACTTGCCAGCGCCATTGGGGCCGATGAGCCCGACGCGATCGCCGTCAGACAGCGTGAAGCTCACGCCTTCGAAGAGGGCGCGCGCGCCGAACGCGTGCCCGAGGCTCTGGGCCGACAGGAGGATCGCCAAGGTGGTCCGAACCTAGCGCACATCTTCCGCCGACGGGGACTGTATGCTGGGCGCGTGTCTGCAGACGACCGCGCGGCCGACGCCGTCGTGATCGGGGCCGGCGTCGTCGGCCTGGCCGTCGCGCGGGCCCTCGCGCGCTCGGGGCGCGACGTCGTGGTCCTCGAAGCCGCCGACACGTTCGGGACGGGCGTCAGCTCACGCAGCTCGGAGGTCATCCACGCGGGCCTCTACTACCCGACGGGGTCGCTCAAGGCGCGGCTCTGCGTCGCGGGCCGCCGGGCGCTGTACGCCTACTGCGAGGCGCGGGGCGTCGCTCACCGGCGCCTCGGGAAGCTGGTCGTCGCGGCGACGGACGCCGAGGTGCCGACGCTCGAAGGGTACGCGCGCCAGGGCGCGGAGAACGGCGTCGACGATCTGCGCCTGCTCGAGCCCGCCGAGGTGCGCGCGCTCGAGCCTGACGTCGCGCTCCAGTGCGCGCGCGCCCTGCTCTCTCCGTCGACGGGCATCGTCGACAGTCACGGCCTCATGCGCGCGCTCGCCGACGACGCGCGCGCTGCCGGCGCTGCCCTCGCGTTTCGAGCGCCCGTCGTGCGCGGCGAGCTCGCTCGTGCGGGCGGCTTCCTCTTGCACACGGGCGGCCCCTCGCCCTCGTCGGTTCGCTGCGCGGCGGTGGTCAACGCGGCGGGCCTGGGCGCCCAGACGGTCGCCGCCCGCCTCGCGGGCTTGCCGCCCGCGACCATCCCGCCCCTCTACTTCGCGAAGGGCCACTACTTCGTCCTCACGTCGCCCTCGCCCTTCCGCCACCTCGTGTACCCGCTGGCCGGCGGCGGCGGGCTCGGCGTGCACGTCACGATGGATCTGGCGGGACGCGCGCGGTTCGGCCCCGACATCGCGTGGACCGACGAGCTCGACTATTCGTTCGACGAGCTTCGCAAGACCGATTTTTACGCCGCGATCCGCCGGTACTGGCCCTCGCTGCCGGACGGCGCGCTCGCGTCCGGCTACACCGGAATACGCCCCAAGCTCTCGCCTGCGGGCGCGCCCGCGCGCGACTTCGTCATCCAAGGCCCCGAAAGTCACGGCGTCCCGGCGCTGGTGAATCTTTATGGCGTCGAGTCGCCCGGCCTCACCTCGTGCCTGGCGATCGCCGACGAGGTCCTCGAGCGCCTATCGCCGCCGGCCTGATCTTTTCTGGGTCCGCGGCGACACGGTCAGGCCAAGCTCTTCCCATCGCCCGTCCAGGGAGTTATTTTGCAAGCGCAATGTCGTCGACTTGTCTCGTCACGGGTGGTGCAGGCTTCATCGGTTCATCGATCGTGCGCGCGCTCTTGAAGCGTGGTGACAAGGTGCGCGTCATCGACAACTTCTTCTCGGGCAAGCGTGAAAACCTGGCCGACGTCGCCTCGGACGTCGATCTCCAGGAGGGCGACATCCGCGACGACGCCGCGCTCGAGCGCGCGCTCGCAGGCGTCGAGCTCGTCTTCCACGAGGCGGCCATCCCGTCGGTGCCCCGCTCGCTGGTCGATCCGATCTCGAGCAACGAGGTGAACGCGACGGGCACGCTGAAGGTGCTCCATCACGCGAAGAAGGCCGGCGTGCGGCGCGTCGTCTACGCCGCGTCGTCGTCGGCGTACGGCGACACGCCGACGCTGCCCAAGATCGAGAGCATGCGGCCAGCACCGCTGTCGCCCTACGCCGTCTCGAAGCTGGCCGGCGAACACTACTGCCAGGTGTACGCGAGCGCGTACGACCTCGAGACGGTGTGCCTGCGCTACTTCAACGTCTTCGGGCCGCGCCAGGATCCGGCGTCGGAGTACGCGGCCGTGATCCCCCGCTTCGTGACCGCGGCGCTCGCGGGCACCGGCGTCACGATCTACGGCGACGGCACGCAGTCGCGCGACTTCTGCTTCATCGACAACACGGTCGAGGCGAACCTGCTCGCGGGTTCGGCGCCGGCCGCGAAGGCCTCGGGGCACGTGGTCAACGTCGCCTGCGGCGAGGCGACGTCGCTGAACCAGGTCGTCGAGATCCTGGGCGGCATCATGGGCAAGAAGATCCCCATCACGTACGAGCCGGGCCGCGTCGGCGACGTGAAGCACTCGCTGGCCGACGTCTCGGAGGCGCACGAGCGCCTCGGCTACAAGGGCGCGATCTCGTTCAGCGACGGCCTGCGCCGGTGCGTCGACTGGTACGCCAGCCGAATCAAGAAGTAGGCAGCTCCACCCCCAGCAGCGCGACGTCGTCGCGCCCCGGCGCGGTCTTCTCGACGGCGCCGAGGATCAGGCGGTGGATCTCGGCCAGATCGTGGGGCGCCCGCTCGACGATCTCGGCGAGGTGGCACTGGCCGATCGTCGAGCACGGGCGACGGTGGCCTTCGAACAGCTCGAAGACACCGTCGGTCGAGAGCAGCAAGATGTCGCCCGGCTCGACGGGGAACTGCGCCTCGTCGAACTCCGCCGCCGGCATCATGCCGATGGGCGGTCCGGCGGCGTTCGCGAGCCCCATGACCGTGCCGGACCGACGCCGCAGCAGCGGCACGACGTGCCCGGCGTTCGCGACGACCCAGCGCCGGCGCGGCATGTCGAGCAGGACGCAGGCGACGGTGACGAAGCGATCGTCCTGCATGCGGCCCGGCAGCGAGGCGTTGAGGCGCGCGAGGATCTCCGCCGGCCCCGTGTTCTCGGCGGCCAGGCGCCGGAGCTCCGAGCTGATGCGCGACATCATCAGCGCCGCCGTCACGCCCTTGCCCGCGACGTCGCCGATCGCAGCCAGCAGGCGACCGTCGCCGAGATCGATGAAGTCGTAGAAATCGCCGCCGACGGCGAACGCGGGCAGGTACTCGGCCAGCACCCGCGCGCCCGCCGAGTTGGTCTCCACGGGACGCGGGAGGAACATGCGCTGAGTCTCGCGCGCCGTCGCCAGGTCGCGCGCCGACCACTGCGCCGTCACCAGCGTGCGCGCCTTGACGCGCGCGAGCACGGGCCCGAGGCCGCGCGCGAGCGCCGTCAGCGCGTCGAGATCGCGCGAGCTGAACGCCAGGGCCGCCGGTCGACGCTGCACGATGACGAAGCCCGCCCACGTCCGCGTCGCCTCGTCATCGACGGGCACCGACATCGTCGCGCCGCGACGCAGCCCGACGTCGGCCGCCACGAGATGGGGCGTCGAGGGAATGATCCGCACGTCGGGCTGCCCGTCTTGCGGCACGCCGCCCGCGCTCATGAGCGCGGTCCC
>DASZUD010000125.1:0-14009 GCA_035548155.1 Polyangia bacterium
TCGCGCAGCTCGGCCGCGCGGCGGAGCTGGAGCTGGGCGCGCAGATCCTGAAAGAGGTGAAGGCGCCCGTGAAGATGATGGTGGGCGAGCACGACTGGTTCTACGACATGGGCGAGAAGTGGCGCTCGCTGTTCGGGCCCATCAATCACTCGTTCGACAACAAGGGCGTGCACGTCGTCGTGCTGATGAGCGTGGTCGAGCGCGACTTCTGGACGGCGCGCAACATGACGCCGGCCGAGCGCATGCAGACGGTCGCCGGCCTCGACAACGGCGTCCAGTCGCGCTTCGAGGTCGGCGACGAGGGGCGCGCCTGGCTGAAGGCCGACCTCGCGAAGGTCGGGCACGACACGCCGCTCCTCGTGTTCTCGCACTCGCCGCTCTACAAGTACTTCCACGACTGGAACTTCTGGACGGACGACGCGGAGGAGGTGCAGGCGATCTTGAAGCCCTACCGCAGCGTCACGGTGGTGCACGGGCACACGCACCAGCTCCTCTCGAACCGGATCGGCAACATCCAGTTTCACGGGATGCTGTCGACGGCGTGGCCCTGGCCGTACGCGCCCTCGGGCCTGCCGCCGCTCACGGTGCAGATGGACCGCGCCGATCCCTTCGACCAGCTCGACGGGTGTGGCAGCGGGCACGCGATGGTGCTGCCCGGCGGCTACATCGACAAGGTCTACAACCTGTGGGACCGGGCGCCGGTCACGGTGAAGGCCAGCTATCTCAGCTCGAACGGCACGAAGGACAAACCCCTGGCCACGCGGCTGGCCTCGTTCTGAGGAGACGTCATGCGCACATGGCTCGCCACGATCGTCCTCGCCGCGGCTGCGGTCTTCGCACCGAAGAGCAAGGACACGAAGCCCGCGCCGACGGCCCAGCGGAAGGCGCACACGCTGCCGGACCCGAGGGCGAACGGCACGGTCGTGGGCCTCTGCGACGGACAGACGTCGACGGAGATACGCAAGCTCGGGCCCGGTGAGTCGCTCTCGCGCGCCGAGGCGCAGCGCGTGTCTGACACGCTGATGGCCGAGTGGCGCAAGAAGAACCCCGACGTCGAATGGGACGGCGAGGGCTTGCGCCTCGCTCAGAACGCGCCCGCCTCGGCCCTGGGCCACGGCGCGGGCACCTCGAAATCCGCGACGCCGCGGCCCGCGGGCGCGCCCGGCGCGGAGGCCGCGCACCAGACGGGCACGTACAGCGACTTCACGGGACGTGACGAGTTCGTGTGGCGCGACGAGACCGAGAAGTTCGTGCAGGAGGGCAACCGCATCTTCCACGACCCGAAGCTGGTCGGCGGCACGATCGGCGTCTCGTGCGACATGTGCCACCCGAACGCGTCGAACACGCACCCCGAGACGTACCCCAAGTTCCAGGTGCAGCTCGGCCGCGTCGCCCTCTTGCGCGACATGATCAACTGGTGCATCGGGAACCCGGTGAAGGGCCGCGCGCTCACCGACGACGACGACCGGCTGCGCGCGCTCGAGGCGTACATCTACGCCCAGCGCAAGGGCGTCAAGCTCGACTACGGCCGCCACTGACCGGCCGCTTTCCGCGCCTGTCCGCCGATCTAAGTTTCCCCGTAGAGGGACACCGCGATCGCAGGGTCGACGGGGAGGAGGCGCAACATGGGTGGGAGGACGTTCGTGGCCGGAACGGCGCTGGGCGCAGCCGCGATGTACTGGCTCGATCCCCAGGCGGGGAGGCGGCGGCGCGCGCTGTCGCGGCAGCGGGCCATGCGCATGACGCACAAGGTGGAGCACGACGCTTCCGTGCTGGCGCGGGACTTCACGCACCGGCAGCGCGGGCTCGTCGGCGCGATCGGGCGCGTTCTGCGCTCGCGCACCACGACCGATGACGTCCTGAGGGAGCGGGTCCGCGCGCGGCTCGGCCGGCTCTGTTCGCACCCGGGCGCGATCGAGGTCGAATGTCGGGAGGGGCGCGTCATCCTGCGCGGCGCGATCCTGGCCGACGAGCGTGATCGCGTGCTGCGGCGCCTGCGCTGGGTCGAGGGCGCGCGCGACGTCATCGACCAGCTCGAGGTCCACACGGACGGCAATCACGTTCCCGCACTCCAGGGAGGACGGCCACGCGCGGGCGGCGCGCTGGCGCGGCTCGATCAGAGCTGGGCGCCGACGACGCGGGTCGTCGCGGGCCTCGCGGGCGCGATGCTGATCGCGAACGGCCTGCGCCGGCGGTCGCGCGGTCGCCTCGCCGGCAATCTGGCGGGCGCGGCGTTGATCGCGCGCGCGCTGGCCGCATCGAGCGGGGCGCGGTACACGCGCATCGACGGGCGAGCCGCCGTCATGGTCCGAAAGACGCTGCACCTGCGCACGCCCGTCGATCAGGTGTTTGCGCTCTGGTCGGATCCCGAGAAGTTCCCGCGCTTCATGACGCACGTGCTGGGCGTGCGGCGCGCGGGCGAGCGCCGCTACCAGTGGACGGTCACGGGGCCGCTCGGCGCGTCGGTCAAGTGGGACTCGGAGGTCACGGAGCTCGAGCCCGAGCGGCTCATCGCCTGGCGCAGCGTCGATGGGTCGGGCGTCCAGAACACGGGCCGCGTCACCTTCACGCCGAAGGAGGACGGGACCGACGTGCAGATCCAGCTGACGTATTGCCCTCCCGGCGGCGTCTTGGGCCACGCGGTCGCGACGCTGTTCGGCGCGGGGCCCAAGAAGCAGCTCGACGAGGATCTCCTCCGCTTCAAGTCACTGCTCGAGACGGGCAAGGCGACGGGACGCGGCGATTCGGTGACCCGCGAACAGACTTTCTGAAGGAGCGTGCCATGCCGGAGCAGGGAACAAGGGAGCGCGCCAAGCGCGACCTCGCCGAAGGCCGTAAGCCCTCGACGGCCGCGGGCGAGTTCGTGCGCGAGGAGATGGAGCACATCCGGCAGGGCAAGCACGGCGCGCGGTCGCCGAAGCAGGCGATCGCGATCGGGCTGTCGAAGGCGCGCCGCGCGGGCGTGCCGTTGAAGCCGCCCGCGCCGGGACGCACGAGCGAGCGCACGCGCCGGTCGGCCGAGCGGGCCTATGAAGAGGGGCAGGGGAGGCGCACGCCGCGGGCGCCGTCGGCGCGGCGCGGGCGCGCCATCGAGCGCGCGCTCGAGCGCGAGCCGCGTTCGTCCGCCTCGCGCGCGGCGCTGGCCAGCCAGGCCCGCGGCGCCGCGCGTCGTCGCAGCGCGGGTGATCGCTCTCGCGCCGCCAGGGTGGGCGCGGCGACCAAGGGACCGCGCGAGCGCTCGTCGGCGGCGAAGAAGGCCGCGGCCACGCGGCGGCGCGCGCGTTAGCGGCGTCGGAGATCGAAGAAGGAGGTCCAGATGCTTGTTCGCGAGCTGGCGGTGGCGGGCCGCGTGTTGACGGTGAGAGACACCGACGATCTCGCGCTCGCGAACCAGGTGATGGTCTGGGCGGGCGTGAAGCACCTGCCCGTCATGCACGGCGGCGCGCTGGTCGGCGTCCTGTCGGCGACCGACATCTTCGAGGTGCGCGGCCGCGCGCCGCACGACGGGATGAAGCGCGCCGTGCGGAGCGCCATGAGCCAGCCCGCGCTGACCATCAGCCCCGACGCCGACGTCACCGAGGCCGCGGCGCGCATGGTGGAGCGCGACATCGGATGCCTCCCCGTGGTCGATCACGGCGCGCTGGTCGGGATAGTCACGCGCGCCGATCTCCTGGCGCAGGAGGCCGTGCGCGGCTACGGCCCCTTACCGCTGCGCGATCCCGGCGTGCGCTCGGCGATGCGTGAAACGCCCGTCACGGTGCGTGAGGACGACGATCTGCTCGAGGCCGCGCAGCTCATGCAGAACGGCGGGTTTAGGCACCTGCCCGTCATCGACGGCGAGCGGCGCGTCGTGGGCGTGCTCAGCGATCAGGATCTCCGCGCGGCGACGGGTTCTTCGTGGCTGCAGGGCAACGTGCCGCTCGAGGCGCGCGCCCGCCTGAAGGTGTCGCACGCGATGAGCACGCCCGCCGTGACCGTGCCGGAATCGGCGTCGATGGCGCTCGCCGCGCGCTACTTCATGGACCACCGCGTGAGCGCGCTGCCCGTCGTCGACGCCGAGGATCGGCTCGTGGGCATCGTGAGCTACCTCGACATGCTGGCGGCCGCCTACAAGACGGCGGGTTACCTGCCGCAGGCGCAGCCGGCGTGATCAGGCGCCCGCGGGGCCCAGCAGGCGGCCCCGGGCGGCGGCGGGCGAAACGGGGCGGTGCAGCTCGACCTGCCGGCCCGCGGCGCGGCCGCTCTCGTAGGCCTCGGGGCGCAGGCTCGCGCGCTCGCTTCGCAGGCGCGTGCGCGGGTAGCGGCGCCCGAGGAAGGCGTCGCGCGCGGCGTCGGCATGCAGCACCAGGCCCTGCTCCTGGCTCTGGCGCTCGCCCTCGTCGAGCTTCTCCTGGAAGCCCGCCATGACGCCCGCGCAGTAGCTGCGACGCTCGCGGTCGGAGCGGATGCCCTGGGCCCGCTTGTGCTCCCGCCACAGGCGCTGCGCCGTCTCCGTGAGGAAGGCGTGCACGTGCTCGGCGACGGCCAGGTTGGCCGCCGTGCCGCAGATCTCGAGGGCGTAGCCCGTGCGCGCCTCGCGCGCGACGTACGACGGCACCCAGATGACGCTCACGAAGAAGTGGCGGCCGAGGATGCCGGCCAGGATGCGCTCGCTCGCTTCGGTGCGTGCCTTCACCGGCCCGACGTGGCGGACGTGATAGCCCTCGGAGGCGGTCGCCACGGACGCGTCGATGTTGTGGACCAGCATCAGCCGCCGCGCCTCGTTCATGGCGGCCTCGGCCTCGTGCAGGTTCGGGCTCTCGGCCAGCGCGAGCAGGCGCACGATCCGGCGCAGCATCGGCGCCTGTCCGTCACCGTCGCTTCCGGTTGGGCTCGGCAGGCCGGCCGCGCTCGCGTCGATGCCGTGCTCGCGGCACACGCGCGTGAACGCCGGGCCGTGCGCGGTCTCGTCGTGGACGCGCAGCTTCTCGTCGACGTACTGGTGGGCGATCTCGTGGCGCAGCACCTCGCGCACGACGCTCCACGGCTGCTCGAAGACCAGCTTGCGCGACAGCGAGATCGTGCGGCCCTCCCGCTGCCAGCAGCCGAGGCGCCGGTCGCCCTCGCCGAACGCGAACACGGGCGCGCGCAGCGACCCGCGGAAGTGGTTCGAGACGATCTCTCGCCACGTCGCGGCGATCTCGCGCAGCAGCGCCGCCTCGAGGGACGCGCGCTCGCGCTCGGCCGAAGGAGCAGCAGGCACGTGGTCGATATACTGGATTCGGCCGATGGGCACCACCGATCGGTGTCCCTTTGAGGCCTCGGGGTAACGATGACCGTGTCCGTGAGGCTACGTCGCCGCCGGCATGGACTTTTTCGAAGTCGGCCGATGCCGGGTGCAGGTGCGGGCCTTATAGGTAACCGCCTGGCGCCCATGTCCGGCGCCCCATGCGAGGAGCGGAGGTCATGGAGCTTGCCGAGGGGAGGCCGGAACGGTCGCCCGAAGACGTGCTGAGGGCCGCGTTGGCGCGGGTGGCCGACGAGCCCGAACGTCTCGCGGGCATCCTCGGCGAGCACCCGGAGCCGCTGATCGCGTTCACCGCGAAGAGGCGCATCTTGGCGACCAACGCCGCAGGCGCGTCGTTCTTCGGCTACGGCCCGCGCGACCTCGACGGGGCGCCCACCGATCAGATAATCCCCGCGCGGCTGCACCAACCGGACGCGCCGCCGCAGCTGGCCACCCCCGATCTGACGACCGTCGAAGTCCCGGGGCTGCGGCGGGACGGCACCGAGGTGGCGACCGTGTGGACCTTCGGTTGCGCTACCGGGCTCGACGGGCCGATCTTCGTGATGCTCGTGCGCGATCGCGCCGTCCTCGAGCGCGAGCGGGAGGCGCTCGAGAACCGCGAGCGGGAGCTCGAGCGCCGCTTCCGCGCCGTGTACGAGAACGCGCCCGACGGCATCGCCTTGATCGACGACGAGCTGCGCGTCGTCGACGCGAACCCGGCGGCGGCGCGGATCCTCGGCCGCAGCCGGGAGACGCTCGTCGGGCGCAGCACGGTCGAGCTGATGCCGGCGGGGGACCCGGCCCCGATGCCCCAGCGCCTGGGCGCGTTCCGCTCGGCGGGCGCCATGGCGGGCGAGGGGACGATCCTCCTCCCGGATGGCACGACCCGGCGCGCGGAGTTCGGCGCTGTCGCGAACGTATCCCCGGGCCTTCACCTCTCGATATTCCGCGACATCGAAGATCGAAAGAGAGCCGAGGAGGCTCACCGGTTTCTCGACGAGGTCACGTCGATACTGGCGGCGTCGCTCGACTACGACGAGACGCTGGCCTCGGTCGCGCGCCTGGCCGTGCCACGCATCGCCGACTGGGCCGCCGTCGACATGCTCGAGGCGGACGGATCCTTCCGTCGCGTCGCCGTGGCGCACGCCGATTCGGTCAAGGCCGCGGTCGCCGACGAGCTCGGCCGGATTCGACGCACCTCGATCCGCGATCGTGCGGGCCCCGGCGCGGTCGTTCGGACCGGGAGGCCGCTGCTGGTCGAGCGCGTCACCGACGAGACGCTCCTGAGAGAGCTCGGCGCGCGGCCGGACCTCCTCGGCGCCTGCCGCCGGCTGGGCCTCGCCTCCGCCATGACCGTCCCCCTGTCCGCGCGCGGAAAGGTGCGGGGCGCGATTTCGTTCATCTCCGCGGGGTCGGGCCGCCGCTATGGACCGCCGGATCTCGCCTTCGCGCAGGAGCTCTCGCACCGGGCCGGGCACGCCGTCGAGAACGCGATGTACGTGCGCGATCTCAGGCTCGCCAACGAGCGGAAGGACCTCTTCCTGCGCCGTACGGTGCACTTGCAGGCAACCGCGACCCAGCTCGTGCGCGTCGACAGCGTCGCGGCGATCGGCCGCGCCTTCGAGTCCGAGGAGCCGTCGTGCCCCGTCGACGCGCACGGATGGTCGATCTACGTGCGCGCGGGCGAGCAGCTCGAGCTCCTCGGCGCGAGCGCCACCGTCCGCGAGATCGCCCGGCGTTGGACGCCCATCCCGATCTCGGCGCGAAATCCGATGTGCGACGCCGCGCGCACGGGGGAGGCGCTGTGGCTGTCGGACGCGGGGGCCTACTTCGCGCAGTATCCCGACTTCGTACGCCGCACCCGCATCGACGCCGTCGAGAGCCGGGCCACGATCCCCGTCATGGCGGGGAACGAGTGCATCGGCGTCCTCGGCGTCCTCTTCGAGCGCGCGCGCTCGTTCGACGATGAAGAGCGGGCCTATCTGACGGCCGTCGCGAACCTTTGGGGGCAGGCCCTCCATCGCGCTCGGCTCGCGGAGGGCGAGCGTGAGGCCATCCGCCGCGCGCTCGAAGCCGAGACGGTCGCGACCCGCAAGAAGGACGAGTTCCTCGCGATGCTGGGCCACGAGCTGCGCAACCCGCTGGCGCCCATCGTCACCGCCACGTCACTCCTGCGCGTGCGCGGGCACGCGACCGCCCGCGAGCTCGACATCCTCGATCGCCAGGCGCGCCACCTCGTGCGCCTCGTCGACGACCTGCTCGACGTCTCGCGGATCACCTCGGGCAAGCTCGCCCTCAACCGCGGGCGCGTGTGCGCCTCCGAGGTCGTCGCCCAAGCGATCGAGAGCACGAGCCCCCTCTTCGAGGAGCGGCAGATCCGCCTTCATTCGCAGGTGTCGCCCAGGCCGATGATCGTCGACGGCGACCGGGATCGGCTGGTCCAGGTGGTCGCCAACATCCTCGTGAACGCGGCCAAGTTCACGCCGCACGGCAAGGACGTGTTCCTGTTCGCCGGCTCCGACGAAGAGGGCGTCACGATCGTCGTGCGCGACGAGGGCCAGGGCATCGAGCCCGATCTCTTGCCCCACGTGTTCGATCTGTTCACGCAGGGCCGGCAGAGCGCCGATCGGAGCCTGGGCGGCCTGGGGCTCGGCCTGGCGGTCGCCGGCAGCATCGCGCGCGCGCACGACGGCCGCATCGACATCGCCAGCCCGGGCGCGGGGCTGGGTACGACCGTGACCGTTCGGCTGCCGATCGCCGTGACCGTCACCGCCGAGGCTCCCGGCGGGGACGGGCCTGCCGTCGCTGATGCGGCGGCGCGGCCGCCACGCCGCCGCATCTTGATCGTGGACGACAACGAGGACAGCGCAGAAATGCTCGCGATGTACCTCGGCGAGGTGGGCTATGAGTGCTTCGTCGCGGGGAGCGCCGCGCGGGCGCTGTCGATCTCGCGCGAGGTGATCCCGGACGCCGCGCTCCTCGACATCGGCCTGCCGGATCTCAGCGGCCACGATCTCGCCCGGGCGCTGAGGAAGGCGCTGGCCGACCGGACGCCCAAGCTGATCGCGCTCACCGGCTACGCGCAGGAGCGGGATCGGCAGCTCGCGTTCGAGGCGGGGTTCGAGGATCACCTGGCGAAGCCCGTCGAGATGGCCAAGCTCACGGCGACCTTGAGCGGGCTCCTGGGCGACGTGACGGCTTGAGTCAGGAAAAGTCGCCGGTCGCCTCGATGATCTCGCACCCGGGGACGGCCAGCCGGCGCTTCAGGGTTCGCGGCGTGCCCGGCGGCAGGGTTCCGCCGCGCGAGCTCGCCCTCGGTGGAGCCCGAGATGAAGAGCATCCTTGCGTGCCGGCCGCCGAGGCGCGCCACCCGCTGGCCGGAGCTCCCGACGCCGCGAACTTGCCAGGGCTGAACATTTGTATACCCTGCTGAGATGAGCTCCCCAGACCTCGAACCAGCGGGCGCCGCCGACCCGCTCGCGGCGATCCTCGGCCCGCTGAACGCCGCGCAGCGCCGCGCCGTCGAGGCCGGTGATGGGCCGTTGCTCGTCATCGCGGGCGCGGGCACGGGCAAGACGCAGACGCTCGTGCATCGGGTCGCGGCGCTGGTCGCGCGGGGCGCCGACCCGCGGCGCATCTTGCTGCTGACGTTCTCGCGGCGCGCGGCGCAGGAGATGACCCGCCGCGCGACGCGCCTGCTGGATCGGCGCGCGCCGGCCGGCGCGGCGCTCCCCTGGGCGGGCACCTTCCATGCGATCGCGAATCGCCTCTTGCGCCTGCACGCCGCGGAGATCGGGCTCGATCCGGCGTTCACGCTGCTGGATCGCGAGGACTCCGCCGATCTCCTCGATCGGCTGCGCCACGAGCTGGACCTCTCGCGCACCGATCGCCGCTTCCCGCGCAAGGGGACGTGCCTTTCGATCTATTCGGCCGCCGTGAACACGCAGGAGAGCCTGCGCGCCGTGCTGGAGGCGCGCTTCCCCTGGTGCCTCGAGTGGGAGGAGGCGCTGCGCGGGCTCTTCGCGGCGTACGTCGACGCGAAGGCGGCGCGCGCCGTGCTCGACTACGACGATCTGCTGCTCTACTGGTTCCACCTCATGGGCGAGGAGTCGCTCGCCCGGCGCATCGGCGCGCTCTTCGACCACGTGCTCTGCGACGAGTATCAGGACACGAACACGCTGCAGGCGGAGATCCTGCTGCGGCTCAAGCCCGACGGGCGCGGCGTCACCGTCGTGGGCGACGACGCGCAGGCGATCTATTCGTTCCGGGCCGCGCGCGTCGGCAACATCCTCGCGTTCCCGCGGCAATACGATCCGCCCGCCGAGGTCGTGACGATCGAGCAGAACTACCGCTCGACGGCGCCGATCCTGGCCGCGGCCAACTCGGTGATCGCGCTCGCGACCGAGCGGTACGAGAAGCGCCTCTGGGCGGCGCGGCGGGGCGGCGAGCCGCCGACGCTCGCGACGGTGGACGACGAGTCCGCCCAGGTGGAGTACGTCGTGGCGCGCGTGCTCGAGCAGCGCGAGGCGGGCGTGGCGTTGCGCCGCCAAGCCGTGCTGTTCCGGACCTCGCACCACAGCGACGCCCTCGAGGTCGAGCTCGGGCGCCGCAACATCCCATACGTGAAGTTCGGCGGCCTGCGCTTCCTCGAGGCGGCGCACGTCAAGGACGCGCTCGCGTGCCTGCGCTGGGCCGAGAACCCGCGCGACACGCTGGCCGCCTTCCGCGTCGCGCAGCTCTTGCCGGGCATGGGGCCGCGCTTCGCCGACCGGCTCGCGCGCGACGTCGCGGCGGCGGGGGTGACGCTCGCGGCGGCGCTGGCGCGCTTCGAGCCGCCCGTGGCCGCGCGCGACGACTGGCCCGCGTTCACCGAGCTCTACGCGCGGCTGGGCGATCCGGGCGCGCCCATGTTGGTGTCCGCGCAGATGGGCCTCGTGCGGCGCTGGTACGAGCCGCACCTCGAGCGTCTCTACGACGACGCGCGTGTGCGCCTGGGCGATCTCGAGCAGCTCGAGCAGCTCGCGGCGGCCTCGCCCTCGCGCGAGCGCTTCCTCTCCGAACTGACGCTCGATCCGCCGCAGGCCACGGGCGCCGAGGCGGGCCCGCCGCACCTCGACGAGGACTACCTCGTTCTGTCGACGATCCACTCGGCGAAGGGGCAGGAGTGGGACGCCGTCACCGTGCTCAGCGCCGCCGACGGTTGCATCCCGTCGGATCTCGCCACGGGGCACCCCGCGGAGATCGAGGAAGAGCGGCGCCTGCTCTACGTCGC
This sequence comes from Polyangia bacterium, assembly GCA_035548155.1. GTDB lineage: Bacteria > Myxococcota_A > Polyangia > Fen-1088 > Fen-1088 > DASZFV01. The sequence continues at coordinate 10,539 of DASZUD010000125.1, forward strand.
GATGACGCGCGCGAAGACCACGCTCACCGTCGTGCACCCGCTGCGCTTCTTCATCCGCCAGCAGAGCCGCATGGGCGACCGGCACGTGTACACGCCGCGCACGCGCTTCATCCCCGAGGCGATCCTCGACAAGTTCCAGCGCGTCGCGTTCTCGCCGCGCGCGACGGCCGGTGAGACGGCCGCCGCCGCGGCAGGGCGGCCGCGCATCGACGTCGCGGCGCGCCTGCGCGCGACCTGGTCCACGGCGACGCCCACGCTCGGGGCGGCGCCCAAGGGCAACGCCTGAAGCGGGTCGCCCCGCTCAGGGCTTGCGCGGGCGAAGCGCGGCCGGGACCGCTCCTTGGGGGGCGGGCGCGGGCGCGGCGCCGAGCTTCAGCTTGCTCGCGCGCCGGTCGGCGAGCGTCCACGTCGACATGAGATCGGCCATGCGCGGCTTCTCGACGCGCGCGTAGGCGGCGACGGCGGCCTCGGGCACGCCGTACCCCTCGGCGATGCGGCCGAGGACGTACCAGTCGGCGGACGTCGGCGTGGCCTCGCCGCGCATCTCGAACAGCTCGAGCAGGATCTGGAAGGCCTCCTCCGGCGCGTCGCGCTCCGCCAGCACCGCGGCCAGCGTGTGGAGGGAGCTGCCGTGACGGCGGTTTCCGAGCTCGACGGCGCGGCGCGCGGCCGCCAGCGTGGCATCCCCGACGTCGCCGCGGCAGAGCGCGATCCACGCCAGCTGGTTGAAGTCGCCTTCGGTGCGCGTCGGGGCCTCGGCCGCGCGGCGCGCGATCGCCTCGGCGCCCGCCAGGTCGCCCGAGCGCGCCAGCGACGACTCGAGGGACCACTCGGCGACCTGCAGATCCGGTCGCCGGCGGAGCGCCTCCTGCAGCATCGCCTGCTGCTCCTTGAAGCGGCCCAGCTCCGACAGCGCGATCGAGCGGCTGATCACGGCGCGCGGCGACGTCGGATACAGCTCGAGCAAGATCGTTCCGACGGCCAGGAGATCGTTCCAGCGCTTGAGCGTGTGGTACGCGTCCGCGAGCGCGACGAGGCACGCCGAGCGCTCGGTCTCGCCGAGCCCCGCGGCCGCGCTCGCGCGGCACGGCTCGAGCGCGGGCAGGGCGCTCGACGCGGCCAGCGTCGGGTCGTTCGCGAGGAGGGCCGCCGCCGCGCGGGCGATGCGCGCGCGATCCGTCGTCGCGCTGCCTCGCGTCCATAGGCGCGCCAGCGTCGAACCGCCGAGCGGATCGTCGGCCGTGCCCAGCGCCTGACCCTCGACGCTCCAGTCGAGCCAGCGCCGCGCCGACGCCAGATCACCCGCCGCGAGGAAGCGCAGCGTCTCCGCGCCTGCCGCTGGCCCGCTCGCGGGTGCGATGCCCACGACGCGCGGTCCACCGGGCCTCATGCCGAGGAAGGCCGACATGGGTCCGCTGCCGCCCTGGGTGGTCCAGCGGACGCGGTAGCCGGCGGTCGCGTCGCCCTCGACCATGATCTCGGCGCCGATGATGAGATCGGCGAGCACCTCGACCGGCAGGTTCCCCGTCTTCGCGACCAGCGTCTCGCGCGCCTGGGCCATGGCCGCGCGCCCCTCGGGCGCGCTCAGGCCCGCCACGAGCTCGGGCGCGAAGTAGGGGGACAGGGCCGCCGACAGCCGCGCCGGGTCCGAGGACGTCTCGAGGACGAGCGCGACCAGCGCGTTCTTGAACACGACCTCGGGGGCCTTGGGGTCGAGCTTGACCGTCTCGCGGCGGCGCGTGTGCGAAAGCTGGTCGGCGAGGGCGTGCACGTCCGCCTCCGAGCCGCTGCGCCCGACCTAGACGAAGAGCGCCGCCGCCTCGGGGTAGCGCCGCAGCTGGATGAGGTGCGCCGCCGCGACGCGGATCGCCCAGCGGCGATCGTCGGGGTTCGCGACCCGCGTGGCCGCGTCCTTCAGCATCTCGGCCACCCCGCGCTTCGCCGCGATGGCAGCGAGCACGACCGCCTGGCCGTCGCGGCCGACGGACATCTCGCGCGCCTGGGCGACGACGTCGTCGAACCGCTCGCGGTGAAGCAGCACGACCAGCGCGTTCTGGTCGTAGCGCTTGTCGTCGGACTTGCGCACCTCGGCGTAGAGCCGGCTCGCCTCCTCGAGGCGCGCGCGCGGATAGCTGTGGCGCCCCGTCGCGTCGTGCTCGAGCACGATCGCCAGCGAGGCGCGCGCGACCTGATCCTTGGGATCGAGCTCGAGGGCCTTGCGGTAGGCGGCCTCGGCGCCCGGGAGATCGGCGCCGGGGTGCCGCCAGCGGCCCAGCAGATCGTGCTCGAGGATCCAGCCCTGAATCCGGCGGGCGAACGACGACTTCGGCGCGATGTCGACCGCGCGCTGGGCCTGGCGCCGCGCCTCGTCGCCCAGGCCGGCGCGCAGCAGGGCCAGCGCCACCTGCGTGCCGTGCAGGGCCTGGCCGGGGTGGGCCGCGTCGAGGCGCCGGAACTCGGCCAGCGCCTCGCGCACGTGCCCGGCCGCCAGCGCCGCTTCGCCCACCTGACGGAACGCGATCAGCGGGTAGTCCGCCTCGTACAGCTTGGCCAGCGCCGCGCGCAGCTCGGTGAGCTCGGCGGGGGAGAGCCGCAGCTTGCCGGTCTCGAACTTCAGATCGGCGAGGATTGCGCCCGACTTGTCGACGCGAAACGCCGACGTCATCGTGCACGGCCCGAGCTTGATCGTCTCGTCCGCCGGCGGCGGTGCCGCCGCGAACCCGTGCGGCGGCACGACCTTGTAGTGCAGCTCGTAGACGTACCCCTCCTCGAACACGAAGTCGGAGACGCGCTTCTTCGGCGTCTCGGCGCGATCGCCGCGCTTGACGTCCTTCGCGCCCGGCCGGAGGCTGTCGGGGAGCCGATCGAAGAGGCGCGCGGTGCGGAGGTAGACGCGCGTCACGTCCTGGTCGGCGTACGAGATCTTCGAGTCCGGGCTCTCGATCTCGAGCCAGAACGGGCCGGAGACGTCGCGCGCGTCGCTCCAATGCGACCGCTCGAGCTTCTCGACGGCGTACTCGTTCTTCACGTAGCGCGTGAGCTCCTCTTCGAGCTTCTTGCGCTCGGTGCGGTCGTAGTAGGAGCGCATCTGGCGCCCGGGCTCGCCCGTGGCCTCGGTGCGTTCGAAGACCAGCGCGCCGCCGTCCTCCTGCAGCGTCAGCTCGCGCCGCTCGACGACGCGGTTCGCGCCGGCCGGCGCGCGCGGCGTGCGCACCAGCGCCGACGCCTTCGTGTCCGCGATCAGCGCGAAGCGATCCTGATCGGACAGCGGCAGCTCGCCGGGGGCGGCAAACCGGTCGGTGGGATCGATCCACCGCCCGCCGGACTTCGGCCCAGGCAGGTAGACGATGGCGTGGTTGAAGCGGGTGGGCCCCGGCAGCTCCGCGTCGACGTCGCTGCCGCCCGAGCGCAAGAGGGCGACGTTGGCGCGCAGGCCCGCCTCGCGCAGCAGCGCGACCAGGAACGACGCCT
>DASZUD010000126.1:0-5937 GCA_035548155.1 Polyangia bacterium
CGGCGGCTGGCGCGGCGGGGGCTCGCCTTCGGCTCCTTCGGGCGCGCCGGGCGGCGGCTGGCGCGGCGGGGGCTCGCCTCCGCCTCCGCCGCCGGGCGCGTACGTCTACGGCGGCCGGCCGGCCTTCGGTCTCGGCGTGGGCATAGACGTCGTCGTCCCGCTCGACGGCCCCGCGTACACGCACGACGGAGACGTCCAGCACGAGGACGAGATGTTCGCGGGCGACGAGCTGTGGGTCTCGATGACGCTCGTGTCCACCTACGATGGCCGCGTGCTGTGGCACGAACGCCAGGAGCTGGATCTCGACGCCGACGATCCGCAGGACGTCGATCGCATGGTGGGCGCCTTCCTCACGAGCCTGCCGCCGCGGGGCGGCTTCCCGCCCGCGCCCGCTCACAAGTGATCGGCTAGTTCTTGGGCAGCGCCGCGATCCACTGACGCACGAGATCCAGGCCCGTCGGGTCTTTGAGCTCCGTCGCCACGGGCGGCATCTGATCCATCGAGCCGCGCGCGTTCATGCGCACGAAGATGCCGCTCGTGTCCGGCGAGCCCGGGTCGACGCGCAAGGTGATGTTGCCGCCGCGCCAGTAGGTGATGCGCTGGCCCACGATCGATCCGAACACGCCCGAGCTCGCGGCGTCGCGGTCGCCGACGACGAGGCGCAACACCATCTGCGTGTCGGGCCACGACGTGCCGTTCTCGTTGTGGCAGTGGCCGCAGTTCGCGTGCAGGTAGCCGAGCGCGGCCGCCGTCGTCGCGTCGCCGGGCGCGGGGTATCCGCGCGGGTCGGCGGGCGGGTTCGAGAGCCAGCCCTTCGCCACCAGCTCGGGCATCGCGGGCGGGTTCGTCGTGCGCGAGAGCTGGATCGCCGAGAAGCCCAGCACGCGGCCCACGTCGCCGCGATGGCAGAGCAGGCAGTCCTTCTGCTTGGGCGCGTCGTGCATCGTGCCGTTGATGTCGCTCTGGCCGTCGGGCGCGAGCACGGCGTCGGTGCCGTCGGCGTTCCAGACGAACGCGCCCATCCAGTAGTCCTCGGGGCCCGTGCCGTAGCGCTCCACGAGGCGCGTCTCGAGGAGGACGCCGTCGAGAGAGAACTCTTTGAAGAGCTTGGTGCCCACCGGGAACACCCAGTGGTCCATGTCGGACGTGTCGATCTTGGTGCCGGGCGGCAGGCGGATCCAGCGCCGCTTCGTCGCGGCGTCGGACCACAGCTTGTGGGTGGGCTCGAAGGCCGTCAGCCCGGTCGCGACCTGCTTCGCGGCGAAGTCGGCATAGAGGCCCGTCTCGGAGAGGTGCGCGTACGTCGGCCGCGCGTAGGGCTCTGGCGGGGCAGGTGGAGGCTCGCTCGGCGCGTCGACGATATCGCTGGTGGCGTCGTCCCTCGCCGGCGAATCGGAGGCTGCCGCATCGCTCGCGCCGCCGTCGGCGGTCGCGGCCGCGCCGCCTCCACAGCCCGCGAGCGCCGTCCCCAACAACGTGGGGAGCAGCGCTCGCGTCGTGCGACGGAGTCGATCCTTAGTTGCCGCCCGCATCCGAGGACGTGCCCGTGTCGGCGCCGCCGTCGCTCGTGCTGCCGTCCGTGCTGCTGGCGTCGGCGCCGCCGTCGCTGGCGTTTCCGTCCGTGCCGCCATCCGTGGTCGCCGCCGGGAACGAGCACATGTCCGCCACGGCGTTCACCACCGGGGGCAGCGACTTGACGTAGTTCGCGATGTCCTTCGCGTCCTGGTCGGTGAGGTGCGCATAGGCCTGCCAGGGCATGGGCGGGCAGATGCCCATGCCCTGCTTGTCGAGGCCGTCGTGGAGCGCCTTCTGAATGTCGGCCACCGTCCACGAGGCGAGGCCCGTCGTCGCGTCCGACGTCAAGTTGGCCGACACCGGGTGGATCTTCAGCGTCGCCGCGAAGAGCGACGAGTAATCCTCGCCGCCCGCGAACAGCTTCGACGTGTCGATCGCGTCGTTGTTCGTCGCGGTGATGTCGAGGTGCTTCGTGTGGCACTCGACGCACAGGCCCGACTCGGCGGCCAGGTAACGGCCGCGCAGCGCGCTCTCACGCTCGGGGTAGGCGGCGAGCGGAAGCGGGATCAGGTTCGGATCGAGGTAGTTCGCCGGCTTCGGGACGTCGAAGGCCGCTGCGCGGCGCGGGATCTCGTTCTTCACGCCCGGGACCGTGCGCAGGTACGCGACGATCGCGTTCGCGTCTTCGTCCGTCATGTTGTGGAGGACGTAGTACGGCATGATCGGGTTCAGCGGCTCGGTGCCCACGCCGCCGTCGGTCGACGAGATCGGACGTTTGCCGTTCAGGAACATGTCCTTGATCTCGTCGTCAGTGCGGTTCTTGAGGCCGGTCGCGTCGTTCGTGAGGTTGCGCGAACCCAGCGAGCCGACGGTCGGCACCACGACGAAGTCGGGGTTGCCCGCGAGGAACTTCGTCATGTCGGGGCCGCCCTGCGCGTTGCGCGGCGTGTGACAGTCCGAGCAGCCGATCACGACGTTGACCAGGTACTGGCCCCGCGCCTGCAGCGGCGTCAGCGTCACCGCGTCCGAGCTGCCGTCCGCGGGCGCATCCGTCGCGTCGCCGGCGCCGCCGTCCGTGGCCACGTCGCCCGACGTGTCACCGTGCGTGTCGGTCGTCGAAGCGTCGCCGCCGTCGTTCGTGCCCGAGTCCTTGGGGCTGTTGCTGCTGCTCGAACAGCCGACGAACCCGCCCGTGGCCGTGACGAGGCCCAGGACCAATCCCAAAGTCAGTTTGCGCGTGTGCATTCTTTCAGTCTCCAAGTTCGTTTCTTTGACGAAAAAACGCTCCTCAATATCACGGACGCAGGGGGCTCGCGAACCTTCGTGAGCCGTCGAAGCGTGCGTGGATCGGGGCGCTGACCGCCGCGGCACGGAATCAATGGCCGGTCGCGCGGGCTCGCTCGATGGCGCTGACGAGGTCGGTCGCGCCATAGGGCTTCGGAAGGAAGGCCTGGAAATCTCCGCGCGGCAGCCGCCGTTCGACCGAGACGTCGAGGTACCCCGACGAGACGACGACCGGGACGCGCGAGCCGGCGGCGCGCACGAGGCGAAGCACCTCGGCGCCGTCCATGTCGGGCATCGTCATGTCCAGCACGACGACGTCGGGCAGGTCGGCGTCCGGCGCCGTCAGCGCTTCCACGGCGCTGCGCCCGTCCGGCGCTTCTTCGACGGCGTAGCCGCGCAGCTCCAGCGTGCGCCGCAGCTGGGCCCGCACCACCGCCTCGTCGTCGACGACCAGGACGCGGCACGGCTCGTTGGCCGCAGCTGCGTCGCGCGCGCCGGCCGGGCGCTCTCGAGCGGCCGCCGACGGCAGGAGCACGGAGAAGCAGCTCCCCTTGCCGAGCTCGCTCTCGACGCACACCGCGCCGCCGTGCGCCGAGACGATGCCCAGGCACGCCGCCAGCCCCAGGCCGTGACCCTTTTCCTTCGTCGAGAAGAACGGCTCGAAGACGCGCTCGCGCGTCGCCTCGTCCATGCCGACGCCCGTGTCCTTCACCTCGATCAGCACCCAGTTGCCGGGCTTGACCGTGGCGCCGAGCGCGGCGTCCCAGCGCGCGTCAGGCTGGTGAACGTGCGTCGCCCGCACCGTGATGCGCCCCGGTTGGTCGCCCAAGGCGTCGGACGCGTTCGTGAGCAGGTTCATCAGCACCTGGCTCACGGTCGCGCGGTCGCCCAGCACGGCGGTGTCCGGCTGGATGTCCAGCTCGAGCGCGGCCTTCTTCGACAACGTCGCGTCCAGCAGCGCCCGCAGCTCGCGCACGAGCTCACCCACGTCGACGGGGGCGCGGCGCCCGAGATCGCGCTGCCCCGCGTACGCCAGCATCTGCCGCGTCAGCGTCGCGGCGCGCTGGGCCGCCCTGAGGATCGCTTCGGCCGCTTCGCGCTCGGTGGCGCCGGTCAACATGTCGCCCAGAAACTCGGCGTTGCCCAGGATGCCCGTCAGCAGGTTGTTGAAGTCGTGCGCGATGCCGCCCGCGAGCACGCCCAGGCTCTCGAGCCGCTGCGCGCGCTCGACCCGCTGCTCGAGCGCGCGGCGCTCCGCCTCGACGTGGCGCGCGGGGCGCAGATCGCGCAGGCCGGCCGCGCGCACGGGCTGCCCGTCGATCGTGGTCGCGACCACCGTGATGATGACGGGGATCGCCTCGCCCGCGGGGCCGCGCGCGGCGGCTTCGTACGAGCCGAATCGGTTCGCGTCGACGGCGCTCTTGACGATGGGCTGCGCGACGGGCGCCGTGAAGTCCAGGACCGAGCGGCCGAGCATCTCTTCGCGGCTCACGCCCAGGAACTCGCGGACGGGCCCGCCCACGTCGACGATCACGCCGTCTCGGCTGTAGACGATGCAGTCGAAGGTCTCTTCGGCCAGGTTGCGGAACCGCTGCTCGCTCTCGCGGAGCAGCGCGTGCGTGCGCTCGCGCTCCGTGACGTCGCGGACGGCGAGCACCCGGACCGGCCGATCGCCGAGCCGCGTCTCCTGCGCCTGCAGCTCGGCGCGGAAGCGCGTGCCGTCCTTGCGCACCGCCGTGATGACGTACGCACCCTCGTAGTGGTTGGCTTGGAGGGCCGTGATGCGCGGGATGTCCTCGGCCGCGACGTTCCTGACCAGCGCGTCGGGGCCCATCATCTCGTCGCGCGTGTAGCCCGTCATCTGGCACAGGCGCTCATTGACCTCGATCACCCTGCCGTGCTCGGCGACGAACATGCCCTCGAACGCCGCCGAGGAGAGCAGCTGGATTCGCTCGCGCAGGCCTTGCTGCTCCGCCGCGATGTCCGCGAGCAGCGCCGCCAGAGCCGCTCGGCGCGCGCCGGGCTCCGACTTCGCGAGGGCCTCGTCGACCCTCGCGAGCCACTCGGGGGAGGGGGCGCGCGGCACGGGCGGGATGTTAGCGCGAGTGCTTCCGGCGAGAAAACGACTTGCTAAGCTTTCTGCGTGAATTCGGGCGATTTACACGAGGCCCGCTGGTGGCGGGCGGAGCCGGACGGCAAGGTGCTTTGCACGCTGTGCCCACGGGCTTGCCGGGTGTCCGAGGGCCAGCCGGGGTTCTGCTTCCTGCGCCAAAATCGGGGTGGACGCCTCGTCCAGCTCGGCTACGGGCGCTCGACGGGGTTCGCCGTCGATCCGGTCGAGAAGAAGCCGCTCAACCACTTCTTCCCCGGCACGCCGATCCTCAGCTTCGGGACGGCGGGCTGCAATCTCGGCTGCAAGTTCTGTCAGAACTGGGACATCTCGAAGGCCAAGCTCGACGAGGGCGGCCTTCGCGAGAACACGCCCGACGACATCGTGACGCTGGCCGCGTCGCACGGCTGCCCGTCGATCGCCTACACCTACAACGACCCGGTGATCTGGGCGGAGTACGTCGTCGACGTCGCGCGCGCGGCGCGTGCGCGCGACGTGAAGAACGTGCTCGTCACGGCCGGCTACGTCACGGAGGAGGCGCGCGGCGAGCTGTACGCGGACGTCGACGCGGCGAACGTCGACCTCAAGGGCTTCACCGAGCAGTTCTACTGGAAGCAGACGGGCGCGCACCTCGAGGCGGTGCTCGAGACGCTGAAGTGGATCCGCCACCACACGCGCACGTGGCTCGAGGTGACGACGCTGCTCATCCCCGGGCACAACGACGGCGACGACGAGATTCGCCGTCTCGCCGGCTGGTTCCGTGAGAACCTGGGGCCCGACGTGCCGCTCCACTTCACGGCGTTTCACCCCGACTTCAAGATGACGGACGTGCGGCCCACGCCGCCCGAGACGCTGCGCCGGGCGCGCGCGCTCGCGCTCGCGGCCGGATTGCGCTACGTGTACGTCGGTAACGTGCACGACGCCGAGGGACAGACCACCTACTGCGCGCGCTGCGCCCGCCCGCTCATCGCGCGCGACTGGTACGCCATCACGCGCTACGACTTGGAGAACGGCGCGTGCGCCCACTG
>DASZUD010000127.1:0-32729 GCA_035548155.1 Polyangia bacterium
TCGCCGCCGCCGTGCCGCCGGCTCATCCCCGGCCCGCGCCTCCGGCGGCGCAGCCCGCAGCCGCCGCACCGATCGCCCCCAACGGCGCCGCCGCCCCGTTGCCTCCCATGCTCCCCTTGCCGCCCGCCGCACCCACGGTCCATCGCCCGCGCAGCGCCCACGCCGGCATGAGCGACGCGGCCAAGAAAGAGATGAAGGAGAGCTACCAGAAGGCGACGCGCGCCTTCGACCTGCGCAACTTCGACGAGGCGATCGAGGCCTACAAGCGCACGTACGAGCTGGGCGGCGACGCGCCGATGCTCTACAACATCGCGCAGGCGCTGCGGCTCAGCCAGCGGCCCGACGAAGCGGTCCTCTACTACCGTCGCTACCTCGCGCGCGCGCCCAAGGCGAAGAACCGCGACGAGGTGCAGTCCCGGATCGCCGAGCTGACCGCGCAGCCCCAATAGCCGCGGCTCGAGCCGCGGCTACTCCGCCACCACGACGGCGATCTTGCCGATGGTTCGGCCGGTCTCGATCTGCCGGTGGGCGTCGGCGAGGCGCGCGAGGGGGAAGCGGGCGCTGACGTGGACGTGCAGGAGGCCGCGATCGACGAGCCGCGCGAGCGACGCGAGGATCTTGCCCTGGCGCCCCGGGTCGAGATCGTTGGCCACGCGCGCGCCCATGAACTCGTAGTGGACGGTGATGCTGCGATAGAGCAGCAGCGGCGCGCGATCGCCGGGCGTCGACGCCAGGATCGTCACGAGCTGGCCCCCCGGCGTGACGCAGTCGATGCTGCGCCGGAACGTCTCCTCGCCCACCGTGTCCAGCACGACGTCGGCGCCGCGACCCCTCGTCAGGTCGCGCACGCGCGCCGCGAAGTCCTCCTTCGTGTAGTCGATGACCTCGTCGGCGCCCAGCGTGTCGCGGCAAAAGGCGATCGAGTCGGGGCGCCCCGCCGTCGTGATGACGCGGCAGCCGTGCAGCCGCGCGAGCTGGATCGCGACGTGGCCGACGCCGCCCGCGCCCGCGTGGATCAGCACGGTCTGACCCGCCTGAATGCGCGCCCGATCGTGCAACGACTCCCACGCCGTCAGGCCGACGAGCGGCAGGCACGCCGCCGTCGCGTCGTCAATCGTCGTCGGCTTCTTCGCGGCGGCGCGCGCGTCGAGCAGCGCGAGCTCGGCGTTGGCGCCCGGGCCGAACAGGTGCGGGCAGCCGTAGACGGCGTCGCCCGCGCTCCAGCCTTCGACGTCGGGCCCGCACTCGCGCACGACGCCGCTCGCGTCGTGGCCGAGGACGATGGGCATCGCGCGGGTGGCGCCCCCGCCGCGCCGGATCTTCGTGTCGACCGGGTTGACCGACGTGGCGCAAACCTCGACGAGGACCTGGTGACGCCCCGGCCTGGGAGGCGGCAGATCCATCTCGCGGAGGACCTCGGGTCCGCCGTGCTCCTCGAGGGCGATAGCGCGCATGACGCCAGTCTAGCGACTCCCGGCGCCCGACCGCGCCAACATTTTGTCGCCTTCAGTTTGAGCCCGGGGCCGCCGATCGGTAGAGTGGCAAAAATATGTCCTCCCACGCAGGTCTTCGCGTCGCCCTCCTGTCCTCGACCCTCTTCGCCGCCCTGGCGCTGTTCGCCGCGACCGAGGCCCAGGCCCAGTACACCGGCTCGTCGCACGTCGGCCTCATGCTGGGAATGGGCGCCGGCAGCGGCCCGGCGTGGGACGAATCGAACCTCTACTCCCAGGGCACATACGACAGCAAAGGTACGGCGTTGGGGATGGTCTTCGCGCTCGAGGGCGGGAACGACCCGACCAAGGACGGCGTCGGCTTCAGCTACTACGTCACGGGCACCCTGGGCGGCATCAACGAGAAGGTCAAGTACGCGAACCTCGGCCCCGGCTACTCGGCCTACGACGGCGTCTGGGGCACGGACTTCGATCTGATCGGCGACTTCCGCCTGGGCATCGCCGGGACCTACCGGGTCGTCAACAAGGAGCTGCTCTTCGGCCTTCGTTACTTCAACTGGTACAACGCCGGCGGCCTTCGCGCGATCCACGGCAACAGCGACGATCCCGCGGCGCTGGGCGTCGGCGTCGCGTGGAGGCGCCTCGGCGTCGACGTCGACTATGGCAGCGACGCGATCCCCGGCCTGCTGGTGGCGTCCAGGGCCTGGAGCCTGCTGCGCGTCGAGGCGCGCTACAAGCTGAGCTTCTGGGACGAGGGGAAGATGAGCTGGCTCGCCGGCCTTCGCTACGAGGGGAGCTTCCTCCAGGAATCGGCCCACGCGGGCGATCCGAGCACGACCGTGAACGCGGTGATCGCGTTCATCTCGATGAGCGGCGGAAAATAGAGAGCGAGGCCACGGAGGCCAGGGCCTCCGTCCGCTTCGCGCGCAACGCAGGTGCCCCCTCGAAACGGCTCGTCGCGCGCGGCGCGGGTCACCGCGCGCTACGGCGCGACGGACAGCGGGACCAGTCGCTTGACCGCCTTCGCGTTGCCGTGCACGTCGCCGTCGAGGACGGTCACGGGTACGGGCGGCGTCAGCTTGAAGCGATACCCTTTGGTCTCGCTCTCGAGGGCCACCTTGTGGCCCTTGTACTCGACGTTGCGCACGTAGTCCTCGGGCACCAAGCCCTCGCGCACGTTCTCGCGGTGCTTCACCAGAAAGCTCGCCAGGCGCAGCGCCAGGTAGTTGTGCAGCCGGTGGCAGCCGTTGCTCTCACCTCGCTTGACTGACCGGTACCCGGGGGTGCCGTGCGTTCGGATGCGGTAGTCGACCAGCTCCGGCTCGCCCTTGTCGTCGCGCCCCACGATCTGGTGGTGCACCATCGCGACGAGCCCGTAGGCCGCGCGGTAGCCCGGGCCGATGATCTCGGTCTTCGGCACGAAGGTGTCGCCCTGCTTGATGAGCAGCTTGCGCGTGGGCATGCCCGGCGCGGGGTGCCACGTCGGGGTGGCCAAGACCTCGGACCACAGCGCGTCGCCCGTGATCGACTCCTTGTACTTCAGCGCCATGCTGCCGTCCGACTTCTGGATCGTCTTCCAGCCGCCGATCGTCGTGGGCCAGCGAGACAGCGCCACCTCGTGATCGCCGACGCGCGCGTACAGCGTCAGCGTCGGGCGGTCGGCCACCGGCGGCTTCCACTTCTTGTGCCCGTCCTTGTCCAGCTTGGGCCGCTCGAGGACCACGTCGCCGCGGTCGATCTCCGCGCGGAGATCCATCTTCGGGCCGTGGTAGGCGGGCGGCGGCGGCAGGCGGATCGCGACCGCCGCGGGCAGCGGCGCGGGCCCCTTGCGCGCGGCCGGCTTGCGGCGGCGCGACCCGGCCGGCGGCGCGACCAGCGTGCTCGCGAGGACGGCGTCCGGTGACGTCCAGCCCAGCGCCTGGCTGGCCGCCTGGGTCGCGGCCGCGACCAGATCCGGCGCCGGCGTGATCTTCGCGGACGTCTCGGCCGCGGTGCCCCCCGCCTCGGCCGGCGGGGACGCCTCGGCGGACGTCCCCGGCACGGGCAGCGGCCGGAACTCCTCGCTGTCGAGGACGCGGCCCTGCACCGTCCCCTGGACGCCCAGGGCCGAACCGTCCTCGAGCAGCCCCGTCGCGTCGACGACCCGCTCGCGCAGCGCGCGCAGCAGCGCGCGGAAGTCTTGCTCGCGCGTGTCGCCCAGCAGCGCCGCGCGCGTGGCGGCGTCGACGTTCCCGCTGTCGGCGATCATCTGCAGCCGCTGATAGACCTTGAGGCCCTCGACGGTGCGGCGATCCATCCGCGACGGGCTCGCCCTGCCGGACAGCAGCTCCTCGCAGCGCAGGTGGGCCTGCATGGCGACGACGGCGCGCTTTTCGATCGCCGTCAAAGGTCGCGGCGAGATCGTCTTCCCCGTCGTGATCATCGGGGTCTCGGCGGCCGTCGCCGGATCGGGGTTCGGCACCTTCTCCGCTTCTTCGGCGGGGATCACGTTCTTCGCCGACAGCTGCTCGAGCACGGCGTCCTTGACGCGCTCATGGCAGGCGTGACGCTTGCGATCAGCCAGCCGCCGCCGGACGAGGTTCAGGCTGGGGAAGATCCCGAACGCTTCGAAGAAGCGATCCTCGCGCGCGCGCGCGTACTTGCTGCCCGAGCGGAACCGACCGTTGGCGAGATCGATCAAATAGGGCCGCAACGGTTGCGGCTTGTCGGGCTCCTCCGAAAAGACATACGGCAGCCAGTCGTCCGAAAGATCGATCACCGTGAGACCGTCGCGGCGCGCACCTTCGGGGGTCGTGTGGTCCGTGACGCGACCGCCGTCGACGATCGAGACGTCGCCGCCCGTCGTCGCCGCTGGTTCCGGTCGCGCGCGCGCCGCGGGTGCAGGCTGGGCCGCCTGCGTCGCGCCGCCGACCCACAGGCCAGCGAGCGCCAGCGCGATTGCTCCCGACGCACGAGGGCGGCGGCGGTTTTGGGCCGGGCTCGGTGAGTTCCCCATTCCAACACCAAAGACCGCAGCCTAGATACTCACCCTGCGCGATTCAAGGTGTGCGGTTGCAACGCCGCCTGGGATTTCCGCCACGGCGGAAACGGCCGGCTTGCCGTGCGGCGCGACGCCCCCGCGTGGGCCTCGTCTCGGTGCAGGCGCTGGCGCACCTCGAGCGCGCGGCGCTTCAGACCGCACGAGAGCGTGAGGTTCGAGGCTCAGCCCAGCGCGCAGCCGTCGATCACGTCCAGGATCCGGCTCAGGCTCACGGGCTTGACGAGGTGGGCCGCGAAGCCGGCGCGGCGGCTCGCCTCGCGGTCCGACGGCTGTCCGTAGCCCGTGAGGGCGATCAGCTTCACCGCGGCGTGCCGCTGGCGCAGCCGCCGGCCCAGCTCGTGCCCGCTCATCTCGGCGAGGCCCACGTCCAGCAGCGCGACGTCAGGCGCGAAGTGATCCACCCGGCTCAGCGCCTCGTCGGCCTGATACGCCAGCTGCACGTCGTGCCCCGAGAGCGTCAGCGCGTCCGCCAGCAGGTTCGCCGCCTCCTGGTTGTCGTCGACGATCAGCACCTTGCGCCGCTGCACGGGCGCCGTCGCGACGTGCGGGGCCGAGCGTTGCTCCGGGATCGCGAGCGGCAGCAGCGGCAGCCGCACCTCGAACGTCGCCCCGCGGCCGGGACCGTCGCTGTGCGCGCTGACCTTCCCGCCGTGCAGGGCGATCATGCCGCGCACGATCGTGAGCCCCAGCCCCAGCCCCGGCCCGCGCTGCGTCCCCGCCGGGTGCGACCGCCCGAAGGAATCGAAGATCTGCGGCAGCGCCGCGGGATCGATGCCTCGGCCGTCGTCGCGCACGCTGAGCACGATCTCGGCGCCGTCGCGCCAGCCCGCGACGGTGATGTGGCCGCCGGGCTCGGTGTAGCGCACCGAATTCACCAGGAGGTTGCTGACGACCTGCGTGAGCCGGACCTCGTCCCCGTCGACGAGGAGCCCCAGCGGCACCTTGACCTCCAGCGTGTGCCGGCGCTGCAGCACGGCCGGCTGGACCTCCTCGACGGCGTTCCGCACGGCGCGCCATAGATCGAGCGGCCGCTTGTCGAGCACCAGCGAACCGCGCGCGACGCGCGCGATGTCCAGCAGGTCGTCGACGAGGCGCAGGACCTGCCGCACGGGCCGCTCGATCTCCCGCACGTCGATCGAAGAGACGCCGCGGACACCCGCGAGGTCCAGCGCCGTCACGATCGGCGCCAGCGGGTTTCGAAGCTCGTGGCCCAGCATCGCCAGGAACTCGTCCTTCGCGCGGCTCGCCTGCGCGAGCTCGGCGTTCGTGTCCATGAGCTCTTGCGACGACAGCTCGAACGCGCGCTCCATCATGCGCCGCTCTTCCTCGGCCTGCTGGTACGCCTCGTTCACCTGCTCGACGAACCCGCGCAGGCCGTCGGGCGCGTCGGGAACGCCGAAGTGGCGGCGAAGTTGGCGCCGCAAGAGCGCGTGGAGCTCGGGCGCCATCTAGACCTCCGACAGGGTCACGAGCGTCATCGTTTGATTGTGCAGCTCGCACGCGGCCCCCGGCGCGCTGGGACCGATCTCGCCGTAGGAATAAAAGCCCGACAGCGCCGTGCCCGGCCCCAGCACCTCGCGCACGGCCTCGAGCTCCTCCTCGGCGCGCTGGCGCAGCACCATGCGGCGCCCCACGCAGCTCACGAGCAGGCCGAGCGCCGGGGTGCGGGCGCCGGCACCTTGGGTCGCGCGCGCGGCGCTCAGCGCGCCGTCGACCAGCCGATCGACGTTCGCGTGCATCAGCTGCGCGAGCGCGCCTTCGGGGATCTCCCCGGCGAAGGTCATCGACTCGGCGTGCTCGTCCGTGGACAGCACCGTGCGCACGATCGCCGGCTCTTCACGCGTGCGGCTGACGGACAGCGGGAAGTAGAGGCCCGCCCCCGGCAGGCCGGCCGCGTGCTCGCCCAGATACTTCTTGTAGAGGGCCAGCGCGGACTTCCCGTCGAGCTCGTAGAGGGTGTGGCCCGAAGCACGGGTCACGCGGCGGTAGGGGCCGAACGGATCCCAGCCGCCCACCGACCCGTGGCCCACCTTCAGACGCTCGCCGTAAAAGCCCACCGCGACGATCGCGTCGTTCTCGACGCCGTTGGGCGACAGCACGACGGTCTCGTCGAAGTAGGGACCGTCGGCGGCGAGGCCACCCGCGACGACAACCTCCGGCCCCAGCGTCTCGGTCAGGCCGGCCACGAGCTCGGAACCCTGGACGCCGAGTCCGTCGGCCAGCACGAACACGCTCACGAGATCTTCGTCGTCGAGGGTGGCGGCGACGGCGCGCGCAGCCGAACGGGTTTGCGCGCGGTCCGACACCGACCGGCGGGCCAGGCGGACGCGCGTGTGGTCGAAGCCGACGGCCGTGACCGACAGCGTGTCGTCCTGGATGCTGGTTCCGCAGATCTCACCCGCCGTCGAGCACCCGATCACGGTCGTGCTCGGCGGCAGCTCCGCGCGCAGCGCACGCAGGCATTCGGGGTCTTCCAGCACGGCGCGCGAGGCGAAGGCGAAGGCGAGGTCCGGCCGCCAGGGCACGGGCCTCGCGGGATCCCCCACCCCGACGGGCTTCCAGCCAGCGCTTCGACGCCACTGCCTCTGCTCGGTCCTCATCCTTCAAACCGCCTGCAAACCACGCCAAAAGTCTGACGCGGCGAATGGTCGGTGTAAAGCGACGGAGAGTGAGTTGCTCGGCATCTCGGCAGCCGCCGCGTCGATCACGATGGCCGAGGCGATCCTGGCCAAGCCGCCGACGACGAGGCCGCCGAGCCCGAGAACCAGCCTTCGCGGCCCCCGCGTTGGTTGTCGACGGCGAAGACCACGAGGACCCCCGCCGACATCACGACGCGACGACGCGGCGGATCGCCCTCACACCTTGGCGGCGACGTGCGCACGGCGCGCCGGCACTCGAAGGGTCATCGCCAGCACGGCCACGAGGATCAACGTCGCGCCCGCGATCGCGCGCGGCCCGAGGCGCTCGTCGAGGATGGCCCATCCCAAGATGACGGCGACGACGGGGTTGACGTAGGCGACGGTGGAGATGCGCGTGGGCGTGGTCGCCTTCACGAGCCACCCGAACGCGCTGAACGCCACCATCGAACCGAACACCATGAGGTAGCCGAGCGCGAGCGCGCTCTCGCGCGTCACGCCGGCGCGCGCGACCGCGGCGGGCTCGCCCCGCAGCGCCGCGATCGCCAGCATGGCCGCGCCGCCAGCCAGCATCTGCTGCGCGGCCGCCATCACGGGGTGCGCGTGCATGCGGCCGTAGCGCGCGTACAAGCTGCCGGCCGACCACGCGAGGCCCGAGACGAGAATCGCGCCCATGCCGACGACGCTGACCTCGCGCGAGCTGTCGTGTCCGCCCGAGACGAGGAGGACCATGCCGGCGGCGCCGATGCCGATGCCGATCATCACGCGGCGCGCGGGCGGCCTGCCACCGGGCCGCGCCCAGTCGAGCAGCGCCATGTAGAGCGGCACGGCCGCGACGATGAGCGCCGCCACGTTCGACGGCACCTGCCGCTCGGCCCAACTGACGAGGCCGTTGCCGGTCGTCAGCATCAACAGGCCGGCGAGCGCGGCGCGGGCCCACTCGCCGCGCGACGGCGCGGGCGTGCCGCGCGCGCGCAGCAGCGCATAGAGCAGGCTGCCCGCGCCCACGAAGCGGCAGCCGGCCATCAAGAACGGGGGGATCGAACGCACGCCGACGCGAATGGCCAGGTACGTCGATCCCCAGATGAGGTACACGGCGGCGAACGCCAGCACCATCAGGGCGCGGTGATTGGGGGACGTACTGGGAGGTTGATCGGGACCGACGTCGCTCACGGCCATCTCTCTTTCTGGCGCGCGGGCGGTCCGAGGAACCCACCCGCTTTCGCCGGGTGGGTTCGCTTTTCTCCTCGGTTTTATCCGATGCGCAAACCCGACCTCGGCTGGCCAATGGAACGCTTGGCGGCCGTCGACTTGACGGCAGCGGCGTGGAACCAGGCGAGCGGGCGGGCGAACGGCATCGAGAGCCGAACACTATCACGAACGCGCGCGGCGGCGCGCCTAGGCCTTCACCGAATTCGCTCGGGCGGCGGCGGCGGGAGCGCAGGCGGCGTCACCATCCGAGGCTCGCCGTGCAGGGCGCCGGGCGGCTCGTGCGCGTCTTCGGCGTCGGGCGCGCCCGCGTCGAGCGCGAGGTCGAGCGGCTTCGTCGCGGTGGGGCGCAGGCCGCGCGCCACGGTGCGCTGCGCGTACAGAGCGCGCCCGAACAGCAGCTCGGACAGGCAAACGTTGTAAGGCAGCGGGTAGCTGCGGCCGTCGAAGAAGAGCGTGGCGTCCCGATCGGCGACGACCCGTTTGACCCCGGCGCGCTCCGTCCAGTACACCTCGAGCTCGATCGCGGGCGTCGTGTCGAGGCCGGGCGGCAAACGCCTCCAGTTCTCGTCCAGCACGCGGAAGACCTCGTCCAGCTGGAAGTCGGTCTCGAAGAGGAACTGCGTGCGCCCGCTGCGCACCGTCTTCGGGCCTCGCGTGCTTTCCGCCGTCCCTTCCGATTCGATCTCGCTGGTCACCGTCGGCTCGGTGCCGGTCCCCGCCTCGATGGCGTCGAAGTACGGTTGCACGCCGCACAGATCGTCGAACCCGACCTGCCCCTGCGGGATCGTCGAGAGGTCGCGCTTGAGGGCGACGCCACACGCGCCGGCGCCGGCGACCAGCACGAAGATGATTGCGAAGCGCGACC
The DNA here is from genome assembly GCA_035548155.1 of Polyangia bacterium. Lineage (GTDB taxonomy): Bacteria > Myxococcota_A > Polyangia > Fen-1088 > Fen-1088 > DASZFV01. The sequence continues at coordinate 9,205 of DASZUD010000127.1, forward strand.
GCGCGGACGACATCCGTGAGTGATCCGAAGCTCACGCTACGCGACGAGGAATCGCGTGACAACGGGGTTCGCGCCGCCGGCCACGCCTGCGGCGAATCGTCACGGGCGCGCGGCGCGTCGGGGCGGCAGGCGGCCCTGAACCAGCGGTCGGGGCCGGCGCCGCGCCTGGTCGAACCCGCGCGGTGCGCATAGAATCGCCGGAGGATCCGACAGTGGCTCACGAGACGACGACGCAGCTCACCGGGTGGGGCGCGAACCTGCGTGCCGAGTGCGTGCTGCGCGAGCCGGAGACGCCGGCCGACGTCGCGGCGGCCCTGGATCGTGCCGGCACGATCGCGCGCGGGCTGGGGCGCAGCTACGGCGACGCCGCCCTCAACGGCGGCCGCCGGGTCGTGGGCCTGCGGCGCCTCGATCGATACCTCGCGTTCGACGCCGAGGCCGGCGTGCTCACGTGCGAGGCGGGCGTCACGCTCGAGCAGATCATCGAGGACTTCGCCCCGCGCGGCTTCTTCCCCATGATCACGCCGGGAACGAAGTTCGTCACCGTGGGCGGGTGCATCGCCAACGACATCCACGGCAAGGCGCACCACGCGCAGGGCTGCTTCAGCGCCTGCGTGGACTCGATCACCGTGTTGCTGGCGAGCGGCGACGTCGTGCGCGCCAGCCGTGACGAGAACGACGACCTGTTCTGGGGCACGTTCGGCGGCATGGGCCTGCTGGGCGTCGTGCTGGACGCGCGCCTCCGCCTGAGGAGGATCGAGACCACGTACTTCCGCCAGAAGGCCGTCGTCACGGACGATCTTCCGTCCATGCTCGCGGCGCTGGACGAGCACGACCGCACGTTCCCCTACTCCGTCGCGACGGTGGACGTCATGGCCGGGGGCGCGCGCATGGGCCGCGGCGTGCTGGCGCTGGGCGAGCACGCGACGCGCGCCGAGCTGCCGCCCGCGCTGGCGAAGGATCCGCTGCGCGTCTCGGGCCCGCCGAAGCTCACCGTGCCCTTCGAGCTGCCCGAGCCCACGCTGAACCCGCTGACGATCCGGGCCGTCAACGCCGTGATCCAGCGGATCCAGCGGCGCACGCCCGCCTTCGGCCACTACGAAGAGTTCTTCTATCCGCTCGACAAGATCGCCTACTGGAACCGCGGCTACGGGCGCCGCGGCTTCACGCAGTACCAGTTCGTGATCCCGTTCGCCGACGGCCTCGCGCGCCTCGGCGACATCCTGGGCGCCATCCTCTCGTCGGGAGAGCTGCCCTTCCTCAACGTCCTCAAGCGGCTCGGCAAGGAGAGCGGCGGCGTGCTGTCGTTCCCGCGCGAGGGCTACACCTTCGCGATCGACTTCCCCGTGCGCCAGAACACCGTGGCCCTCGTGCGGCGCCTCGACGCCATGGTGCTCGAGGCGGGCGGCCGCGTTTATTTGGGCAAGGACTCGTACCTGGAACGGGCGATGTTCCGAGCGATGTACCCCGCCGTCGATCGCTTCCTGGCCATCAAGGCGAAGTACGATCCGAACGGCGTGTTCACGTCCGACCTCGCGCGGCGCCTGGGCCTCGCGCCCGACCCGCGCTGACCCGCGCTCAAGGGGTCTCGTCGTCGACGTTCTGCGGGACCGGCGGTCCGGGAGGCGCCGGAGGGAGGGCCGGTCGCGGCGGCGGCGGCGGTGGCGGCGCGGCCGGACGCGGCGGCGCAGGCTCGGCCTCGGGGGGCGGAGCCGGCGCCGCGATGTGACCGTAGGCCCGGGGTGTGACCGTCCAGCGCGCGCGCACGGGCGGTTCGTAGTCGTCTGACGTCAGCGCCTCACACCGGTTGGTCTTCGTGTAGCCGTAGGATCGCCGACGACATCCAGAGGGTCGCCACCGTGAGCCCGAGCACCATGGCCTCGCCCTGGTTTTTCACGTTGTCCTGGCCGGCGACGTAGACGGCCGAGGCCAGGTTGGTCGTCATGAAGATGGTGTCGATCACGGGCGCGGCACGGTTCGTGGTGCAGGTGATCCTGTCGGCGCGCTCGGCGTGCTCGGCAGGAGGCTGGACCAACAGGAACGAACACCCCTGGCCCGCCCCCAGGCCGTACAACGACACCACGGAGAGCACGATGCGCGAGACTCTCTTGGTCAATCGACGCCTTTCTGGGGCCACCGTATTACGGGCCGATCGAGCTGAGCGCCGCGCTCAGGGCTGCTCGGTGTCCATGTTCTGCGGTGCGGGCGGTGCGACGGGCGCCGTGGGCGCGGCGGCAGGGGGCGCTGGCGTCGGGGGAGGCGCGCTCGGGGGCGGGGGCGCATAGCCGGGCGGCGGCCCGTAACCGGGCGGCGGCGCGTAGCCGGGCGGCGGCCCGTAACTGGGCGGCGGCGCCGACGGGTGGTTGTAGGGCTGACCGCCGGGGACGACCATCCTGTAGTTCGCCGGGCGGTAGGGCCCCTGGTCGTCTTCGGCCAGGACGTCCTCGCACTCGCTGGTCTTCGCGTAGCCGTAGATCGCCGACGACAACCACAGGCCGGCCACGGCGAGGCCGAGCGTGACGGCCTGGCCCTTGTTCGTCGCGTCGTCCTGACCGGCGACGTAGGCCGCCGAGGCCAGGTTGGTCGCCGTGAAGATGGTGTCGATGACGGGCGCCGCGCGGTTGGTGGTGCAGTTGACGGACGCACTTCGCCGGGGCCCCGGCGGGGCCGGCTGGACGAACAGGTAGGAACAACCCTGGGACGTCGCGAGGCCGGACAACGACACGACGGAGAGGAGAATGCGCGAGACCTTCTTCGTCAATCGACGCCTTTCTGGAGTCACCGTATCACGCGCGATCGGGCGTTTGTGCGCGGCACTTCGTCGCGCTCCCCGCTTCGTGTTGGTGCGCGTCAGGCGGCCAGCGTGCCCGGCCCCGGGGAGCCGCCGCCGGGCGTCGCGCGGCGCTTGCGGCGCAGCACCTCGCTGAACAGCGCGCCCACGCCCGCGGCCGCCGGCTCGTGGATGCGCAGCGCCGCGAAGGCCGCCCCGAAGCGCGCCAGCGCCGACAGCGCGAACAGCACCTGGAGGCTCTGCAGCGGCCGGCCCGCGATCGTCGTAACCGCGGGCAGGCGCTGGGCCAGCGCGCCGCCGGCGATGGTCGAGAGGCCAAAGGCGAAGCCGCCCGCCGTCGCGATCGCGGCGACGTAGTGCGGGCGCCCGCGGCGCGGCGTCGCCGTGAGGGGCAGGACGAACATGGCCAGGTTGTGGCCGCCCCAGAAGACGCCGGCGAACAAAGAATCGAGCGCGAGCGGCCACAGGCGCGCCGGCGTGGGGAGCAGCCAGATGAGGGGCACCGCGGCGACGCCGAACGCGCACGAGATCATGACGGGACGCGCGCCCAGCCGATCGATGAGGCGCCCCCACAGCGGCGCCGCCAGCACGCGCGAGGCGGCCGTGCCCGCGCCCTGGAGCGCGACCAGCGCGAACGCCATGTGCAGCTGATTCAGCATGAACAGCGCGAAGAAGCTGCCCGCGATGCCCACGGCGAGGTTCCACACCACGACGTAGCGCAAGAGGCCACGCACCGAAGCGTCGCGCAGCGGCGCGAAGGCGTCGGCGAGGCTGGGCCAGGGAGGCCGCGCCGCGCCGGGTGAAGGTGGGGTCGGATCGTGCTGGCGCAGCATCAGCACGGTCGTGACGACGCCGCTTCCGCACGCGGCGAGCTGCAGCACGGCCAACATCGCGCCCGTCGCGCCGCGCGGCCGCGCCCAGTCGATCAGCAGGCCCACGGCGGCCGCCGTGCTGGCGCCAGCCATCGTGCACAGCGCCGTGCGCCGCCCGAAGTAGCGCCCTCGGATCCGGCGCGGCACGAGATCGGCCATCCACGAAACCCAGGCGTTGTTGCCCAGGATCGCGAGCACCGCGGCGAGCGAGGCCACGCCCAAGAGGATGGCGCGCTTGGTGGCGTCGCCCACGGGGAGGAACGGCAGCGCGCACAGCGGCAGCACGACCTGGCGCGAGGCCGCGACCAGCGTGACGGCCGCACGGCGGTGGCCCAGCCACGACGTGCTCCACGCGGCGGGTATCTGAAAGAGCTGCGCCATCTGCGGCAGCGCGACGACGATGCCCGTCAGCAGCGGGCCCGCGCGGAGGTAGATCGCCCACCCCGTGAGTACGGCGCCGCCCGCGCAGGCGTTGACGACCTCGGAGAACAGGCCCTCGGCCGTGCACGCCCGCAGCGATCGACGCAGGCGCGAGCGCGGCATGCTGTGCGCCTCGGCGGCGCCGAGACCGGGCGCGCCGACCAGCACGCCGTCTCCGGCCGGCGACGCCGTGCCCGCGCGCGACGGCAACATGCCGGCCGCCAACGAGGCGAGCGGGGACAAAACACCCGCCAGAGGGAAAGACCAACCCTTGTTGCTGCTGCGCCTGCCCAACTGCGCCCCCAGAATACTACGCTTCCCCACTTCGACACCTCGAATCGCGCGCTCGAGGGAGCAAATTCGCGGTTTTCAAGCTTCCCGATCGCAGCGGTGTGGATAGCCTCTACGGCCCCATGTCGACGCCGACGGCCACCGTGACGTTCTCCACCTGGCTCCACGAGCAGCACCCGCAGATCCCCGACGCCGGCGCGCGCGCCGTGCTGGCGCTGGCCGAGGGCGGCGCGACGGTGCCCTTCATCGCCCGCTACCGCAAGGAGCAGACAGGGAACCTGGACGAGGTCGCGATCCGGCAGGTGCTGGAGGCGAAGGAGCGCTGGGACGAGATCGGCAAGCGCCAGGCCTTCATCGTCGAGGAGATCGGCCGCCAGGGGAAGCTGACGCCCGAATTGGAGGCGCGCCTGCGCGGCACGTTCGACCTCACGGCCCTCGAGGACATCTACCTTCCCTACAAGCAGAAGAGAAAGACGAAGGCGCAGGCGGCGCGCGAGGCGGGCCTCGGGCCCCTGGCCGATTGGCTGTGGGCGTGCGCGCACGGCGAGGCCGACGCGGGCGCCGAAACGCCCGAGGCGCGCGCCGCCAGCTTCGTCGACGCCGGCAAGAACGTGGCCGACGTCGCCGCGGCGCTCGCGGGCGCGGCCGACATCGTCACCGAGCGCCTGGCCGAGGACGCGGGCCTGCGCGCCGAGGTGCGCGCGGCCTACTTCGAGCGCGGCTGCGCGCGCACCAAGAAGGGCGAGAAGGCCAAGACGCCCAGCCGCTTCGAGAACTACTTCGCGTACCAGGAGTCGGTGAAAGAGCTCATGAAGCCCGCGAGCTCCCACCGCTACCTGGCGATGCGCCGCGGGTGGATGGAGGAGGAGCTCGTGCTGTCGCTGGGCGGCGCGCTGTCCGAGGACGGCACGACCGATCCGCTGATGGACGAGCTCACGGCCCGCTTCGAGGGCGAAGCCTGCCCGAAGCCCGCCTTCGCCGGCGCGGCGCTGATGAAGCGCGCCGGGCGCCTCGCGCTGAAGGGCCACGTCGCGCCGTCGATCGAGAGCGAGGTCCACAAGGCCCTGCGCGAGGTGGCCGACGCCGCCGCGATCGGCGTGTTCGCTGAAAACGTCCGCAAGCTGCTGCTCGCGGCGCCCTATGGCTCGAAGCCCGTGCTGGGCGTGGATCCCGGGCTGCGCACGGGCTGCAAGCTGGCCCTGGTCGACGCCTCGGGCAAGTACGTCGGCTCGGGCGTCGTGCACCTCGAGACGCCGGGGGGCAAGGCGCAGGCGGCGCCCGTGCTGGCCGAGCTCGTGAAGAAGGGCGGCATCCGTGCCGTGGCCGTGGGCAATGGCACGGCGGGCCGCGAGACGGAGACGTTCGTGCGCGAGACGCTGCGTCACTTCGAGATCGACGTGCCCGTCGTCATGGTCAGCGAGGCGGGCGCCAGCGTCTACAGCGCCAGCGAGGCGGCGCGCGAGGAGTTCCCCGAGCTGGACGTCACCGTGCGCGGCGCGATCTCGATCGCGCGGCGCCTGCAGGATCCGCTGGCCGAGCTCGTGAAGATCGACCCGAAGAGCATCGGCGTCGGCCAGTACCAGCACGACGTCTCGCCCACGGGCCTCAAGAAGAGCCTCGACGATGTGGTCGACTCGTGCGTGAACCAGGTGGGCGTCAACGTCAACACGGCGTCGTACCACCTCCTCGCGCACGTCTCGGGCATCGGACCGGGCCTCGCGCGCGCGATCGTCGACCACCGCGCAAAGGCGGGTCTCTACACCTCGCGCGAGGCGCTGCTGGACGTGCCGCGATTCTCGAAGAAGACCTTCGAGCAGGCGGCGGGCTTCCTGCGCGTGCCCGACAGCGCGCACCCGCTGGACAACACGGGCGTGCACCCCGAGCGCTACCCGGCGCTCGAGCGGCTGGCCGGGCGCCTGGGCGTCGAGACGTCCGCGCTCGTGGGCGGCGGCGTCGACAAGGTGAAGAAGGCGAAGGACCTCGAGGACGAGCTGGGCGCCTTCACGTTCGCCGACGTCGTGCGCGAGCTCGAGAAGCCGGGCCGCGATCCGCGCGACTCGTTCGTGCCGTTCTCGTTCCGCGCCGACATCCACGAGCTCAAGGACCTCACGCCCGGCATGGCGTGCCCGGGCATCGTGACGAACGTCACCAACTTCGGCGCGTTCGTCGACATCGGCGTGCACCAGGACGGTCTGGTGCACATCTCGCAGCTCTCCGACAAGTTCGTGAAGGATCCGCGCGAGGTCGTGAGCGCGGGCGATCGCGTCACCGTGCGCGTGCTCGAGGTGAAGCTGGACAAGAAGCAGATCGCGCTGACGATGAAGAGCGAACGCGCCGCGGGCGCGCCTGCGCCGCGAGACGTATCCGGCGCAGCCCGAGGGCGCGCCGAGGGGCCGCGCCCGACGGGCCGTGACGATCGAGGCCGCACGTTCGGCGGCGGCGGTCCGCGCTCGCCCGCGCCGCCGCCCGCGCGACCGAGCACGCCCTTCAACAATCCCTTCGCGGCCGCGCTCGCGAACAAGCTGCCGCGCCGGTAGCACCGCCCGACCTCTTGTGAGGTCGCGCGGGCGGCCGCAGATTCTTCCTCGGGTCCCGTCGCTGACGGGCCTCGGGGAGACGTGCGGTGGACGTCCAGCAGGAGCGAGACGGCGTGGTCCTGATCGTCGACGACGATCAGTCCATTCGCGAGACCGTCCAGGAGGCGCTGGAGCAAGAGCACCAGCCGGCGGCGATCGCCGGCAACGGGCAGGAGGCGCTGGAGTGGCTGCAGGATCACCCGCCGCCGCGGCTGATCCTGCTGGACCTGATGATGCCGGTCATGGACGGCTGGCAGGTCATCGACAAGCTGCGCGACGACGACCACCTCGCGGGCGTCCCCATCGTCGTCATCACGGCGTTCGGGCGTGAGCTGGGCAGCGCCGCGCGCTTCCCCACCCTGAGAAAGCCTTTCGATCTGCGGGACCTCCTGGACGTGATCGACAGGTACGGCGGCGCCGCGGAGAGCTGATGGCTGGGGCGGCGAACGCGCTCGCGGCCGACCCGCAGCTCCTCCGCGCGGCGCTCGACGCCTCACGCGTCCTGATGCTGGTGGTCGATCACGGCGGCATCGTCCGCGGCTTCAACCACGCCGTCGAGCGCGTCACCGGCCTCAAAGAGGCGGCCACCCCGCCCCTGTGGGAGTTGGCGGCGCTGCCCGGGGAGAGCGCGATGCTGGAGGCCGCGTTCAAGGACGGCGCGCCCGAGCGGCTGCCCCCGGCGCTCCTCTTTCATCTCAAGCACGACGGCGCTCCACCGCGCGTCGTCGACTGGGACGTGCGCGTCCTGCGGCTCGCGGGTGACGCCGCGAAGGCCACGATCGTCCTCACGGGCTTCGACATCTCCGAGCGCCTGGCCGCCGAGCGCCAGCTGCGCGACACCGACACCATCCAGCGCATGGTGCTGGATCGGCTGCCCGCCATCGTGTGGACGACGGACAAGGAGCTGCGGTTCACCTTCAGCGCGGGCGGGGGCCTGGGAGCGCTGCGGCTCGACCCGGACCAGATCTCGATCCTGGGCACGTCGCTCTACAGCTATTTCCACTCGGGCGATCCGAACCACCCCGGGATCGCCCAGCACATCCGCGCCCTGCGCGGCGAGTCGACGAGCTTCGAGATGACCTGGTTCGATCGGTTGTTCCAGACGCGCGTCGAGCCGTTCCGCGATCGCGACGAGAAGATCGTGGGCACGATCGGCGTGTCGTTCGACATCACCGACCAGGCGCGCACGGCCCGCGCGCTCAAGGAGAGCGAGACGCACCTGCGCCGCCTCGTCGACGCCAACGTCATGGGCGTCTTCTTCTGGGAGGAGTCGGGCCTCGTGACCGAGGCGAACGACGCGTTTCTGCGGCTCATCGGCGCGAGCCGGGAGGAGCTGCGCGCGCACGCCGTGTCCTGGCTCGACCGCACGCCGGCCGAGCTGCGCCCGCGCGACGAGCGCGCCTTGGCGGAGCTGGCGGCCACAGGACGTTGCGAGCCCTTCGAGAAGGTGTTCGTCGCCAAGGACGGCACGCGCATCCCCGTGCTGCTGGGCTCGGCCACCTTCGAGCACCCCGCGACGCGGCCCCTCACGGGCGTCGCCTTCGTGCTCGATTTGAGCGAGCAGGTGCGGCTGCGCTCGGCTCGCGATCAGCTGCTGCTCAAGGAGCAGAAGGCGCGCATCGAGACCGAGGTGGCCAACGCGCGCCTGCTGCTGCTCGTCGAGGGCAGCAGGCGCCTCGCGCAAACGCGGCACGCGGGCGAGACGCTGGACACGCTGGCGGCGCTGGCCGTGCCCGCGCTGGCCGACTGGAGCTACGTCATTCACCGCGGCTGGGGGCAAGGCCCGGCCCTCGTCGCGTGGGCGCACGGCGATCCCAACAAGATGGCGCTCCTGCGCAAGCTCAAGGACTGCCTGCCCGACCCCGCCGCGCCCGAGGGAGCGGCGCGCGTCTTCCGCACGGGCGAGATCGCGCGCTACGACGACGTGCAGGACGAGCACCTCCTGCCGGACTCGACGGGGTGGACGATCGTGGGCATGCGCGATCCCGAGGTGCTCCACGTGGTCCGCGAGCTCGGCGTCCGATCGATGCTGTGCGTCCCGATCGAGGGTCGGTCGGGCGTCGATGGCGTCTTGATGTTGTTCTCCGCCTCGGATCCGCACCGCTACGGCCCGGAGGACGTCGTGCTCGCGCGGGACCTCGCGGGGCGCGCCGCCGCGAGCCTCGAGAACGGACGCCTGCTGCTCGAGGCGCTCGACGCCGTGCGCGCCCGCGACGACTTCCTCGCGGTCGCCGCGCACGAGCTGCGCACGCCGCTGACGTCGCTGCTCCTGCAGACGCAGCTGCTCGATCGCGCGATCGCGCGCGGGCTCCCGGACGCTACGGCGGCGCGCCGCAACGTCTCCATCATCGAGAGCCAGGCGCGGCGCCTCTCGACGTTGCTGGACGGACTGCTCGACGTGACGCGCCTCGCGAGCAAGCGCCTGTGGCTGCGCACCGAGGAGCTGGATCTGCACGAGCTGCTGAACACCGTGCTCCGCGCGATGGGCCCCGAGCTGCAGCGCTCGGGCTGCCCGGTCGCCGTCACGATGCCCGAGCACGTCACGGGCCGCTGGGACCGCCTGCGCGTCGAGCAGGTGCTGACCAACCTGCTGACCAACGCCATGAAGTTCGGCGCCGGCCACCCCATCGAGGTCAGCGTGCAGGAGACGGCCGCGCAGGCGATCATCGCGGTGCGCGATCACGGGATGGGCATCTCGAAGGCCGACCAGGCGCGCATCTTCGAACGCTTCGAGCGCGCCGTCTCGACGCGCCACTTCGGGGGGCTCGGCCTCGGGCTCTACATCAGCGCGCAGATCGTGCGGGCGCACCATGGATCGTTGCGCGTCGACAGCGAGCCGGGCCAGGGCGCGACCTTCACCGTGACGTTGCCGCGGGCGCTCGAGCGCCCGCTGGGCGCAGCCGCCGCCGCGGCACCTTGACGGCGCGACGGTCCGGCCCACCTTCCTCGCGTGGGGCCGAAGCCGCAGGCGAAGGCGAAACCCAAGCCGAAGCTGTGGCTGGCGTTCGGCGTGGCCGCGGCGACGCTGTTCGCGCCCGCCCCCGCCTGGGCCTTCGATCTCGCCGGACACGCCGTCATCGAGGCGACCGCGTACAAGCGGCTCCTCGCGCTGCCGCTCGTCCCCGAGACGCAGGTCTCGGGCCGCGAGCTCCTCGGCGCGCTCGTCGCGGACGGCGTGTTGCTCGAGCCGCCGTGCTTCGACGAGCGCTCGCACGGCTGCGGTCCGCGAGACCGCCTCGAACGCCCGCTGGCGTTCTGGCCCATCTTGGGAGCGAGCGCGGCGGACTTGATCATCAACCGCCAGCTCAACGCCAGCGCGCAGTGCCAGCACTTCATGGCCGAGACCAGCGACGGGCTCACGCCGCTCGATCCACGGATGGGCGTGCCCGAGGGCCTGGTCACCGACGCGTACACCCGCTGCGTGCGCATCCTCGGCGTCGCGCTGGAGGGGATCGCGCGCGATCCGCGCCTCGCCCGCGCGCGCCTCGTCGGCATGTACAGCCTCGTCCACGCGATCGAGGACTCGTTCTCGGCCGCGCACGTCGCGCGCGACGCCGACAACCGCATCCGATATTTGCTCACCTGGACGCTGCTCGATTGGCCGGCGTACTTCCGGCGCGGCACGGCCAGCTTCCCGTCCGAGACGCACCACGCGGTGACGGATCGGCGCGACGCCGACTATCTGCGGCGCGACGGCTCGTCGGACGACGGCCAGCCGTGTACGGCGTTCTTGAACCCATACGCCGTCCCGGAGAGCTGCCTCACACCACGCGCGCGCGCCGCCGCCGACGCCGTGTTCGACCTCGTCGTGCTGGTCTACCGGGTGCGCGCGCAGGCGGCCGCCGCGGGCCGGCCTCCGTCGATCTCTGAAGCTCCGGAGGACCGCGCGCTGTGGGAGCGCTACGTCTCGATGCACCTCGCGAGCGCCGTGGCGCCGTTCGAGCCCCCACCCCATCGGTCCACCATCGGGAAGGAGCGGACGGACAGATTCCTGGGGTTGCGCGGCAGCGTCACGCGCGGCGGCGGCTGGGGCGCGAGCGCCTGGACCAGCCGCCTCTTCTTCGGGCCCGCCCTGCCCTTCGCGCTGCTGCTCACGGGCGGCGCGGGCTACATGCGCGAGGACGGGCGCGGCTCGCTCGTCGCGGCGGCCGGCCTCGGGCTCGCGCTCCCCATCATCCAACGCTTCTCGTTCGGCTTCGCCCCCATCGGCGTCGCGGGCACCTGCGGCACCTCCTTCGAACACTGCTCGGCCAGCCTGACGGCGACGACGGCCGTCCTCATCGTGCCGCTGCCACACTCGCTGTGGCTCACGCTCGAGGGGCCGCGATGGTCGTGGGCCAATCGCGCGCTCAGCGGCTCCGTGTTCGCGCTGGCGCTCGGGCGATCGTACGAGAACGATCCGCACGAGCCCGACCTGCCCCCCGAGGTCGTGCGCGCCTGGCAGCCGCCGCGCCCCGAAGACGTCCTCGCCTACCGCATGACGACCCACACCTGGGGCGTCTGGTTCGCGGCGACGACCGGGTCGACGACGAGGAATCAGTGGGTGACCGCCGGAGCCGACCTGCGCTGGGACCGCGATCGCTGGAACCGACGCGCGGGCTTCGTGCCGCTGATCGCCGCCGCCGTCCAGCACGGCACGCTGGGAGGCACCGAGGGCAACGCCGTCACGCTCGCGCCGGCGCTCGGGCGCTATCTCCTGCCGGGCAAGCTGGCCGTCGTCCTGACGCCCGCGGCGCTGCGCCTCGGCGCGCAGTACGGCAGCTCGTTCGGCGCCGACGTCGCGGGCCAGCTGTCCGTCGCGCTGGATCTCGCGCTCGTGGAGATCGCGGTCGACTCGCCGGCCTTGTCGTACGTGTCGTCGTCGCGCTGGTACGGCCTACCCCTCACGATTCGCCTCGGCATCCTCGTCGATTGAGCGCACGACTTTTTGGTGGTCGCGCGCTTGCACCCCCTCATCGCCGACCTATCTTGCCCGGCGCACTGACCTGGGCGGAGGCGTTCCGATGAAGATTTCACGAGTTGCACTAATCGTTCCCCTGTTCTCGTTGATGGCCTGCGGAAGCGACAACGACGACCACATCGACGCCGCGATCGATCTGCGGATCGACCACGTGGGCGACACGGCGACGACGGACACGGCGCAGGACACCGCGGTCGACGCTCCCGCGGACGTCGCCGTCGACGCCGCGACCGACACCAGCACGGACACGGCCGTCGACGCGGCCGTCGACGGCCCGAAGGCGCCGCGCTTCGCGGCCACGGCGCTGGTCCTCGATCGGTTCCCGCCCGACGGTGGCACCCCTGATGCCCCCACCCTCGCGGACGGCGGGCCCATCGACGCGGCGGACGCCTCGGGCCCCTTCGTAGACCCGAACCTCGTCAACCCGTGGGGTCTCGCGTTCAACCCCACGGGGCCGATCTGGGTGGCCGACAACGGCACCGGCGTCTCGACCGTTTACGCGTCGTCGGGCCTGCCTCAGCCCCTCGTGGTCACGATCCCGACCGCCGACGGCGGCGCGCCGCCTTCGGCCCCGACCGGGCTCGTGTTCAATCCCACGACGGTGTTCATGGGCGACAAGTTCATCTTCGACAGCGAGGACGGCACGATCGTGGGCTGGCAAGCGGGCGCGGCGGGCGTGGTCCGCGTCGACAACTCGCCGGCCATGGCCGTCTACAAGGGCCTCACGATGGCGCTGCGAAACAACATCTCGCGCCTCTACGCGACGGACTTCCACAACAAGCGGGTCGACGTCTTCGACGCCAACTACGCGAAGGTCACGACGACGGGCGGCTTCGCCGACCCGAACATCCCAGCCGGCTTCGCGCCGTTCGGCATCCAGGCCAACGGCTCGGTCATCTGGGTGACGTACGCCAAGCAGGACGCGGCGATGCATGACGACGTCCCCGGCGTGGGCAACGGCTACGTCGACGTGTTCGACTTCGACGGCGTGCTGGTCACGCGGCTCATCTCGCAGGGCATGCTGAACTCACCGTGGGGCCTGGCCATGGCGCCGGCGGACTTCGGCGGGTTCCCGAACGCGCTCATCGTCGGCAACTTCGGCGACGGTCACATCAACGCCTACAACGCCACGACGGGCGCGTTGCTCGGGTCGATGAACGACGTCGGCGGCGCGAACATCGTGGCGCCGGGGCTGTGGGCGCTCGTGTTCGGGAACGACACGCCGGGGGCTACCCACAACCAGCTGTTCTTCACGGCGGGCGGCGCGATGGAAGATCGCGGCGTCCTCGGTCGCATCGACTTCGTGCCCTAGACGCACCGTGATCGATCAGGGCCCGCCGGCGCATCCCTGAGTCCTGATCGGCGGGCCTTGCGTTACCAACTCCTCGCGTGCGACTACGACGGCACGCTGGCACACGACGGGCGCGTCGACGCGTCGACCTTCGACGCGCTGGCGCGCCTTCGCACGAGCGGGCGGCGGATCGTGCTGGTCACGGGCCGCCGCCTCGACGATCTCAGGTCCGTGTGCCCCGACTTCGGGGCGTTCGACATGATCGTCGCGGAGAACGGCGGCCTCTTGCACGTGCCGCGCTCGCGCGAGTCGGTCGCGCTCGCCGAGGCGCCGCCCGCGTCGTTCATCGAAGAGCTGCGGCGAAGAGGCGTGACGGACGTCGCCGTGGGCGCGGTGATCGTCGCCACCTGGCAGCCGCACGCCGAGACGGTGCTCGAGACCATCCGAGACGCAGGCCTCGAGCTGCAGGTGATCTTCAACAAGGGCGCCGTCATGGTGCTGCCCTCGGGCGCCAACAAGGCGACCGGGCTGCGCGCCGCGCTCGAGCGTCTGGGCCTCTCGGCCCACAACGCCGTCTCCGTCGGCGACGCCGAGAACGATCACGCGCTGCTGGCCGCCTGCGAGTGCGGCGTGGCCGTGGCGAACGCGCTGCCCTCGCTGCGCGAGCGCGCCGACCTGGTGACGGCGGCGAGCCACGGCGCCGGCGTCGCCGAGCTGGCCGAACGCCTCATCGCCACCGACCTCGAGGAGCTCGGCCCGCGCCTCGCGCGTCATGACCTGCCGCTCGGACGCGCGCTCGAGACGGGCGCCGAGATCTCGTTGCCCGCCTACGGAGTGTCGCTGCTCGTGGCCGGCACCTCGGGCGCGGGCAAGTCGACCGCGATCGCCGGCATCGGCGAGCGTCTGTCCAACCGTGGCTACCAGCACGTCATCATCGATCCCGAGGGCGACTACGGCAGCTACGAACGCGCGATCGTCCTCGGCGACGCGCACTCGGTGCCCACCGTCGAGGAGGTCAGGGAGGTGCTGGCCAAGCCGGCGGAGAACGTCGTCGTCAACCTCGTCGGCCTCGCGCTGGCGCTGCGGCCCGCGTTCTTCGGCGCCCTGCTGCCCGCGCTGCGCGAGCTGCGCGCCCGCTTCGGGCGGCCGCACTGGATCGTCGTCGAAGAGGCCCACCACCTGGTGCCGGCGTCCGGTGGCGACGGGCGATCCCTACTGACGAATCTGCCGGGCTCGATTCTCGTGACGGTGCACCCCGAGCACGTCGCGCAGGCCGCCGTCGCGGCCGCGGAGTGGGTCATGGCGATCGGGAAGACGCCCGCCGAAACGATCGCCGCCTTCTCCGCGGCGCGCGGCACGCCCGCGCCCATCACCGACGCGCGCCCGCTCGCCCCTGGCGAGGCGCTGGTGTGGCGCAGAGGCGATCCGCGCGGACCGATCCGCATCCGCCCGGCGCCTTCACGCCTCGAGCACCGGCGGCACGTCCGGAAGTACGCCGAGGGGGACCTCGGGCCCGAGAGCAGCTTCTACTTCCGCGGCGCCGACGGGCGTCTCAACCTGCGCGCCCAGAACCTGCAGCTGTTCCTGCAGCTCGGCGACGGCGTCGACGCCGCCACGTGGCTGCACCACCTGCGCGCGCGCGACTACTCGCGATGGGCGCGCGACGCCATCAAGGACGAGGGCCTCGCGCAGGAGATCGCCGAGATCGAACGCGCCGAGATCGAACGGCAGGCCGCCGCAGCCGAGGGCGAGGCCGATCCGGCGCCCAGCCGCGCCGCCGTGCGCCGGGCGATCGAAGAGCGCTACACGGCGCCGCCGTGAACTGAAGCGTCACCGCGGCTGGCACACGCCGTTCTTGCACCGCTGGCCGAGCAGGCACGGCAGTCCGCAGCCGCCGCAGTTCGCGACGTCGCTCATCGTCGCGACGCACAGCAGGCCGCACAGCGTCTCGCCCGCCTTGCACGGCGAGGCCGCGCACGCGCCGTTCTTGCACGGTTGTCCCGGCGCGCACGCGTTGTCGCACGCACCGCAGTTGTGCGCGTCCGACAGCACCTTCGCGCACGAGGCCCCGCAGCGGAGCTGATCCTCTCCGCACGGGTCCTGGCACGATCCGCCGACGCACTCTTTGTCGCCGTCGCACGAGCGGTCGCAGCCGCCGCAGTGCGCGCGGTCCAGCTGCGTGTCCACGCACGCCCCGTCGCACAGAGTGCCGCCGTTCGCGCAGCCGGTCTCGCCGCACCGGCCGCCTGCGCAGCGCTGCGTGCCGCTGCACGCGACGCCGCAAGCGCCGCAATTGCCGACGTCGCTGGTCGTATCGACGCACGCGCCGGCGCAGGCCGTCTGACCGTTGACGCACACGGCGGCGCACTTCCCGGCCACGCACGCCTGCCCGCCCTCGCACGCGGTGCCGCACGCGCCGCAGTTCGTCGGATCGACCGCCATGTCGACGCACTGGCCGCCACAAGAGCTGCGCCCCGTGACGCACGAGCAGAGCCCGCCCACGCAGGACTCGCCGCCGCGACACGCTCGACCGCACGCCCCGCAATTCGCCGCGTCCGTCGCGAGCTCGACGCACGAGCCGCCGCACACGGTGAGGCCAAGCGCGCACGAGCGCGCGCAAGCGCCGCGATCGCACACCTCGCCGGCCGCGCAGGCGTGACCGCACGCCCCGCAATCCGCGACGTTGGCCTGCAAATCGACGCAGCCGTCCGGACAGCGCGTCTGCCCCGCCGCGCACGAGCCGGTGTCGCGGCCCGCGTCGGCGTGCGAAGACCCGCCGGAGGTCCCCGTCTTGATCGACGGTGTCACGGAGCTCGGCGGCCCGCCGCCGCCGTCGCTCGGCCCGACCGTGATCGTCCCGCACCCGCAAACGATCAACGCGCAAACGAGCCAACTGCGAACAGCCAAGCGATGCACGACCAGGCCACCAACAACCATTGGCTCCTCGCAATGTGGGGCCTCACGAGGGGCCGGGCAAGGAGCCGCGCCCGACGGGGCGCGACGACACGACGGGCTCGTCGTCGCGGCTCCGCCGCGTGGACCAGCGGGGGACAGGGGGCGCGGCCGGGGGCGCCGAGCAAAGCAACGCCCAAGCCGCCGGGCGGTCCCTCTACTAGAAAATTTGCTGGAACCCTGCGCTGAAGCGACCGGGGAACCCGGCGCGCGTGCCGCCCATCGTGAGATCTCCGTCGACGAACGGGACCGCCCAATCGAAGCGGATCACCGACGCGTTGAGCTGCGGGATCAGCCAGCGAATCCCGAGGCCCGCGTCGGCGCGCATGATCAGCGCGGAGAACGAGCTGGCCGCGTCGCCGGCGTCGGCGAACAGGACGGCGCCGAAGCGCTGCGAGACGATCGCGAGCGGCGCCGTACGCAGCTCGGCGTGCGCGATCATCATGCTCGGCCCCTGAAACTCGCCGATGGCGTAGCCGCGCAGCCCCGTGTCGCCGCCGGCGACGAAGAACTGGTGCTGCGTGTCGTCGTGCGTCCCGTCCACCTCGCCGGAGAGCACGAGCCGCACGAGGCGGCGGAGCATCGGCGTCGCGGCGTAGATCCTCGCTTGGTAAATCTGATCGATCGCGCGGCCGTCGCGCATGCGCAGGCCGCCGCTCGCCGACAGGCGCAAGAGACCGCCGGCGAGGGGCTCGAACGTCCAGCGCGCCGACGCGCTGAGCGGGACGGCGCGATACGTCGCGCCCAGCTCGGGTGAGCCATAGGCTGCGAGCAGCGAGACGGACGGCCCGAGCTGCGCGTTCTCGCGCAGGTCGAAGGTGTCGAGGTCCCTGTAGACGCCGTAGCGGGCCGCGAACATGTCGTAGCGCACGTACGGCTGCGACCGCAGCTCGTTCGGCGGCGCCCACTCGCTCATGAAGGCCGCCACCTGGGCAGGCGTCGCGCCCTCGTACTGGGACAGCGCGACGGGCACGTAGTGACGATCGTCGTAAAAATAGCCCAGCGTCGCGCGCTGAATCACGGAGGCGCCGAACGAGCGCGTCGCGTTCGCGTCGACGATCTCCCTGCGTCGTCTGAAGATGTACGGCACCGATCCGCCGGGAGGATCGGCCACCGGCTTCTCGACGAGCGAGGTCCCGAAGAACGATCGAATCACCTCGTCGTCGTGCGAGAAGGCGAGCCCCGCGCCCCACCGGCTCGCGAGCGAGTAGAGCGGGTACACGAGCGAGACGGTCTCGACGTTGCCTTCGTAGTGGCCCGTGGCGCGCGAGTAGAAGGCCAGGGCGTTCGCGTAGAGCTGCAGGCGCGTGCCCAAGATGTTGGGATCGAAGTACGTGGGCCCGACGCCGTACTTGCCGAGATCCAGCGAGAACCCCACCGAGAGGAACTTTCGCCACCCGAAGAGGTTGTTCTCGGACAGCGACGTGTCGAGCATGGACAGCGTGGCCTGCTGGAACTCGAAGCTCGTGTTGAAGCGAAGGCTCCAGACGTCGCGCGTGACCGCGAGGACGTCGACCTTCCCCGCCTGCGGCGACTTGACGGGCACGATCGCGACGACGCTCGAGAGCTCGGGCGGCGAGATCGACTTGCCCGTCGCGAGGACGACCGTGGGCGGCGTCTGGAGGTTGCGCATGCTCTCCTCGACCAGCGCCTGGTCGTACGGCTGGCCGGGCCGAAACAGGAGCTCGCGCCGAAGGATGTTCTCGCGCGTCGTGCGGTGGAAGATGTTGAACCACTGGAAGTACCAGTCGCGCGGCGAGAAGACGTCGCCGTTCATGACGAAGATCGTCCCGATGGTCTTGCCCGTCGGGTTGGGGTCGACGACGAGGCCCAGCTTGCCGAGCGCCTCGTCCACCGACTCCTGCTCGAGCTTCGACAGCCGATGCCCGCCGTCGTCGGCGACCTCTTGAGCGGGCGCCGCACGGCCGGCAGACCCGACGACGAATGACGCCAACGCCGCGGCCGCGAGGCGGCAAAAGCGTTGGCGACCGAGGAGCATCTCCAGGCCAAAGTAACCCGAGTTGTGCCGGGGCGCGCCGTTCGCGCCGAAAATCGTTACTCCTCGGACACGCGCCATCTTGCCTCCCGCGCCGTCGGTGCCCATGTGGGGATCGTGAGAGTTCACCGACGCGCGCGCGCCGCGTCTTGCCGCGCCGCGACCCGAGCGTGTTAGGTTGGCCGTGATGCTGGTGGCGTTGGTCGAGGACGATCCCTTCGTCGCGGAGACGTTGCAGGCTCAGCTGGAGGAGACGGGCCTCCGCGTCGAGGTCATCCCAACGGGCGCCGAGGCGCTCACGCGATTCGAGCGCCACGATCTGGACGCGGCGATCATCGACCTCGGTCTGCCGGACATGGACGGCGCCGACGTGATAGCGCAAGCACGCGCGCGCGGCATGTGGGCGCCGATCCTGGTCGCGTCCGCGCGTCTCGCCGTCGACGAGCGCGTGCGCGTGCTGGGCGCGGGCGCGGACGACTACGTCGTGAAGCCCGTCGCGGGCGCCGAGATCACGGCGCGTCTGTCGGCGCTGCGCCGGCGCGCCACCGGACCGCGCTGGGCGCCGCTCGCCTGCGAGAGGATCTCCCTGTCCGAGGAAGGCCGCAGAGCGATGGTCGACGGACGGCCCGTGAAGCTGTCGCCCAGCGAGCACGCCCTCCTTCGGATCCTCCTCCGTCGCCGCGGGCACGTCGTGACGCGCAACGAGATCCTGACCGACGTGCTCGGCTACCGGACGGATCCCGGCACCAACGTCGTGGACGTTCACGTGACGCACCTGCGCCGGAAGATCGCCGCCGGCGGCGTCGCGATAGAGGCCGTGCGCGGCGTCGGCTTCCGGCTCGAGCGACGCGACGGCTGAGCGCCCAAGACGGGTGACGCGCGTATCGGGAGGGCTCCTGATGCCGCGAGAAGGTCGTCCGACGGTGGCCTACGCGGCCGCGACCGATGGTTACGCTTCCGCCCTACGCCCGGCGCTGGGCCCGGCGCTGGGCCCGATGGCCGGCAGCATCTATGATGGCGCCGGGGGGGACTGAGCGGGAGCGTTCATGCAGCGGAAAGGGTCTCAGGTCTCGACATTGGACGATCTCCGGCGCCGGGCGGAGCGCACGCGGCGCGTGCGCGGCGGGACGCCGTCGGCGCGCAAGGCGGCGGACGCGCAGAAGCTCGCGCACGAGCTGAGCGTTCACGAGATCGAGCTCGAGCTGCAGAACGAGGAGCTCCGCGCGACGGCGCTGGAGCTGGCGCAAAGCCGCGATCGCTACCTCGAGCTCTACGACCTGGCGCCGATGGGATACGTCACGCTCGACACGAAAGGCGTCATCACCGAGGCGAACGCCGCGGCAACGGCGCTCCTCGGCCTCGGACGACCGCGCCGGCGCGCCGGAAGGACGGCCGCCCGTCACCGCAGGCTGCCGGCCCTGCTGTCGCGCGCCGACGCCGACGTGCTCCACCTCGCGCAGGGCCGCGCGCTGGCGGAGAGAAGCGCCGTCAGCTGCGAGCTGGCGATCCAGACCGCCGAGGGCGCGCGCGTCCCGATCTACTTGAAGTCGAAGCCGATCTTCGGTCCCGCCGACAGGCACGACGGGTTCCTGTGCGTGCTCCTCGATCTCTCCGAACTCCGGCGCACGGAAGATCGGCTTCGCGCCGAAGAGGCCAGGGCCCGCCAAGGCCAAGACCAGCTGCGCGAGATCGCCGAGCACCTCGAGGACGCGCTGATGCTGCGCGAGCGCGACGGCCGATTCTCGTACGTCAGCCCCGCGTTCAAGAGCATCTGGGGTCGGTCCCCCGCCGCCCTTCTCGGCAACGCCGCGGTGTGGATGGACGCCGTGCACCCCGAGGATCGGCCACGCGTCGCCCGCGCCGAAGCTCGCCTGAAGGAAGGCGAGCCCTTCGAGGAGACGTTCCGCATTCAGCGGCCCGAAGGCGAGACGCGCTGCGTGCGGGTCCGCTTCTTCCCGCCGGAGAGCGACGCCGATCCGCAGGTGCACACCGTCGGCGTCGCGCAGGACATCACGGCGCAGCGGCTGCTCGAGGAGGATCTGCGGCAGGCGCAGAAGCTCGAGGCCATGGGCCGCCTCTCGAACGCCATCGCGCACGACTTCGGCAACCTCCTGCAGGGGATCATGGGGTGCGCGCTCATCGCGCTGTCGAAGGAGGGGCCGCCCGAGCGCCGTCACGACTACCTCGAGCGCATCGTCGACGCGGTCAAGCGCGGCTCGGATCTCGTGGGCCAGCTGATGACGTTCACGCGCAAGAAGGAGGCGGAGCCAAGGCCCATGCGGCTCGACGACGCCGTGCAGGGCGCGGCGCGGCTCATCGAGCGGCTCGTGGGCGCGAACATCAGGCTCGAGGTCGTGACGCGCGCGCCGAGGGCGGTGGTGCTGGCAGACCCCGTGCAGATCGAGCAGATCCTCATCAACCTCGCGGCCAACGCGCGCGACGCCATGCCGAACGGCGGGCGACTGCGCATCGAGACGGACGAGGCCGCTTTCGGGCCGGCCGCGAGCGGCTTCCCCGCGAGCCGCGGCGTGCGGCTCGTCATCCGAGATACGGGCGCCGGCATCGACGACGCGACGAGGGCTCGCATCTTCGAGCCCTTCTTCACGACCAAGCCGGTCGGCCTGGGGAACGGCGTCGGCCTCTCGACGGTCCTGGCCATCACGCGCACCCTCGGCGGGCGCGTCGACGTCGAGAGCGAGCCGGGCCGCGGCACTGCGTTCGTGTTCCACCTCCCGTGCACGGACGCAAAGCCGGCGGCCGACCGCCCGGAGCTGGCCGAGCAGCGGTTCGGCGGCCGCGCGCTGCTGGTCGAGGACAACCACCTCGCGCGCGCGACGATCCGGCACTTCCTCGAGGACCTCGGCATCGAGGTGCTGGAGGCCGCGGACGTGGGCCACGCCGTGGAGCTCGGCGCCGCGCACGCGGGCTCGATCGACGTGTGCGTCTCCGACGTCACCCTGCCCGACGGAACCGGCCCCCGCCTCATGGGCCTGCTGCGGGCGCGGCAGCAGAACCTGCGCGCGCTGTTCATCTCGGCGCACCCGAAGAGCGAGATCGCCGAGCGCGGCCTGCTGCCCGAGTCGGTGCCCGTGCTGCGAAAGCCGTTCGGCAAGCAAGAGCTCGCGGCGCGGTTGGCGGCGATCCTGCCGCATCGGCCCTGACGTTCGCCGCGCTATTGCCAAGCGCCGATCCGAGGCGTCTACTGCGCTCGTCGTGGAGACGAGGCGATGACGAAGAAGACGGCCAAAAGCGCCGCACGACGGTCGTCGCGTCAACCACTCGACCAAGCGGCCTCCCAAGGCGGCCGACGCCAGGCGCGAAGCCCCCGCCGTGCCGGGCGGCGCGCGCGCGCAGAGCGCCATCGCGACGGGCCTGGTCGGCGACGTCCCGCCGGCGCCCGCGATCTCCGGCGTGCAGACGGGCGTGACGATCTTCGCGAGGGAGTCTCACTGAGGTGAAGCGACGATCTCTCTTGTCCGGGGCGCTCGCGTGGGCGCTCGGCGCGGGCACGTCTTGGGGCGCCGAGCCGGGGCCGGCGAAGCGCGAGGTCCAGCACCGCGAGCTCGTCGTCTTCGAGGCCGCGTCTCTCAAGGACGCGTTCGGGCGGCTGGCGCGGCGCTTCGAGGCCGAGAACCCGGGCGTGACGGTCGTCGCGAACCCCGCGGGCAGTCAGGAGCTGCGCGCGCAACTCGAGCACGGCGCGGCCGCGGACGTGGTGGCCACCGCCGATCGCAAGACGATGGACGCGCTCGCCGCCCAGCACCTGGTCGCGGCGCCCGCGATCTTCACCTGCAACGAACCGGTGGTGATCGTGCGTGCGGCGGTGGCGTCCGCGGTGCGTACCTTCGCCGATCTTCCGCGCGCCGAGCGCATCGTCGTGGGCACGCCCGAGGTGCCCATCGGCGGCTATACGCGCGAGATCCTGCGGCGTGCGGGCGCGGACTTCGCGGCGCGCGTGGAGGCGCGCGTGGTGTCGCGCGAGCTCAACGTCCGCCAGGTGCTGGCGAAGGTGACGCTGGGCGAGGCGGACGCCGGGGTCGTGTACCGCACCGACGCGCGTCTCGGGCGCGATGCCGTGCGCGTCGTCGAGATCCCCGCGCCGCTCAACGTCGTGGCCGAGTACCCGATCGCCGCTTTGGCCGCCGCGCCGCACGCCGAGCTCGCCCAGAAGTTCGTCGCGCTCGTGACGTCGCCCGCGGGCGGCGAGGCGCTGAGGGAGGCGGGCTTCGTGGCCTGCCCCAAGCGGTGACGGGCGCGCCGCGACCGCGCTGGGGTCTGCTCTGGCCGGCGGCGCTGGGCGTCCTCGCCGGCGGGCTCCTCCTGCTGGTGGCGCTGCCGCTCGCCGGCCTGCTCTTCACGTCGTCGCCGCGCGAGCTCCTCGCCGGGCTCGGAGATCCGCTGGTCGCGCCCGCGGCGCGCCTCACGCTGCTGACGACGACGATCAGCGTCGCCGTCATCGTCGTGTGCGGCACGCCGCTGGCGTGGCTCCTCGCGGGCCGGCGCTCGCGCGCCTTCCGGCTGCTGGAGACGGCGCTGGAGCTGCCGGTCGTGCTGCCGCCGGCCGTCGCGGGCGTCGCGCTGCTGCTCGCGTTCGGGCGGCGAGGCCTCCTCGGCCCGGCGCTGGCATCCGTCGGCGTGGGCCTGCCGTTCTCGCGCGCCGCCGTCGTGCTGGCCCAGTCGTTCGTCGCGGCGCCGCTGTACCTCCAGGCGGCGACCGCCGCCTTCCGCCGCGTCGATCCCGATCTGCTGCTCGCGGCGCGCACGCTGGGCGCCTCGCGGCCGCGCGTCTTCTTCCGCGTCGCGATCCCGCTGGCGCTCCCGGGCCTCGGCAGCGGCGCGACGCTCGGCTGGGCGCGCGCCCTGGGCGAGTTCGGCGCGACGCTGATGTTCGCCGGGAACATGCAGGGCCGCACGCAGACCCTGCCGCTCGCGATCTATGCGGCGCTCGAGTCCGATCTGCGCACCGCCCAGAGCCTTTCGCTGGTGCTGGTCGCCGTGGCGTTCGCGCTGCTCGTGGCCCTGCGCGCGGGGGCGAGAACGTGAACGCCAGCGCGCTCGTCGTCGACCTCGCAGGCCCCGTCGGTCCGGGCGCGCTCGAGCTCGAGGTGGCCTTCCGCGCCGCTGAAGCGCCGCTGGTCGTCGCCGGGCCGAACGGCGCCGGCAAGACCAGCCTGCGGCGGATGAGCCTGGGCGCGCTCCCGGCGCGACGCGGCCGCGTCACGCTGGGCGACGCGACGCTGTTCGACGCGGCGGCGCGCGTCGACGTCCCCGTCGAGCGGCGGGGCATCGGCTTCGTGCCGCAGCGGTTCGCGCTGTTCCCGCACCTCGACGTGCTCGACAACGTCGCGTTCGGCGTCCAAGCAGGCGCGCGCGCGG
>DASZUD010000128.1:0-6168 GCA_035548155.1 Polyangia bacterium
CGACGATGATCAACAGCGGCGGCCCGGCGATCTCGCCGTTCGTCGCCGACGTCGACTTCGCGGGCGGCACGACGATCAAACACGCCAACACGATCGACACGAGCGCCGTCACGAGCCCGGCCCCCGCGGCCGTCTACCAGACCGCGCGCGTGGGCGGCTTCACGTACACGGTCCCGGGCTTCACCGCGGGCTCGAGCCACGTCGTGCGCCTGCACATGTGCGAGACCTACTTCGACACCACGGGCTCGCGCACGTTCAACGTCAGCATCAACGGCACGCAGGTGCTGACCAACTACGACATCCGCGCACAGACGGGCGCGAAGAACAAGGCGATCGCGCCGCAGTTCACCGCGAACGCGGACGGCAGCGGCCAGTACGTGATTCAGTTCACGTCGGTCGTGAACCAGAGCCTGGTCTCGGGCATCGAGATCCAGTAGCGCCCCGAAATCCCGTGCAGCGGGTCGGATCAGTCGCAGCCGATCCGCTGCTTGCCCACGCCCAGGTCGTCGATCCACCAGTTCGTGGCGGTCGTCAGGCCCTGGTAGAGGTAGACGCCCGCCTCGAGCACGGTGAACGACTTCGCCTTCTCGTGCACGGGGCGCGGGCCCGTGGGCACGACGATCGACATCGGCCAGGCGATCTCCACGCCGTCCAGCCACACGCGTGGGTCGGCCGCCTCGGCGGCGTCGCCGTCTTCGGCGTCGAACAGCCACTCGACGCACGCCCACCGGCCCGTGGCCCCCGGCGTGGCCGAGATCTGCACGGCCTCGGGCGTGCCCGGCGGCTCGGGCGGGTGCCAGATGCTGACGTAGTTGCCGCCCGAGGTCGCCACCTCGTACCAGTCGAGCTTGCTCACGTCGGTGTTCGTGGCCACCGGATCGTTCGGCCGCGGATAGCGCGCGTTGAAGAAGCCGGCGTGCGACATGGGCGTCGCGGGCGACATGTAGATGAACGCGCGTCCCCACAGCACGGGGCCGAAGCCCGCGGGCAGCGCATAGCGAATCGTGTGCTTGGGGCCGCCGTCGGCGCCTTCCTTGCCCCCCGTGAAATCCTTGGCGTGCAGCGCGTATGTCCCGTGGTGCGCGCGCGTGGAGTCGACCAGCAGAGATCCCGTCGGGTACTCGTTGCGATACGGGGTCCACCCTGGCGGGAGCTTCCCTTCCTCGAAGTCCCAGCAAATCGTCCCCGGCGCCGTACAGCCGGCGCCGGTCGCCCCGTCGGGCCGCGCATCGGAGCCGTCGGCCGCAGTGTCCGCCGCCGCGTCCGCGGTCGCGCCTGCCGCGCCGCCGTCGACACCAGCCCCGGCGTCTCCCGTTCCCGCCGCGCCCGACGTCGCCGCGGAGCCGCCCGCGCCGCCGCCGGCGGAGCCCGTCGTGCCGGCCGAGCCACTGGAGCGGCCGCCGCCTTGTCCGCTCTGTCCCCTCTGTCCGCTCTGTCCCGACGATCCGTTCGGACGGCTCGACGTTCCGCAACCCAATGACGTCGCGACCACGACAGCGGTCAGCCACGGCGTACCTCGCCGGAATATCGACATGGCGCGCATTGTCTCACCGTTCGAACGCGCGCCAACGTCGATCGCTCGGCGCCAACCTGGTTTGCGTCGCGCGCCAGCTCGTCCGCGACTTTCCGGCTCGATCGCGCTGGACCGGCGCTTGCTCTTGCAACCACGCGCATGCGCCCTTCCGAGGTGAAACGGTGGCTCGCGACGGCGACGGTGATGGGACTGCTCGCGGCCTGTCAGACGCACAGGCTCGCCGAGCCCACGCCCAAGCTCTCCAGCGACACGACCGATTTCTATCAGGCCACGGTCAATCGGGACCTCGACGTCCTGTTCGTCATCGACGACTCCCCGTCGATGGCGCCGCTGCAGCGCAAGCTGGCCGCGAGCTTTCCGGTGTTCATCGACGTGCTGGAGAAGCTGCCCGGGGGCCTGCCGAACCTTCACCTCGCCGTCGTCTCGTCGTCGATGGGTGCGGGCCGCAACCCCGACGTCGAGGGGTGCCCACCGGGCGGTGACCACGGGGCGTTTCACACGGCGCCCGTCGGCGCGACGTGCGACCGCGGCCGGCTGCTGCCCGGCCAGGCGTTCATCTCGAATGTGCACGGCAACGTCAACTACACGGGCCAGCTCGCCGACGCGTTCGGCTGCATCGCGACCCTCGGCGACCAGGGCTGTGGCTTCGAGCATCCCTTCGCGTCTGCCTTGCGCGCGCTCGGCGCGGACGGCCACCCACCGCCTCCGGAGAACGCCCATTTTCTGCGGCCGCAGGCATATCTGCTCGTGGTGGTCATCACGAACGAAGACGACTGCTCCGCGCCGCCCGATTCGGCGCTCTTCGACTCGTCCTCGGCGCTGGTCTCCGATCCGCTGGGCCCGCTCACGTCGTACCGTTGCAACGAGTTCGGTCACTCCTGCGGCGGCCACCCGCCTCCGCGCACGCCCGCGGATCTCTCGGACACCTGCCATTCCGCCGAAGATGGTCGCCTGCTGCGCGTCGCGGACGTCGTCGCCGCGCTCCGGACCCTCAAAGACGATCCGTCTAAAGTCTTCGTCTCGGCGATCGCGGCGCCGATGGCGCCCTACGTCGTCGGCACCACCGACGCGCAGCTCGCCGACGCGGCGCCCTGGCCCACCATCGAGCCCTCGTGCTCGCAGACGGAGGCCGACGGCTCGCGCACGTCCGGCGATCCTGCCGTGCGCATCACCGATTGGGTGCGCGCGTTCGGCGCGAGAGGAGTCGTCGAGAGCCTCTGCGCCCCCTCCTTCGCGCCGGCGTTGCAGGCCATCGCCCAATCGACGGGGGACGGCCTCGAGCCCGGCTGCGTGGACGGCGACGTGCTCGACACCGACGGTGCGCTCTGGACGGGCGCCACCAGCCCCGACTGCGTCGTGGTCGACCACGCCCTCAGCGAAAGCGGCGCCCAAGCAAGCTCGATCCTGCCGCCGTGTCCCGCCGGCGAGACCAGCGGCGCCACCCCGTGCTGGAGCCTCCAGACGAGCCCGCAGGTGTGCGGCCAGCATCCCTTCATCCGCTTCAACCGCCCCGGCGCGCAGCCGTTCGAGCTGAACGCCACCGTGACCTGCGCCATCCGCGTGTGCCCGCCGCACGGCACGCCGGGGGCGCCCGAGGGGTGCTAGCGCACGAACCGCTCTTGCCGCCGCGTCCGTTGGGCTCTATACACATTTGAGGGTGAGCCCAGCCGACGCCTACACGGGAAGCTGCCATTGCGGCGCCATCAAGTTCCACGCGCGTCTCGACCTCGAGAGGCCGGTCATGGCCTGCAACTGTTCGATGTGCGGACGCGCGGGGACGCTGCTGGCGTTCATCCCCGTGGCGGACTTCACGCTGCTGTCGGGCGAGGACGCCCTCACCGACTACCAGTTCAACAAGCACGTGATTCACCACACCTTCTGCAAGGCGTGCGGCATCAAGCCGTTCGCGCGCGGCAAGAACGCGCAGGGCGACGACATGATCGCCGTCAACGCGCGCTGCCTCGACGGCGTCGACGTGCAGAAGCTGAACGTGACGCAGTTCAACGGCCGTGACCGCTGAGAGCGCCCGGGTGCTATTCCGGCAGCTCTACGACCAGGTCTCCAGCACGTACACGTACCTGCTGGCCGACGAGCGCACGCGGCAGGCCGTGCTGATCGACTGCGTGTTCGAGCAGCACGCCCGCGACGCCGCGCTCATCCGCGAGCTCGGGCTCACGCTCGTCGCCACGCTGGACACGCACTGCCACGCCGACCACGTCACGGGTGCCTGGCTCATGAAGATCGCCTTCGGCAGCCGCATCGGCCTCGCGTCGAAGTACGGCGCGGCGAACGTCGACCTGCCGCTCGCCGCGGGAGCGCTCGTTCCCTTCGGCGCCGAGTCGCTCGAGGTCCGCGCCACGCCCGGCCACACCGATGGCTGCCTCTCGTTCGTGACGCCCGATCGAAAGATGGTCTTCACCGGGGACGCCCTGCTCGTCCGCGGCGCGGGCCGCACCGACTTTCAGCAAGGCGACGCGCACCGGCTGTTCCGATCGATCCGCGAGCAACTCTTCACGCTGCCCGACGATTGCGTCGTGTACCCCGCGCACGACTACGAAGGCAGGACGGCGAGCACGATCGGAGAGGAACGCGCCTTCAACCCGCGCATCGGGGGCGGCGCGCGCGAAGAGGACTTCGTGGGCTACATGCAGAACCTCGGGCTGCCGCACCCGAAGCAGCTCGCGATCGCGCTGCCCGCCAACATGCGGGCGGGCGAGCCCGAGGGCGCCGTCGGCCCCGGCGTGCCGGCGTGGGGCCCCGTCGTGAGGACATACGCGGGCCTGCCCGAGATCGCGCCCGACTGGGTGGCGCGCCACCGCGCGGAGCTTCATGTGCTCGACGTGCGCGGGCCCTCCGAGCTGACGGGCGAGCTCGGGCAGCTCGCGGGCGCGCAACCCATTCCGCTGGATCAACTGCGCGGGCGCGTGGCCGAGGTGCCCGCCGACAAGCCCGTCGTCGTCGTGTGTCAAACGGGACGCCGCGCCGCGATGGCCACCGCGATCCTCGAAAAGGCCGGCCGGTCGCGGGTCGCCTACCTCGCGGGCGGCATGGTGCGTTGGCGAGATTTGGGACTTCCCAGCTAGGCTCTGCGCCCGTGCGGCGCGGTGCCGCACTTCGCGGCGCAAGCGTGCGCACCGCCCCGGGGAATTTCGTTATACATTCTGCCCTCGTGCCCAGCGCCACTGAAGTCCCGCGCGGTGCCGAAGCGCCCCCTTCGCGGATCGCGCCGACGCTGCTCCCGCTCGGCCTGCTGGGCGTGGCGGTCGCGTGGAAGCTCGCCGTCCTCAATGACGTCAACAACCACGTGCTCGCGCTGCTGCCGAAGCTCGGCAAGGCGCTGTGCATCGTTCAGGACGCGGCGCTCGCGACGCTGTTCGCGCTGCTGACGGTGGCGCTGGGCAAGTGGCGCCGCTGGCCGCTGCTGCTCGTGCCGCTCGCGAACGCGCTCGCGCTGCTGGAGATCCTCGACGCACGGTCGAAGATGGTTTTCTTTCAGCCGTTCTCGCTGGAGATGGCCCTGCTCGGCGTGCGCGAGTGGCACACGATCGCGGGCGCGGCGAAGTACTACGTCTCGCAGACCTTCCTCTTCGAGGTGGCCGTCAGCCTCGCCGCGCTCAACGCCACGCTGTTCATCCCGCCCCTCTGGCGGCGGCGAGCGCCGGTGCCGCGCCGGGTGTGGTGGATCGCGGGTCTCGCGTCGCTGGGCGCGTGCCCGCTGGTGCCCGCGCGGGCAAGCCAAGCCCACGAAAACGTCGTCGTCGCCAGCCTCCTCGCCCCGCTGCGCGGCCTTCGCGGCGCCGCCCCGCCAACCTTGGCGCGCGCCGCCGCGTGCGAGCAGCCGCTCCGGCGCCGCGCGCCGGCGAGCGCGCTTCACGGCGCGGCGCGCGGGCGGAACGTGCTGGTCTTGATCGCCGAATCGTGGAGCTACGACGACACGTCGTTCGGCGACCGCGCGGGCGACCACACGCCGTTCGCGCGCGAGCTCGGCGCCGTGGGCCCGATCGCGGGCCAGGCCTGGTCGCAGTTTCCGCACTCGACGAAGGCCCTGTTCGGGATCCTCATGGGTCACTACGCGTCGCCGGGGCTCGAGGTCCACGAAGCCACCGTGCCGCGCTTCGAATCGCTGGCGCGCGAGCTCGGGGCGCGCGGTTACCAGAGCGCGTTCTTCACGAATCAGAGCCTGCGCTACCAGAACACGCAGATGCAATACCGGCGCATGGGCTTCGAGCCCGTGTACGACGAGCTCTCGCTGCGGCGAAGCACGGGGCGCTGGGTGCGCTTCTCGGATCAGGATCTGGTCGACGAGCTGGATCGCATGCTGCCCGCACGCCAGCCGTTCTTCCACGTGATCTACAACTTCGACACGCACCAACCCTACACACCGCCGGACCCGGCGCCCGCGGGCGAGACGGACCACCAGCGCTACCTGCGCTCGCTGCGGTCGTCGGACGCGGTGTTCCGGCAGGTCGTCGACAAGCTGAAGGCGCGCGGCGCCTACGAGAACACGATCATCGTGCTCGTGGGCGATCACGGCGACAACTTCGACGAAAGCGGCCACATGGCCGGACGCGGCTGCCGGCTCACGCGCCGCGAGCACCTCGTGCCGCTCGTCGTCGCGGCGCCCGGGCTGCGGG
>DASZUD010000129.1:0-2339 GCA_035548155.1 Polyangia bacterium
AGATTGTGGGTCACATAGAAGACCGTCTTGCGTGTGCGCTGCCAGATTTCCTCGGTCAGCGCCTGCAGATGCTCGCGCGTCTGCGCGTCGAGCGCGCCGAACGGCTCGTCCATGAGCAGCACGCTGGGCTCGACGGCCAGCGCGCGCGCCAACCCGACGCGTTGCTGCATGCCTCCGGAGAGCTGATGCGGGTAGCGATCGAGGACGTCACCCAGGCCGACCTTGCGTAGGTACCCGCGCGCCTGCTCGCGCGCCGTCGCTCGGCCCGCGAGGCGCAGCCCGAATGCGACGTTGTCGAGGGCGGTCATCCAGGGGAACAGCGAGTGCTGCTGGAACACGACAGGCCGATCGGGGCCGGGGCTCGCGACCGCCGCCCCGTCGAGGTCGATCGTGCCCGCGGTGGGGCGCTCGAAGCCGGCGATCACGTTCAGCAAGGTGGACTTGCCGCAGCCCGAAGGCCCGAGCACGGCGACGAACTCGCCGGGCGCGATGCGCAGCGAGACGTCGCCCAGCGCGACGACCTCCCGCCCGGGCTGGCCGAATCGAACGGAGACGTTGCGCAGCTCGACGGCTCCGCGAGCGATCGACGGCGAGCCCTCCGGCGCCGCGGCTCCGTGCGGCGGGACCAACGCGAGGCCCTCTCGCGCGCTGGCAGCTGCCATCACAGCACCAGGGCCGCGCTGTGATGGCGACGCTTGACGGCCAGGTACTCCTTCCACTTTCGAGGGGCGCGCTGGCCGGCGATGAATTCTTCGTCCCAGTCGAAGAGACGTTCGAAGCGCGGCGCCGCCGCGGGCGCGCTGCTCCACAGCCCTCGGCGCCTGCGCTCTTCGCGCTGATCGATCAGCCAATCGTTGTAGCTCTCGAAGACGATGTGGCCCTCGGGGGCGTCGAGCGTGGCCGCGCGAATGCGGCCGTCCAGCTCGAGGTAGAGCGCGGCATCGTCCGCAGAGACCGGCGTCGGCGCGACGTCGGTCTCGTACGCCGCCTCGCGCAGGGCCTTCCAGGCGACGTGATTGAAGACGCCTTGATCGTGGGTGCCGAGATGACTGCGGTAGAGGCCGACGTGGTCCACCGAGACGGGGCGGCCGAGCGGCGCGTGGTCTCGTGTCCGCGCGCGGCGCTGCGCGACGTCGCCGCGATGGAACTCGAGGACGCCGGGCTCCCACTCTTCGCCGAGGAAGCGGAGCACGTTCCGCACGATGGGCTCCGGCCGCGCGGCCAGCTCCTCGTACCGCACATCGAGCCAGCGGTCTCGCGGCAGCGTCGCGCGCAGGCGCGCTGCGACCTCTTGGGTGCGCCGCCAGATCAGCGCGGCCGCATAGACGTTTCGGGGTCCGAACGCCGACCGGAGCTGATCGACGGCGACGTCTCGCCCGTCGCGAACCAGGTTCACGAAGCGGGCGTCGGGGAAGTCCGCCAGGATCTCCTCGACGTAGAACAGGTTGTGCGGCGTCTTCTCGCCCCAACGGGGCTTGCCGACCTTCTCGGCGAAGAGGCCGAGGATCGCGCCGTAAGCTCCGGCGAAGGTGGGTGCGTGTGCTCGGGCTTCAAGCTCACCGACGATGGTCGCCGGGTTCAGGTCGAGACCGAAGAACGGCGTCTTGAGCCCGAAGATCATCTCCGACAGCAGCGTCCGGAAGCTCGCGGGCGCCTGCAGATCGCCGTAGGTATGCAGGTACGGGCGGAAGCGCGGGTAGTACCAGGCCACCTCGGGCACGGCCAGCCGGCTGTGCTGGCCCAAGATGGCCATGAGCAGCGTGGTGCCGGAGCGCTCGCTGCCTACGATGAAGAACGGCGGGGACGTTGACGATGGTGCGGCCATGGCGATGTCTGTTTAAAAGAATCGACGTCCAATATGTTGGAGTCGCGGTTGCGCGTCAACCGCTGAGTGTGGTCGCCCCGGCGAAGGGAGCGGTCAAGGTTGGCTCGTGCGCTCGGCGCCGAGCGAGGCGTATCCGACCTTGGCCCCGATGCCAGCCAAGACGAGGGCGAACAAACGGCGCAACTGCTGAGGACGAGCACGAAGCGCGAGCCACGCGCCGCAGCTTCCGCCCAGGGCGGCACCGACGCCCATCCAGGGAATGAGCTGCCAGTGCACCTGGCCCCGCGCCACGAAGACGAACGACGCCGCCACGGACCCGACGAAATTGACGACCTTCGCCTCCCCGATCGCATCGCCGAGGGGCTCGCCGAAGAAGGCGACGATTCCGAGCGTGAGGACCGTCGCGTATCCGCCCGAGAAGAGGCCGCCGTAGAGCGCCCAGACGGCGAGGAGGACGTAGCCCGCGTTTACCGAGCGGCGGCTCACCGGGCGGCGCTCGGCGCCCAGCCGAGGT
>DASZUD010000130.1:0-6574 GCA_035548155.1 Polyangia bacterium
GCGCCCGGCCGTCGATCCTGCGCCCGACGGCAGCACGCCTGCGCCCGACGCCGGGGCCCCCGGCGACGCCGAGGCCGACGCGGCAGCCGAGCGCTGAGGCGCCGCCGAGTTCTTGCTGGCCGGGCGCGCGCGAGCCTGCGAGGATTCGACCCGCATGACCAGCGCAGTCTCCATTTCCGCAGAGCCGGCCGAACCAGTGGCCGGAGCGCCAGCGCCGCTCGCGGCGCTGCTGCCGGCGCGCGGCGAGCCCGCGGACGCCGACACGGTCTTCGCGCGCTTCATGGCGTGGGTGTCGTCGACGGGCCTCACGCTCTACGCCGCCCAGGAGGAGGCGCTGCTGGAGATCATGGCGGGCAAGCACGTCGTGCTGAACACGCCCACGGGCTCGGGCAAGTCGCTCGTCGCGACGGCGCTGCACTTCAAAGCGCTCGCGGAGGGCCGCACGTCTTACTACACGTGCCCCATCAAGGCGCTCGTCAGCGAGAAGTTCTTCGCCCTGTGCCAGCTCTTCGGCCCGGAGAACGTGGGCATGATGACGGGTGACGCGACGATCAACCGCGACGCGCCCCTCATCTGCTGCACGGCGGAGATTCTCTCGAACATGGCGCTGCGCGACGCGGCCGCGCGCGTCGACACCGTCGTCATGGACGAGTTCCACTACTACGCCGACCGCGATCGCGGCGTGGCCTGGCAGATCCCGCTGCTGTGCCTGCCGAAGACGACGTTCCTGCTCATGTCGGCGACGCTGGGCGATCTCAAGCCGATCGAAGAGGGCCTGCGCGCGCTCACGGGCCGCGAGATCGCCACCGTGCGCAGCCGCGAGCGCCCCGTGCCGCTGGACTACGACTACCGAGAGACGCCGCTGCACGAGACGATCGACGAGCTCATCACGTCGAAGCGATACCCGATCTACCTCGTGAACTTCACGCAGCGGGCCTGCGCCGAGGAGGCGCAGAACCTGATGAGCGTCGACATCTGCACCAAGGAGGAGAAGGAGGCGATCCGACGCGCGCTGGAGGACGTCCGCTTCGACTCCTCGTACGGCAAGGACTTCCAGCGGTTCATCCGGCACGGCATCGGCCTTCACCACGCCGGGCTCTTGCCGAAGTACCGCCTGCTGGTGGAGAAGCTGGCGCAGCAGGGCCTGCTGAAGATCGTCAGCGGCACCGACACGCTGGGCGTGGGCGTCAACGTGCCGATCCGCACGGTGGTCTTCACGCAGCTCTGCAAGTACGACGGCGAGAAGGTCGGCATCCTCAGCGTGCGCGACTTCCAGCAGATCGCGGGGCGCGCCGGGCGCAAGGGCTTCGACGTGCGCGGCACGATCGTCGCGCAGGCGCCCGCGCACGTCGTGGAGAACCGGCGCCTCGCCGCCAAGCAAGCGCAGGGCAAGAAGGTGACGATGCAGAAGCCCCCGCTCAAGGGCTACGTGCACTTCGACAAGGGCACGTTCGAGCGGCTCATCAACGGCACGCCCGAGGCGCTCGAGTCGCGCTTCGAGGTCACGCACGGCATGCTGCTGAACTGCCTGCAGAGCGAGGCAGCGCGCAGCAAGCGCGGCGGCGGATACCGGCGGCTGGTCGAGCTCATCGGGCGCTCGCACGGCGGCGAGCGCAGCAAACGCGCCGAACGGCGGCGCGCGGCCGCGTGCTTCCGGGCGCTGCGCCATGCGAAGCTGGTCGACATCGCGACCACCGAGGCCGTGCGCGGGCGCGTCGTCGAGGTCAGCGCCGAGCTGCAGCGCGACTTCTCGCTGAACCAGACGTTGTCCCTGTACCTGCTGGAGGCGCTCGCGGCGCTGGATCGGACGGAGCCCACGTACGCCCTCGACGTGCTGACGCTGGTCGAGTCGATCCTGGAGGATCCGGACGTCGTGCTGTTCCGCCAGCTCGACAAGCTCAAGACCGAGCGCATGGATCAGCTGAAAGCCGACGGCGTCGAGTACGAGCAGCGCATCGCCGAGCTCGACGCCATGGAGTGGCCGAAGCCGAACCGCGACTTCATCTACGCGACGTTCAACGCCTTCGCCGACCGGCACCCGTGGGTGGGCGAGACGAACATCAAGCCGAAGTCGATCGCGCGCGAGCTCGTGGAGACCGCGTCGAGCTTCGACGAGTACGTGCGCGAGTACGGCCTGCAGCGCAGCGAGGGCGTGCTCTTGCGGTATCTCTCGCAGGCGTACAAGACGCTGGAGCAGAGCGTGCCGGCGGCGGCGCGCACCGACGAGGTGCTCGACATCCTGGCCGAGCTGCGCGTGCTGCTGCGCGAGGTCGACTCGAGCCTGATCGACGAGTGGGAGAGCCTGAAGAACCCCGTCGTGCGCGACGCGCGCGCGGCGACGGCGCGGCGCGGGCAGGTGGTTGACCTCGCGGACGATCCGCGCGCGCTCGCGGCGCGCGTGCGCGCCGAGCTGCACCGCGTGGTGAAGGCGCTCTCGGCCCGCGACTACGAAACAGCCGCGCGCCACCTCGTCGAAGGCGACGAGCCCTGGACGATCGCGCGCTTCACGGAGGCGCTCGCGCCCTACTGGGCCGCGCACACCGCGCTGCTCGCGACGCCCGCCGCCCGCCGCCCCAGCCTCACGCGCCTGGAAGAGCTGGGGCCCCGCCGCTGGCGCGCGCAACAGACGCTGCTCGATCCCGAAGGCGACGAAGACTGGGCCCTCGACTGCATCGTCGATCTCAACGACGCCAAGCCCGACGGTGCCCCCCTCCTCGACCTGCAGCGCATCGGGATCTGAGCTCCGAGCGCGACGAGCGGGTCCAAGAACGGGGAGGGCCGGCGTCGCTGGCCCGGCTCACCTTGAGGAGGACCGGGACGCCCGCGGGGAGCGCGCAGCGCTTCCCGCGCTCTGCGCTATCTGATGGGCTCGACGAGCGTTCCGGGCGCCAGGTCGCGCGGCGGCTCGACGATGACCTCGTCGCCCACGTTGATGCCGGCCGAGACGAGCACCTCGTCGCGCGATTCCGCGACAGTGACCGAGCGCTGCTCCGCCTTGCCGTCCGGCGCCGCAACCCAGACCTTGGCCTCGACGTCGGTGATCGGCTGCACCGCCGACAGCGGCACCGGGAACACGCCGTCGTAGCGCTTGCGCGCGAGG
Organism: Polyangia bacterium; assembly: GCA_035548155.1. Taxonomy (GTDB): domain Bacteria; phylum Myxococcota_A; class Polyangia; order Fen-1088; family Fen-1088; genus DASZFV01. Next base: position 3,101 of record DASZUD010000130.1, read on the forward strand.
TGCAGCGCCTGCCCCGTGACGAGGCCGGCGTCGTTGGGCAACGACACGACGAACTTGCGCAGCAGCGACGGCGCGCCCGGCGGCGGCGGCGTGGGCGGCGGCAACGTGCAGTCGACGAAGCGCGCCTCGCCCGGCGCGTTCGCGGCCGGGACGCTGGCGTCCGGCGAGGCCCCGGGCCCGACGCCCGCGGCGACCTCGACGCGGCAGAACTCGAGCTTGCTCGCGCGCGCGAAGTCTTCCTGGTCCAGCGTGAAGTCACCATGCAGGCTCTTGCCTCGCCACTTCAGCGCGGGCGCCTTCGCCGCGACGACGGTGCCGACCTTCGCGGGCGTCTCGACGATCGTGCCGGCCTCGGGCGCGCGCAGCACGAGCTTGTTCAGGCTGGCCTGCACGGCGTCGACCAGCTTCTTGCGCGCGGCGATCTTGTCCTCGACGTCGCGCAGGTTCCCCGTCTTTCCCGCCGCCTTCATGCTGTCGCGCATCTGCTCGAACACGGCCAGCTTCGACTTGTGCTTGCCGAGCTCGTCCTCGAGCGAGCCCGCGCCCTGCAGCTTGCCGAGCACGTCCCCCGCCGCGAACTTCGTGCCCTGCGGCATCAGCTCGACCAGCTTGCCGCTCGACTCGAACGACATCGAGCGCGCGTCGAGATCGACCACGGTGCCCGACGTCGCGAACCACCGGTAGACGGCCGTTGGCTGCGGCGCGACGACGCGCAGCCGCAACGCCTCGGGCGCCTTCGGGTGCTGGCGCAGCCACATGTAGTAGCCGCCACCGCCGCCCAGCACGGCCAGCGCCACCAGCGTGGTCACGAGCCCCGTCGAGCTGCGCTGCCGCTCGGGAGGCGGCGCACGAAACCGCATCGACACGTCCTCGAACGGCGTCGCCACCACTTCGCCCGGCGCTGGAGGTTGCCGGCGCTCACCGCTGAGGCCGCGCGAGAGATTGCCCGAAGAGGCCGCGAAGCGGCTGGTGGCGCCGCCGCCGATGGCCTGGGGCACGGCCGCCGACGTCGCCGCGGCGATGGCCTCCTGCACGGCGCCCGACTCGACGATGTCGGTCAGCGCCTCGGACGACGCGCTGGGCGGAGGCGGCGTGGTCGGCTTCGCGGGCTCGACCTTCGCGGCGCCTCCCGCGGCGAGCATCTGCGCGTCGGGCGTGAACTGCGCCGTGGGCGCCGCCGCGCCAGGGTTCCACTCGAACTGGGCGCTGTCGCCGACGGCCGCCTCGTCGCGCGGCCCGGAGGCCGGCACGCCGTCGAGGAAGCCCAGCTCACCCAGCTTGCCCGCGAACTCCTCGATCGCCTCGTTCGTCAGCGCCGTCTGATAGCTGGCCACGGCCCAGGCCATGACCTCGTCGTAGTCTTGCTTGCCGTCCAGCTGGTGCGCGAGGTCGTATTCGAACTCGTAGAAAGTGAAGCTGGTCCCCGTCTCGGGGTCGGTCACCTGCACGCAAGGAACGCCGTCCGTCTCCGTCGCCGCCGCGGGCAATTCCTTCCGAAATCGAGGAGTCGCCTTGGCCATGAGAGATCGCCAGCTTACAGGCGACGATCGCCCATCGGCAACATATAGTGGGCGTCACGAAAGTGGCTGCCCCCGACAAGCGCGCCAAGACGCGCGACAAGACGCGCGCATTCATCTACCGCGCCGGCGTGCGCGTTACGGGGACGATCCTCGCCTGCGACGCCAGCGCCGGATCGGACCTCATCTTCCTGTCTCACGCCGACGCGCTCGACGCGCGCGCGGCCCGTGCCTTGCCGCGCGCGCGCCACGGCCGCCGGCAGATCCTCACGACCGACACGACGTTGACGTTGCTGGGCGCGCCCGGGGCCCGGCTGCGCGCGCACGCGTTGCTCGCGGGCATGGGCCGGCCGTTCTCGCTGGGCGAGCTGCGCCTCGAGCTGTTTCCTTCGGGTCAGGGCCCGGGAGCCGCGTCGCTCCTGTGCGAGATCGGCGGCGGCACGAACGACATCCGGCGCATCGTGTATGCCGGCGTGATCGGCCCGGGTGATTCGCCCGCGGTGCGCCCCGCGGACGCGCTGTGCCTGGACGCCACCTTCGGCGCGCGCCGCTTCGCCTTCCCGCCGCTCGAAGAGGCGCTGGCCGAAATCCGGCGGCTCGTGCAGGGCGCCATCGCGCAGGGCCGGGCGCCGCTGGTCCTGATCGAGCCGACGCCTTCGGCGCTGGCACTGGCGCGCACGCTGGCGGCGGCCGGCGTTCCCGTGCGCGCGCCGCGCGTGTTCCTGCAGCTCGCCGCCGCCCACGCGCGCGCGGGCCTGGCCGTGCCGCCGCTGCAGCGGTGGAACGCGAAGCCTCGCGCCGGCGAAGCGCTGCTCTGGCTGCCGCGAGCGCGGAGCGCCACGGGCCTCGGGCGCCTGGAGGCGCCGCTCGCGATCCTCGCCTCGGGCCGCGCGGCCGATCCCGCGGAGGTCGCGCGCGCCGGCGCCGACCACGGCGTCGCGCTGGCCGATCGGGCCGACTTCGCCTCGCTGCTCCGGTACATCGCCGCGACGGGCGCGCGCGAGGTGGCCCTGCTCAATGCCCCTGGCGAGGAGCTCGCTGAAGCGCTCGCCGCCCGCGGCGTCGAGGCCTACCCGCTGGGGCCGCCGCGGCAAATCGCCCTGTTCTCCCGGATACCTGAACCATCCGCTCACATTGTCTCGGCGGGATGATCGAGGTAAATAGGGGGTCGTGTTCAACCTCGGGATGGGCGAGATCACCGTCATCCTTCTCCTCGCCCTGATCTTCCTGGGGCCTTCGAAGCTGCCTGAGCTGGCGGCGGGTCTCGGGAAGCTCATCAGGGAGATCCGCAAGGCGACCTCGGACGTGAAGAACGAGATCGCGCTCGACGAGACGTTCCGCAAGCCCTTCGAGGATCTGCGCGACGCCGTCACGCTGCACCCCGACGAGCTGAAGCGGCGCGACGAGTGGCGGAAGCTGCAGGAGGAGGCGGCGAAGCGCGCCGCCGAGGATCTCGCGGCCGCCGAGGCCGCGGGCGGCGAAGCGCCGCCCCCGCCCGATGGGCTCGCCAGCCCCGTCACGACGCTGGGCGTCTCGCAGCCAGCCGTCTCCGAGCTGCCAGGCGGCGCGCCACTGCCCCCGCCCGCCGGGCCGAACGACACCGTCGTCCAGGCCACGCCGCGCGGCGCGACCCTGGACGACATCCCCACGCCGCCGCCCGAGCCGGCGGCACCCAAGGAGCCCCTCTTCAAGATGCCGTCGGGCGCCGTTCCGCGGACGCCGGCTCCCCCACCGCCCGCCAGCGGCGAAGGCGCGGGCAACGTGACGCAGATTCTGAAGGAAGAGGATCTCATCCCCAGCGTGTCCAGCGGGAAGCCGCCGCCCCCGCCGCACCTGCCGGGGCTCCGGCCCGCGGGCGCGCCGCGCCCGCCGGGCCTCGTGCCGCCGCTGCCGCCGAATCCGCTCGACACCAAGAAGAAGCCCTCGTAGCCCCACCAGGGACAACACCTTGCCGCTC
>DASZUD010000131.1:0-11417 GCA_035548155.1 Polyangia bacterium
CGGTGCCGGCATGGCCGCCTCCGCCCATGCCCGCGACCCCGGTTCTGGACGACGCCGGCGGCGAGGAGGTGCACGCGCCGAAAACGAGGCTCAGCGCCGCCGCCAAGCACAGGGGCCGCGCTCGTTCAGGGAAAGTCAGTCCACGGAAGGCTCTCATGGCGGCATTAGAGCCAGGTTCCGCGGGCGTCCGCCAAACATTCTTCGCGTCCCGAACGATGGGGACCCGGGCTCGCCGCCCACTGGAATCTCGACGGAGTTCCGGCTAGATAATGCGGTTCCCCATGGCGGAGCTCCCCAAGAACTACGAACCTTCGGCTATCGAGCCGCGCTGGTACGGCGAGTGGATGGCGCGCGGCTATTTTCACGCGGACGCCTCGGCGCCCAAGGCGCCCTTCGCGATCGTCATCCCTCCGCCGAACGTCACGGGATCGCTGCACATGGGGCACGCCCTCGGGCAGACGATCGAGGACATCTTCACGCGCTGGCGGCGCATGGCCGCCTACAACGCCATGTGGCTGCCGGGCACGGACCACGCGGGCATCGCCACGCAGATGGTCGTCGAGCGCGAGCTCAAGGCGAAGGAGGGCAAGACCCGCCACGACCTCGGGCGCGAGAAGTTCGTCGAGAAGATCTGGGAGTGGCGCGGCCGCACGGGCAACCGCATCCTCGAGCAGCTCAAGCTCCTCGGCTGCTCGCTCGACTGGGAGCGCACGACGTTCACGATGGAGCCGCAGTACTCGACGGCGGTCATCGAGTGCTTCGTTCGCCTCTACGAAGAGGGCCTCATCTACCGCGCGAAGCGCCTCATCAACTGGTGCGTGTCGTGCCGCACGGCGCTCTCCGACCTCGAGGTCGAGTTCGACGAGGGCGTGCAAGGCGAGCTCTACGAGTTCGCGTACCCGCTGGCCGACGGTTCGGGCGAGCTGGTCGTCGCGACGACGCGCCCCGAGACGATGCTGGGCGACACGGCCGTCGCCGTACACCCCGATGACCCCCGCCACAAAGACAAGATCGGCAAGATGCTCGATCACCCGTTCGTCGATCGCCAGGTGCCGGTGATCGCGGACCCGATCCTCGTCGACCCCAAGTTCGGGACGGGCGCCGTCAAGGTGACCCCCGCCCACGATCCGAACGACTTCGAGACGGGCCTCCGCCACAACCTGCCCATGATCTCGATCTTCGACGAGGCGGGCGTCGTCAACGACGAGGGCGGCGAGTTCAAGGGCCTCGACCGCTTCAAGGCGCGCAAGGCCGTGAAGGCGCGTCTCGCCGAGCTGCGCCTCGAGCGCGGCGCGAAGCCGCACGTCCACGCCGTGGGTCACTGCCAGCGCTGCGAGACCGTCGTCGAGCCGATGATCTCGACGCAGTGGTTCGTCAAGATGGAGCCGCTCGCGAAGCCGGCCATCGAGGCGGTGGAGCAGGGGAAGACGAAGTTCGTCCCCGAGAGCTGGTCGAAGACGTTCTTCCACTGGATGAACAACATCCGCGACTGGTGCATCTCGCGGCAGCTGTGGTGGGGCCACCGCGTGCCGGCGTGGTACTGCGGCAAGTGCAAGGAGATCACGGTCGCGCGCACGGCGCCGAACTTCTGCGGGCACTGCGGGGCTGGTTCGGACGTCCTCAAGCAGGACGAGGACGTGCTGGACACCTGGTTCTCGTCGTGGCTGTGGCCGTTCGCGACGCTGGGCTGGCCCAACGAGACGCGCGAGCTCAAGACCTTCTACCCGACGACCGTCCTCGACACGGGCTACGACATCCTCTTCTTCTGGGTCGCGCGCATGATGATGGCGGGCCTGCACTTCATGAAGAAGGTGCCGTTCCGCACGGTGTACCTGCACACGATGGTCACCGACGAGAAGGGCGACAAGATGTCGAAGGTGAAGGGCAACACCATCGACCCCGTCGACGTCATCCAGAAGCACGGCGCGGACGCGCTGCGCTTCGCGCTGGCCTGGCTCACGACACAGGCGGCGCAGGGCAAGAACATCAAGTTCTCGATCGGCAACGTCGAGGACGCGCGCCGCTTCGCCAACAAGATCTGGAACTCGGCGCGCTTCGTTCAGATGAACCTCGAGGGCTACGACGCCGATCGCTTCGCCGACATGGTGGCCGACGGCCCCGATCGCGGCGAGTTCGATCTGCCCGAGCGCTGGATCCTCTCGCGCGTGCAGCGCGCCGCCGAGGAGGTCGACACCTGCCTCGAGGAGTACCGGATCTCCGACGCCGCGCAGGCGGCGTACCACTTCGTGTGGAACGAGCTCTGCGACTGGTACATCGAGCTCGCGAAGACGGGCCTTCAGCGCGCGCAGCCGGGCTCGCCGGCGCGGCTCAAGATCCAGGGCGCGCTCGTGACGGCGCTGGAGACCGCCATGCGGCTCCTGCACCCGTTCATGCCGTTCCTCACCGAGGAGATCTGGCAGCAGCTGCCGAAGGGCCCGGGCGCCCCGCAGAGCATCATGATCACGCTCTACCCGGTGCGTGACGTGCGCTTCTACGACGACGCTTCGGAGTCGTCGATGGCGCTCGTGCAGAAGGTGATCGTCGCCGTGCGCGCCATCCGGACGGACCGCAAGATCGCGCAGTCGGCCAAGGTCTCGGCGCTGCTGGCCGTGGGCGACGACTACAAGAAGACGATCCTCGAGGGCTACAAGCAGATCATCGCCGAGCAGGCGCGCTGCAGCGACGTGCGCGTGCGCCGCTCGGGCGCGAGCTTCTCGGGCGAGTTCTCGCTCGACAACATCGCGACGGCGATGGCCGGCGACGTCGAGGTCATGGTGCCGCTCGAGGGGCTCACCGATCCCGAAGCCGAGCGCGAAAAGCTGGAGAAGGATCTGGCGAAGGCGCGCACCGACCGCGACTACCTCGCGAAGAAGCTGCAGAACCCGAAGTTCGTCGAGCGCGCGCCGATCGAGGTGCTCGACAAGGACCGCGCGCGGCTCGCCGAGCTGAACACGGCCGTCGACAAGCTCGAGATCGCGCTGGGGCGCCTCGGGCCGAAAAAGAGCTAGGAAGACGAATCAGGTCGCGCGTCGCCTGCGCACCAGACGTCGCGGGACTGGTGCCGCCCGGCGGCGACTTCCTGCTTCAGCGCTCGTCGTCATCCCACGACGCCGAAACGTCACTCGCTGGGCGCGAGCACGTCGTCCGCCTCGCCCGTGCGCGGGGTGGCGGGCTTGCTCTTGTCCGCCTTCTTCGACGCGCGCTTCTTCGGCGCGGGCTTCACCGGCTCGACGACGGGCGGAGGCGTCGCGGCGGCGGGCGCCGGTGCGGGCGCCGGGGGAGGCGCGGGCGGCGAGCTCGCGAGCAGGTCGTGCACGATCGGCGCGACGTGCGGCCACAGCTTGGCGCCTCCGGCGACGACGCCGACGAGCACCACGAGCACGAGCGCGATCTTCGCCTGCCCGCGGCGCCGCTCGTGAACGAGGCGCGACTGTTCGGCGCGCACGGCGCCGCCGAGCGCGCCGCCCTGCGTGACGTTGGTGTACGACGACCGCGTGCGCTCGGGTTGGGAGATCTCCTGCGTCGTCGATTGCACGGACGACATCGAGCCCGTCGCCGGGCCCGACTGCGGCGCCGGGACGCCCTCGACGACCACGGGCGCGACGGGATCCTCGCCCTCGTCGAGGTAGATCCCCCGCAGCAGCTTCGCGAGGTCGCGGCTCGAGTGCCGCGCCGCGATCATCGTGCGCTCGAGATCGGCCGCCATCTCCGTCGCCGTCTGGTAGCGCTGCGCCGGGTCGACCTCCAGCGCCTTCATGACGATCCGATCGAGCTCGCGCGGCACCGTCGCGTTGAACGAAGACGGCGGCGGGATCGGCTGCGACAGCAGCTGCCGCATCTTCGCGACGTCGTTCTTCGCCTGGAAGAGGCGCTGCCCCGTCATCATCTCGTGCATGACGATGCCCAGCGCGAAGAGGTCGATGCGGTGGTCGAAGGGCTGCATGTTGACCTGCTCGGGCGCGAGGTACGCGACCTTGCCCTTGATGAGGCCCTTCTTCGCCTCCTCCTCGGCGAAAGACGCCGCGCGCGCGATGCCGAAGTCGAGGATCTTCACCGTGCCGTTGAACGCCAGCATGATGTTCGTCGGCGAGACGTCCTGGTGAACGATCTCCAGCGGCGCGCCGTCGGCGCCGCGCAGCGAGTGCGCGTAGTCCAGCCCCGTGCACACCTGCTTGGCGATGTCGGCGACGATCATGAACGGGATCGTGCGTTGCTCCTTCTTGAGCCGCGTCAGGAGCTCGCGCAGGGTCACGCCCTGCACGCCCTCCATGGCGATGAAGTACGTGCCCTCGGCCTCGCCGAACTCGAACGTCTGCACGATGTTCGGGTGCACGAGCAGCGCCGAGATCTTCGCCTCACGAATGAACATCTTCGTGAACTCGGAGTTGCCCGAGAGCTGCGGGAGGATGCGCTTGACGACCAGCTCGCGCTCCCAGCCCTGCGGCCCCTTGACCACCGCGCGAAACACCTCGGCCATGCCGCCCACGCCGATGCGGCCGGTCAGCCGAAAGCGCCCGTAGGTCTCGGGCACTTCGGCGGCGCCTGCGGGCTTAGCCGTCTCGGCGGGGGCCATGGTTGTCTCCCATCGTGAACAAGGAGCAGCGGAACTGCTCACTAGCATACACGTCTGCGCACGAACGCGCGCGGTGCGCAGGTGTGCGCTCAGGACTTACGTCGTGTTTCCAGGTGCTGGACCAGCTCGTCGCTCGCGGCGCGCACGGCGCCGTCCAGCGCGTCGAGCTCGAGGCGCGTCAGCGTCGCAGGCTTCGGTGCCCGGCGCGCGTCTTTGAGCATGGCCTGACCGGTCGTCATCAGCAGGATTGCGCCCGAGCGCCGCGCGCTGAGAATGAGGCGGACGGAACAGGAGATCTCCAGCGCGTCCGGCTTCTGGACGACGTCGAGCGCGTCGATGCTGCCGTCGACGAGGTACCCGTACGGAGAGGTCAGGACGCGGCGCTCGGCGAGCTCGCGGAGGCGGCGCGTGACCTCGTCGCGCATCCGCGCCCGCATGGCGTCGGTCGCGGCGAGGGCCCGCGCGCCCATGGCTTTGACCTCGACGGGGGGAGCGGCCGCGGGCGCCCGTCGCGCCGCGGCGGAGCCGGCTTGCGCGGGCGCGGCGCCGACGGCGAGCACGGCCACGAGGAGGCGGGCGAGGCGTGGGGCGCGCAAAGGGGGTTCGTCGATGGTAGCGGTCGCGGGCGGGACCGCAAAAAAAGCGCTCGCGTCCGCTCCCTCGCGCCGCCGTCGCCGCGCCGTTTCAGGGCGGAAGGCCGGCGTCGATCCAGCGTGCGATCGCGTGAATCTCGTCGGCGGACAGCGGCGCGCCCGGCGGGCAGCGGTGGCCCTGTGTCGTCGGGGCGGGCTCGTCGGGCCGGTCGCCGGGCAAGAGCTTGCGGAGGATGTAGCTGCGCGCCGAGTCACGTGGCTCGACGAGGTGCAGGCGGCTGACCTGGGTCGAAGGGACGTCCAGCAGCGCCGCCTCGACGTCGGCGTCGCACAACGACAGGCCCGCGGCGGGCGCCGCCGAGCACCCGCCGCCTGCCGCGACGGTGGCGCGATGGCAGCCCGCGCCCGCGCAGCGCGTGGCGAAGAGCGGCCCAATCTCGGCGTAGGTCGTGGGCGGGGGCGCGGGCGCGGGCATGGGCGCCGCCGCCGCCGTGCGGAACGAGCGCTGCTCCGGCGTGACGGGGCACCCCTGCAGCGATCGCAGCATCGACCGCACCACGATGTTGTAGCCGAGGTCCGGGTTCCAGTTGCCGGCGGGCTGGTAGGTGATGGCCTTGTCGACCATGTCGAGGTGCATCGTGCCCGGGTGATAAAAGACGCCCGTCGTCACGATGAAGCCCGAGAGGTTCACCGTGTCCGGATCGGGGTACTGATTGAACTGGACGCGCGCGATCGTGTCGCGCGGCACGTTGATCGACCCGCTCGAGGGCGTCCACACGACGCCGAAGAAGGGGGCGCAGGCGCCCGGGTAGGGCTGCGTGTCCGTGGGCGTGCTGCACGCACCGAGCGCCGGGACCGCCGCGAGCGCGAGGCAAAAGAAAAGGCGCAGGAGCGGGCCGCGATCGAACGCGGCGCATCGCCTTCCTGCGCCTCCTCTGGATGGGACGGCGCCGCGCGCCGGCCGCGGCTCAGCTTTCGCTGTAGAGCCGGATCTGCTCACGAACGACGTCGTCGGAGAGCCCGGTGCGCAGGTAATCCTGGAGACAGTCGCCCAGGGTGACGAGCATCTCCTCGACGCCGCGGTCTTGCACGACCTTCGCCAGGAGCTTTCGGCCTTCGGCGCTGTCGTCGTCCCGCAGGAAGTCGCGAACCATGTCGAGCGTGAGGTCACCGGAGAAGTCAAGTATCGCGTGATCGAGCAGGTAGGCGATAAGTTGTTTCACCGAGTCACCTCCAGGGGCCGTTAAGTGGGAGCCAGAAAACCGGCTTCGCTCATATCGCGGATAAACTCGTCGCGCAAGGTTTGAGGACGATTGAGTTAAATCGCCGCGCACCGATTCGGGCCGTGATTGACCAGGGCAGCCCGAGTTGATACGGTGCGCGTGCCTTGCGTCGTCCGTCCCCGGCGGTGTCGAAGACTCTGTTCGCGCGGGCTTTGCTCGTGGTCGCGCCTCTGGCCGCGACGTCGATCGCCTGCGGTCCCGTCGAGTACATCAACCAGGTGAGCGTCAAGGCGGCGGGCGCCGTCTCTGCGGCCAAGCTCGCGCAAGCGGATCGGTACGCGCCGTACGAATTCACGGCGGCCGAGGAATACCTGCACAAGGCGCGCGAGGAGGCTGGGTACGCCGAGTACCAGAACGCCATCGAGTTCGGCCGAAAGGCGGAGGAGCTGGCGAACAAGGGCCGCGCGATCGCCGTGGCCAAGCTCTCGCAGAGCGCCGCCGGACCGTCCGCCGCGGCCACGCCCGGGTCCGAGACGCGCGCGCCCGCGCCGCGCCCGCGCGCCGATGAACGCTCGACGGACGAAATGCCCAAATGAGCCGGCTCGCGCGTCTACGTCTCGTGTGCTCGGCCCTGATCGTATCCGTCGCCGGTACGGGCTGCGCGGGGCTGCAGCTTGCCGACAACGTCCGGCAGGTGCACGCCATCGCGAAGGAGGCTCGCGACAACGGCGCCTACAAATGCGCGCCGCGCGAGCTCGCGCTCGCCGAGACGCACCTCGAGTTCGCCTCCGTCGAGCTGGACCAGGGCGACTATTTTCGCGCGCGCGACCACCTCCAGATCGCCGACGAGAACGCGCGCCTCGCGCACCGGCTTTCGCCGCGCGACAAGTGCAACGCCCACACGCCGCCCAAGCCGGGCGACAAGGATCACGACGGCATCCTCGATCCTGTCGACAAGTGCCCGACCGAGGCCGAGGACAAGGACGGCTTCGAGGACGACGACGGCTGCCCCGATCCCGACAACGACAAGGACGGCATCCTCGACGCCAAGGACAAGTGCCCGCTCGAGCCCGAGGACAAGGACGGCTTCGAGGACGACGACGGCTGCCCCGATCCCGACAACGACGCCGACGGCATCGCCGACGTCAACGACAAGTGCCCGACCGAGGCCGAGGACAAGGACGGCTTCGAGGACGACGACGGCTGCCCCGATCCCGACAACGACAAGGACGGGGTGCTCGACAAGGCCGACAAGTGCCCGATGGAGCCGGGCCCGGCCGACAACGACGGCTGCCCCAAGAAGTACGAGCACATCGTCGTCACCCAGGAGAAGATCGAGCTCAAGCAGAAGATCTTCTTCGACACGAACAAGGCGACGATCCAGCCTCGTAGCTTCGGCTTGCTGGACGAGATCGCGAACGTCCTACGCAGCCGCCCCACGATGACGGTGCGCATCGAAGGACACACGGATTCGAGGGGTTCGCGGCCACACAATCTCAAGCTCTCCCAGGCGCGCGCGGAGTCGGTCCGTCAGCACCTCGTGGGGCTGGGCGTCGAATCGCAAAGAATGGAAGCGCGTGGCTACGGACCCGACCAGCCGATCGAGACGAACAAGACCGAGGCCGGTCGCGAGAAGAACCGCCGCGTCGAGTTCATCATCACTCAGCAATAGCGAGGCACGGACACGATGATTCGTTCGTACAGGGTGACCTCCCTCGGCCTCTTGGGGCTGGGCGTGGCATTGTCATTTCTGGCTTCCACCTCGGCGCACGCCGAGGACCAGGCCGTGGTCGACAAGATCGTCGCGATGAACAAACGCGCGCTCGACGACTACGACACGCTCGAGTGGGACGCGGCGAAGCGCACGCTGCTCGAGGCGCTGGTGGCCGGCAAGAAGGCGGGGCTCGACACGCACCCGGTGATGGCGCGGACGTACGTGCACCTCGGGTGCGTGTACATCACGGGCCTCAAGGACAAGCAAAAGGGCCTGCAGAGCTTCGCGCGCGCCATCGAGATCGATCCGACGATCAAGATCGAACGCACGATGACGGACTCCGATCTCGAGGAGACCTTCGCCGAGGCCGCCAAGATCGCGAAGCCGCGCCCGGGCGCGGCCCAGGCCGCGGCCGCGCCGCCCCCCGCCGAGGCCGCGCCGCCGCCCCCGCCGCCGAAGCGAAAGACGCCGATCATGGAGGAGGACGCTCCGCCGGCGCCGAAGCGCACGGCGCCAGTCATGGAGGACGAGGCCGCGGCTGCGCCGCCCAGCTCGAAGGAGGACGACGACTCGGGTGAGCCGGACCTGCCCGTCCACATCAACGCGCTCGACTGCCCGACCCCCGACGAGGTGCCGCCCGACAAGGCCGTGAAGCTGCGCTGCGCCGCCGCGTCGAACCTCGGCGTCGCGAAGGTCGTCCTCATGTATAGGCTGCCGGGCAGCGAGGACTTCGGGGCCGTCGACATGGAGCGGACCTCGAAGGGCTGGTTCGAGGGGAAGCTTCCGAAGAAGGCCGTCACGGGGAAGTCCGTGCAGCTCTACTTCGAGGGCCGCAACGGCGCCGGCAAGCCCGTCGTCTCGAACGGCCGCTCCGACAGCCCCAACCTCATCCTCATCCGCGAAGAGGCCGCCGCGCGCGAGGCCGAGGCGGAGACGGGCGTCAGTGGTCAGGCGCTCGACGCGGAGGAGAACCCGTTCGAGGATCGCGAGGGCCAGGGCCCGCGCCTCTACCTCGGCAGGGTCGACAAGTCGAAGGTCGGCCTCGACACGCGCTACGGCAACCGCAAGTGGTGGATCGGCATCGGCGCCGGCACAGGCTACGGCTACGCCAAGGGCAACGGCCTCGAGTCGCGCCCCGACCTGCAGAATCAGTTCGCGGCGGGCATGGGCTGGGCGGGCCTCGGCCACCTCGTGCCCGAGATCGGTCTCCAGCTGACGCCGGACTTCGCGCTGTCGCTGCAGGGGCGCAACCAGTGGATCCCGCAGAGCGGCAAATACGCGAAGTTCAACGCGACGGGCGCGCAGTCCGTGCTCCTGCGCGCGCTCTTCTTCACGAAGCAGCAGCGCATGCGGTTCTACGGCTCGCTGATGGCGGGCGGCGGCGAGGGCTTCCGGTTCGTGCTGTACCCGGACACGACTCGGCCCGACTACAAGGACACGGTCCTCGGCGGCCCCTATCTGGGCGGCGTCGGCGGCGGCCTCTACTACGAGGTCTCGCGTGGGATGTCGTTCGTGAGCGAGCTCAACGTGCTGGCCGGTTTTCCGACCTTCTCAGCGGTGGCCGACGTGAACCTCGGCCTTCAGTTCAACATTTACTAGCGCGCTTCACAGCGCGCCCAACGCGTCGTGCGCCGAGGTCGGCCGCGACGCGGGCGTTGGCTGGATGAGGGCGTCGATGAGGGAGGAGAGGCGAGGGCCCAAGGCGTGGCGGGCCTCGGTGGGGAAGTGCGGGATCGAGGTGTCGCCGCGCAGAAGGTCGGCGTGGGTGCGGAGGGCGCGGCCGGCGGCCATCTCCCAGAGGATCGCGCCGGCGGCGTAGAGATCGGTCGCGGCGGACGGACGCGCGCCGCGGAGGCGTTCGGGAGCGAGGTACTGGGGCGTTCCGCCGGGGCCCTCCGAGAACGCGGCGGACTCGTCGCGCAGCTCGGCGGCGCCGAAGTCGGCGAGGACGATGTCGCCCGTGTGGCCAGGACCGCGCAGCAGGAGGTTCGAAGGCTTGAGGTCGCCGTGCGTGACGCCGCGGCCGTGCACGTAGGCGAGGGCTCCCAGCAGCGTCGCGGCGGTCGCGGCGATCTCCGCGGCCGGGAGCGACCCGCGCGCGGCGAGGCGGGCGCGCAGCGTGCCGCCGCCGACGTGCTCCATCGCGATGACGCGCGCGGCCTCGTCGACGTCGTAGATCGCGACGACGGCGGGGTGCCTGAGCGCCGCGGCGACGCGTCCCTCGGCGAAGAAGCGCGTCCGCGCGTCTGCGCGCGCGGCGCTGGCCAGCTGGGGGTGCAGCACCTTGAGCGCCAGGTCGATGCCCAGCGTCTCGTCGGTGGCCAGGTAGACGGCGGCGGTCGCGCCGCGTCCGAGCTCGTGCCGCAGGCGGTAGCGCAGCGCCTGCGTGCCCTCGGGCGAGACGATCGTCTCCGTGGCGCCCGCGAGCGGCGCCGTCGCCTCGGGCCGCAGCGCGCGCAGGTGGGCGCGCGCCTCGGCGTCGTCGATGTCGTCGGCCAGCACGCGTTCCCAGCGCATCGCCGCGTCGAGCGGCGCTCCCTCCGCCTCGTCGAGGACGGCGAACGCGCGGTTGATGTCGGCGGCCAGCGCCGTGGGCGGCGGGCGCGCCGGATCGTCGAAGGGAGCCAGCGCGCGGCGCGCCGCCGGGAGCTGGCCCGAGGCGGCGAGGGCGCGCGCGAAGCGCAAGCGCGCGCGGGCGTCGTGGGGATCGCGATCGAGGACCGCGCGCAGCGCCGCCGCGGTGCCCACCATGTCACCGGCGCGCTCGGCGCGCTCGGCGGCGGCCAGCGGATCCGGGGGCTCGGGCGGGCGGGCGGCCATCACACGACCTCGAACACGAGCGGCGAGGCGCCCAGCACTTCGACGACGTCGCCGTGGACGAGATCGCAGCCGGCGCCCACGAAGTGTCCGTCGACGCGCACGCGCAGGTCGCCGCACCGCACGAGGCGCGCGACGCCTCCGCCGAGCTCGACGGCGAGCCCTTCGGCGCCCGGGACGACGTGGCCGAGGTCCAGGGGATCGGGCCCGAGCGCGGCGAGGAGGTCGCGATCCAGGCCGGCGCTGCCGCGCAGGATCACGGCGCGGCCGTCGGCGGCGGCCTCGAAGCGCAGCGCCGTCACCGAGCCGAACGACAGCGTGCCCTCGCCTTGCAGGTGCAGGGGGCCGGCGAGGCGCGCGCCCGCGACGTGGAGTCCGCCGCGTGAGCCCGTGTCCTCGACGAAGAAACCGGCGCCTGCCGGCCCGCCGCCGCGGATTCTTGCGTGCTGGCGCGACACGCCGGGATCGCGCAGCGGCACCTCGGACAGCGGATCGCG
>DASZUD010000132.1:0-9051 GCA_035548155.1 Polyangia bacterium
GCCGTGGGTCGCGCCGGCCGCGACCCACTTCCAGGTGTTGCCGGTGCCGATCTGAGTCGGAGAGTTCAGCGGCGAGGTCGCGCTCGGCCCGGCCTGGTGGTTCGCGTTCACGCCCCACCCGTAGAGCCGACCAAGCTCGTCGATCGCCAGCGAGAACTGCGTGCCAGCCGCCACCTGCCGGTACGGCGGCAGCCACGACGGCGTCGTCTTGACGCTGACGCCGTCGGTGCCCCACACCATGCTCGTCCTGCCACCGTGCTCGACGAGCAGCGCGTGCGCGCTTCCGGCCGCGATCACGTTCGAAGTGACGCCCCGGATGCGCGAGTCTGCGTGAGCCTGGGCGCCCAGCGAGAGGCTCGCCAGCCCCAGCGCGATGCCGATGTCGCGAAATCTAGTCTTCATGTTCGTAGTCCTCAAAAATCGAAGCCGTTGCTGATGATGGTCGGATCGGTCATGTCCCCGCCCACGTACCCGAGGCCGAGCTCGCCTTCGTCGTTGTAGCCGGCGATCTGGCGGCCGCCGCCGTTGGCCACGATCTCCCAGGAGAACGCGCCGCCCGCCGCGAGCGCGCGCGGGTTGAAGTAGTAGCTCGCGACCGGGCTCGAGCTCGGCGCGCTGCCGAAGCCCGTGCCGTTGCCGAGCTGGCCTTCGGAGAAGTCGCCAAAGCAGTACACGAGCCCGCCCGCGAGAGACACCAATACACCGTTGTGCGTGACGGCGAGCAGGTTGGCGCGCAGGTTGGTGGCGATCGCGGTCGCGGTGGTGCCGTTCACGGCGTACATCTGCCCGTTCGCCTTGACGGCGACGATGCCCTGTCCGCCGCCGACGCCGATCGTGACCCAGTTCGAATCGGCCGTCTGGCCCGTCAGGATCTGTTTGGGCTTGATGACGGGCGTCGAGCCGTCGAGCCGGCCCCAGCCCCACAGCGTGCCGTCGGAGCGAATGGCCGCCGCGCGATCGTTCGAGATGCCGAGGGCGACCCAGTGGCTGCCCGACGGGATCGCCACGGCGGTCGGCGTGTACACGGAAGAGGTCGTCGCCTTGTTCGTGCCGGTCTGGCCCGAGCTGTTGTCGCCCCAGGCGTACATCAGCCCGTCGGTCGTGAGCGCCAGCGAGCTCTCGTAGTGGGCGGCGACGCGCAAGATCTTCTTCGTCGTGAGGAGCTGCGTCGGCTGCGGGTGCGAGCTCGAGTCGGCGCTGCCGATGCCGAGCTCGCCCGTGCCGTTGCCGCCCCAGGCCCAGAGCTGGCCGGCGGAGCTCACGGCCAGCGTGTGGTAGTCGCCGCCCGCGACGTGGATCCAGTCATTGCTCAGCGAATACTGAAGGCTGGGATTGGGAACCTGGGTGCCGCTCGCGTTCGGTCCCAGACCGCCGTAGTGGTTCGCGCCCCACGACTCGATGGTGCCGAGGCTGCGGATGGCCAGCGCGTGCGCGGTGCCGGCGGCGATCATGTTGGGCTTCACGCCGTAGTTGAACTCGTCGCCCTGGAACGAGACGTAGGGCCCGATGCGCGTCGTCGAGCTGGTGACGTCGGACCCGCTGCCGAGCTGGCCGCTCGATCCCTGGCCCGCAAGGTTGATGATGCCGTCGGCGCTGAGGAACATCGAGAAGTCGCGCCCGGCGGCGATGTACTGGCCACGGGTCGCCCCGATCGACGTCGCAGACGTGTGCGACGTCTTGTTGCCCGCGCCGAGCTGGCCGACGGTGTTGGTGCCCCAGCCATAGATCGCGCCGTCCCAGCGCACGGCCAGGCTGTGCTTGTCGCCCGCCGCGATCGCGCGGTACGGACCGCTCGACGCCTTCGCGGGCGGCGTGTGGTTCGTCTTCGTGCCGTCGCCGAGCTGGCCGACGTCGTTCTGGCCCCAGCTCCAGATCGAGCCGTCGTCCTTGATGGCCAGGACGTACGCCGTGCCGGCGGAGACCGAGAGCCAGTGATCCGTCGTGGCGCCGATCTGGGTGAGCACGTTCGCGCCGCTCGTCGGCAACGACGCGACGCCGAGCTGGCCCTGATCGTTGATGCCGCACCCCCACAGCGTGCCGTCGGCGCGCAGCGCGATCGAGAAGCTCTTGCCCGCGGCGGCGGCGATCCAGTCCGAGCCGGTCCCGATCCTCTGCGGCGTCTTCTGCGCGGTCAGCTTGCTCCCTCCGAGCCCCAGCTGGCCGTTGGCGTTGTCGCCCCAGCCCCACATCGTGCCGTCGATCTTGATGGCCAGCGCGTGCGCGCGGCCCGCGGTCACGAAGCGCCAGTCGCCCGCCGTGCCCATCTTCTTCGGGGTGACGTAGGCGGTCTTCGACGTCGTCGACGTGCCGTTGCCCAGCTGCCCCAGGTCGTCGCGGCCCCAGGTGTAAATGGTGCCGTCGCCCATGAGCGCCACCGAGAACTGGACGCCCGCCGACACCTGCACGGCGGCGCTCAGGTGGGCCTGCGTCGCCGTGAAGCGCTGCGTGTTGGTGCCGTCGCCCAGCTCGCCGTAGGTGTTGTCGCCCCATCCCCAGACCCAGCCGTCGGGCCGGATGAACAGCGCGTGCGTGTCACCGGCCGCGATGACCGGGAACGGCCCCGGCAGCCGCGTGTCTGCTCCGGCGTGCGCCGTGCCCATCCGTGTGGCCGCGAGCGCCACCGTGGCCACCATGATCGTCTTCGTCCCCAGCAATGATCTCATCGCCGAGGCACACACCCCAACCTCGATTTCCGGCAACTCCGATTGCGCTGTTTTTCGTCGGTGAGCGCGCCCGAGCGCGGAAAATTTCCTCGTCACATTTTGCGCGCGTGAATCGCGCCGCCTTCTTCGAGAAAGCTCGAAACCGTTCGCCGCGCCCGACATCCGACGAGGCATGAGCAAGACCATCGTCGTCTTTGGATACGGTCCCGGGATCTCGACCGCCGTCGCCGAGAAGTTTGGCGCGGAGGGGTTCCAGGTGGCGCTCGTCGCTCGCAACGCCGCTCGTTTGGAGGCCGGCGTCGCCGCGCTGGCGGCCAAGGGCGTCCGCGCGGCGCCCTTCGCGGCAGATCTCGCGGATCCCGCGGCGGCCCGCGCCGTCGTCGGTCGCGTGCGTGCGGCCCTCGGATCGATCACCGTCTTACAGTGGACTGCCTACGATCCGGGCGCGGCCAACCTCCTCGAGGCCGACGTGGCCGCCACGCGGCGCGTGCTCGACATCGCGGTGACCAGCCTTTCCGCCGTCGTGCAGGAGGCGCTGCCCGACCTGCGCAAGGCGACCGACGCGGGCGTTCTGGTCACCAACGGCGGGCTCGGCCTCTTCGATCCGACGATGGACACGTGGGGCGTCGGCGCCATGGGTCTCAGCGTCGCGAACTCGGCGAAGCACAAGCTCGTCGCTCTGCTGTCGAACAAGCTCGCGCCCGAGAAGATCTACGTCGGTGAGGTCATGGTCCTCGGCCTCGTGAAGGGTACGGCCTTCGACCAGGGCGGCGCGACGATCGCGCCCGGCGCCGTCGCCCAGAAGTTCTGGGACCTCTATCGTGCGCGCGGCGAGATCTACGCGCAGGTCTCGTAGAGAACGGCGCGAACCCGAGCGACGGCCATGCAGCATCCGGCGACCGCGAGCTGCGTCGCCAAAGCCGAGCAAGGTCATTGTCGATGGCGACCGTCGAATTGCGAGCGGACCATCGAATGAGCGCTCAGCGCCAGTACCGCGTGAGCGCGAAGTCGTTGTTGGAGCCGTTGGCCGAGCCGGCGGCGACGACGCGCACGGCGGGGATGCGCTCGTCGATCTGGAGCAGCACGGCGTTGGCCTGGTCGGCCTTCGTGCCCGCGGCCACGGGGGTGATGACCGTCCCCGTGCCGCCGAACGAAGCGTCGAGCAGGCCGTCGCTCCCGTAGCGCGCGAGGGCGAAGTTGCCGCTCGTGCTGGCGCCCTCGTTCGTCCAGCCGGCCAGGACGATCTTTCCGTCGCCGTCGAGCGTCAGGCCTCGCGCCTCGTCATCGTTGTCCGCCGCGATGGGCGTCACGACCTTGCCCGCGGCGCCGCCGCCAAACGTGGGATCGAGCTGCCCCGCGGCGTCGAGACGTACCAGCGCGAAGTCGCCTTGGTGGTTCCCCGCGATCAGCAGCTTGCCGTCGGCGGTTGCCGTGACGGCGCGCGCCGCGCCGATCACCGACCCATACACGCCCTTGACCTTGCCGCTGGCGCCGAAGCCGGTGTCGAGCTGCCCGTTCGCGGTGTAGCGGGCCAGCACGAAATCACCCTCGCCGCCGGCGGCCACGATGCGTGGCTCGCCGCCCACGTCCTGCAGCGCCAGCGCGTAAATCGTGTCGCGGCCGCTGTTGGCGGCGATCGACGTTACGACCTTGCCGGGCGTGGCGGCGTCGCCGAACGTCGGGTCCAGCGCGCCGCTCGCGGTGAAGCGGGCCAGCGCGAAGTCGACGCCCGTCGTGCTGCTGCCCTGGCTGGTGTCGCCGCCCACGACGATCTTGCCGTCGGCCTGCAGCACCAGCGCGTACGCTGTGTCCGAATCGGCGCCGAAGGCCGTCGTGATCAGGCCGGGCGTCGCGGCCGCGCCGAAGGTCGCGTCGATGGCGCCGCTCGGCAGGTAGCGCGCCACGAAGAAGTCCAGGTTCGCGCCCACCGTCGCCGAGCCAGCCACGACGATCTTGCCGTCGGGCTGCACGGCCACAGCGTAGGCCGTGTCCGCGCCGCCCGCGACGTCGGTCAGCACCTTGCCGCCGCTGCCGAAGGTCGTGTCGATGGCGCCGTCGCGCTCGAGGCGCAGGAGGGCCAGGTCGCCTCGGTGCTCGGCGGCGCGGCCGGCGACGATCAACTTGCCGTCGGGCTGCACGGCCATGGCGAAGGCGTAGTCGTCGCTCGCGCCCATCGGCACGATCACCTTGCCGCCAGCGAAGCTCGTGTCCAGCGCGCCGGGCGCGCCCGTGACCGTCACGGTCAACGGTCGCGTCGCCTCGAGCGCGCCCGCGGCGCCGCGCACGATGACGGGCGTCGGCAGCGAGTGCGGGGCCTCGGCGGTCGCCGTCACCACCAACGCGGCGTGCGTCTCGGTGGCCGCGATCGTCACGGGCGCGAGCGTCGCGCCCGTGGGCAACCCAATCGCCGTCACCGCGACGGCCTCGGCGAAACCGGGCGCCCGCGTGACCGTCACGTCGATCGTAGCGGTGCTGCCCTGCCGCACCGGCAGCTTGTCGGCGGCGAGCGCGATCGTGAAGCCAGCCGGTGTTCCGGAGTCCGGAGCCCCGGCGTCGGGCGTGGAGGTCTGGGGGCTGGCGCCGCAGCCGAGCGCGGCGACGAGCGAGAAGGCGATGAGGCCAAGCGGCAACGGAGGGGTACGGCGAAGCGAGCTCATGACGGGTCTCCTGTGCGATTCGCGGATCGAAGTGGAACGGGCGCAGACTTCGTTACGGCGCCTGCTCGTCATTTTCCCTGTGCCGCCACGACGACGGCGTCCTGCACCGAGGGGTCCGGGCCGCCTTCGGCGGGCGGCACCGTGCGGAGGTAGCGGTAGATGGCGCGCAGGTCGTCGTCGGACTGCCGCTTGATGCCGTGCCACGGCATGGGCGAGCCCTCGCGCTGCTTGCCCAGCTTCATTCGCGCGACGAACACCTCCTCGGGCCAGCTCGCGATCCAGCCCCAGCGCGGGTGCGGCGTCAGGTTCGGCGAGATGAACTTCGTGTTCGGATCGCTCACCGACTCGATCGACGCGCCGCCGCCGAAGATCGGCCCGGCGAACGCGCCCGTGCGCAGGTCGACCTTCGTGTGGCACATGATGCAGTTGCCGACGTCGTGCGTGATGTAGCGGCCGTTCTCGACGGTGGGGCCGCTCGGTGACGCATCCGAGATGGGTTGCGTCGGCCCCTTCGGCTTCATGATGAAGGCCTCGACCACCTTGCCGAGCGCGTTCACGGAGTGGGGCGCGACGGCGTGGCGCACGGGGGCCTGCGTGCGCAGGTACGAGATGACGGCCGTGAGGTCCGCGGTCGACAGGTTGGCGAAGGGCATGAACGGCAACGCCATGTGCCCGTCGGGCAGGACGCCGTGGCGCAGGACGCGCGCCAGCTGTGGATCCGAGTAGCGGCCCACTCCCGTCTCCGGATCGGGCGTGATGTTCGGGACGCGGACCACGCCGAAGGGCAGCTTGAACTCGAACCCGCCCGACAGCGGGATGTCCTGGCCTGCCTCCAGCGCCGCGTGCTGGTCAGTCGCGCCGTGGCAATCGGCGCAGTGCGCCGCGCCGCGCACCAGGTATCGGCCGCGCTCGATGACGGCCGGATCGCGGCTGGCGTGGACATCGGGCAGGGGCGCATCGAACCGGCGGTTCGCGCGGATGGGCGTGGCGATCGCGAGCGCACCTACGGTGAGGGCCAGCGTGGCCGCGGTGCCATACAGGATCTTCTTCAGGGTGGGACTCATCGCTTTCGTGACCTCCACCCCCCGAAGTGGAACGACCGCGCGTTTCGTTACACGCGATCTGCACCCCGGATCTGCTAGGGTCGATCCGATGTCGACGTCGGCCACCGGGACCCGGTTCGCCTCGGACGCGGAAGACCGCGCCGGGGACCCGCTGAGCGCGCTCGTGGCGCGGGCCGCCGAGGGCGACCGAGCGGCCGAGAGCGCCGTGTGCGCCCGCTTCGCCGCGGCCGTTCGCCTGTTTGCGCGGCGGCGCCTGCGCGCGCACGACGCCGTCGAGGAGTTCGCGCAGGACGTGATGCTCGCGCTCGTCGAGGCGCTGCGCGCCGGCAGCGTCGAGGATCCGCAGCGCCTGGGCGGTTTCGTGCTGGGCATCTGCCGCAACCTGGCCCGGGACCGCGTGCGCCAGAACGAACGGCGCGAGGAGCTGTGGCAGCGGCACGGCGTCACGCTCGCGTCGATGGCCGTCGCGCCGCCCGAGCCCGCGAGCTACGAGCTCCTCCACCTCGAGGACTGCCTGAGCCAGCTGCCCAAGCGGTCGCGCGAGCTCGTGCGTCTCGCGTACATCGAGGCGCGCGAGGCCGACGACATCGCGACCCACCTGGGCACGAGCGCCGTCAACGTGCGCGTCATGCGCCACCGCACGCTGCACACGCTGCGAGACTGCATGTCGAAGCGGATCTCCTGGGAGGCCGTCGCGTGAGCGCGCCCGACGCGAAGCCCGACGCGCGCCTGGCCCGCGCCGACGACTACGTCAGCGGCCACCTGGGCGATGCCGAGGCGGCCGCGTTCGAGGATGAGCTGTTCGCGGCCGTCGGCGGCGACCACGCAGCGGACAGCGAAGCCGTAGCCGCGGCCGGCTTCGTCGACACCGCGACGCGCTTGCTGGGGACGCTCCACGGCTTCGCCGAGCTCCTGGAAGGCGCTACGCACGCCCACGTCGACCAGCTTCGCGCCGCCGGTGCGCGCATTCACTTCTTCGAGCTGGGCGCGGGTGTCCCCGTCAGCCTGCCCAAGTGGGGAGCCGACGTCGACATCGTCGTCGCCCGTCTGAACGTCGACCTGCGCGCGCACGGGCTCGTCGACGTCGAGGTCGAGACGGCGGACGGTCGCCCGGTGAAGACGTTCCGCGAGGTGGCGTGCGATCCCGCCGACGGCGCGCTGTACGCGATCTGTCAGGAGCCGCTCGCGCGCCTGGCGTTCACGCGCGGGCGCACGATCTCGCGCGTCATCTCGACCAAGAGCGGTCGCCGCGAGACCGTCGCCGTGTTCGACGTCGACCCGGGCTGAGCGCGCCCGTCTTCCCGGCGCTCAGAAGAGCGCGGCGCCCGTGATGCCGAGGATCTCGGGCGGGAAGGCGCCCGCTTGGCTGCAGCCCCGATCGTCGTCGAGCGGGCCGTGCGTGCAGGTCAGGCTCGGGGCGATGAACTGGTACGTGACGAGCAGGCCGATGGCGACGTGCTCGTTGACGCTGGCGAAGCCGCCGATGTTGCCGCCGATCGCCCACCCCCACTGCGAGTCGCGCGTGACCGTCCCGAGGTCGGAGGTCGTGAAGTTCTCGCTCCAGTAGCCGACCTTCGGGCCCACGACGAGCTCGGCCGCGTCGCCGGCCACGTGGAAGAGCGGGCTGAAGGCGATCGTCAGATCGTGACCGGTGCTCGAGACGCCGCTGAGCTTCGTCCGCGGATTCAGGATGTCGACGGCCACCTCGACGTTCAGCGAGACGAGAGGATCGACGTGGACGCCGAGCAGCGTCCCGACGCGGGCGCCGATCCCGAAGTCCTCGGCGGCGAGGCCCTGAATCGAGTGGACGCCGAGGAAGGGGATGGCGAGCAGCCCGCGCCGGCGCGGCGGGATTCCTTCGACGTCGTCGACCTTCACCTCATCCTCCGTTTCGGCGCGCTCGCGGCGGCGGGCCCGCGGCCGGCGCGTCGGCGGAGGCGGCGGGACGGGGACCACGACGGGCGGCGTGGGCTCGGGGACGGGCGATGCGGCCGCGGGGGCGGGCGCGGTCTCGGGGGCCGGAGGCTGGCCCGCGCCTGCGTAGCAGCGGCCATCGACGCACTGATCACCGACGGCGCACGGCGGATTGCACTCGGTCTGGGCGCGCGCCTCGGAGGCGAAGGTGAGGAAGACCAGCGCAGGGAAGAGCAAGAGCAGCAGGGGCAAGCGACGGCGCACTCTCATGGCGCGCGACCATCGCACGAGATCGCGCCGGCAGGCGCGCGGCAAGATGTCGCAAGCGCTCACGTTTCTGGTCGCGCGCCGCTCCGCGCAGTCAGCGTCGTCCTCGCCGGCGCACCGACGAGAGCCGCTGCGTGTCCCGAACGGGGATTTCGGCTCATTTTTGCGGGTGCAAAAGAAACACGTTCGGTGCGCCGTCGGCCCGCCGCCATGGGCTTAACGTCCCGAGATTCCATGGGAGGCCTGATGAAAATGCGACGCGTCTCAACCCTTTCTCTTCTCGCCATGGGCGCCGCGCTCGCGGCCGCCTCCTGTGACGCGGGCGGAGCCGGCGGCTCGACGGGCACTGCTGGTTCGACGGGGACCGCGGGCACCGGCGGGACGACGGGCGCGGCGGGCACGACGGGCACGGCCGGGACCACGGACACCGGCGCGGCGGGGACGACGGGCGCGGCGGGGACGACGGGGACCGCGGGGACGACGGGC
>DASZUD010000133.1:0-3877 GCA_035548155.1 Polyangia bacterium
GCGCGCGGCAGGCGTCGTCGGATGCGCGGGAACTGGCGCTCCTCGGCGGGGGTGTGCGCGGCGAGCTCGCCGCGCAGCGCGGCGGCCGCTGCGTCGAAGCCGTCGTCGGCCACGTCGAGGTCCAGCAGGCCCGCGAGCCGGCGCTTGAGGCCGAAGTGGTCTTCGACGGCCAGGACGACGAACCCGCGGTCGTCGTCGCCCTCGCGCCGTCCGGGAGTGAGCCCCGGGTAGAAGACGCGCTCTTCCACCGCCATGTGCACGGCCAGCAGATCGCCGAGCTCCGCGAGGATGCGCGTCTTGTCGTCCGTGGCCTGCGCGCGCTCCAGCGCGCCGAAGAGCTGCTCGATCTCCCGATGCTGCCCGCGCAGCAGATCGATGGCGTCGCCGCCCTCGTCATAAGTGAAGGGCTGGGTCTTTGCGCTCTGCATGGCGATGCGAGCCCTTTCGAAATCCGTGCCAGCGTGCGCCGCTGGCTAAGCCCCCGTGACCTCGGGCGGCGCGGCCCGCGCTCGCTACCGATCAGTAACCCTGTTACGACGCCGTGCCCTCGACGAGACCCGCGCGCGTAGGGCGCCTCCGCGGTTCTTGGTGCGCGAGCGAGCGCGCCTTAGGCTTCTCCTCGGAAGGGGAGACGCGCCATGGAGAGAGCGGAGGGAGCATCGCCGGCGGATCACCCGCTCGTCGCGCCGGCGCGTCGGCGCCTGCGGCGCTGGGCCGCGCTGGGGCTCGTGCTCGGCGGGCTCGCGCTCGCGGACGTCGCCGCGGGGGCCGAGCCGCCGCCGATCACGCCGGCTGTCCCGGCGCCCGCGCTCGAGCCGTCGGACAAGGCGACTCTCCAGAAGCTGCACGACGAGAACCAGACGCAGATGCACATGGGCAAGGTCGCCGAGGAGAAGGGGAGCACCAGCGCCGTGCGCGACTTCGGTCGCAGGCTGGCGAACGACCACGCGGTCGCCGAGCGGAAGATCGACGAGTACCTGCGCACGCGCGGCACCGAGCTCGCCGCGCTGTCCACGCGGACGAGCACGGATCCCTCGCACGAGCTGCTCGCGACGCGGACCGGCGCGGACTTCGATCGCACGTTCGCCCAGCAGACCGTGCAGGATCTGCAGGAGATGCTCGACCTCCTGGACAGCGAGCGTGTCGCGACGGTCGACGACAACCTGAGGCTGCTCTACGACGGGCTCATCGACACCGTGACGTCCGACAAGAAGGCCGCCGAGGACATCCTCGTCGACGCGACCCGCGCCGCGCACGCGCGCAGCTGACGAGCAGGTCGCCTCGGCAACGGCGCGCGCGGAACGTGCGCGCGCCCTCTAGGTTGCGCGGCTCAGACGTAGCGCGCGATCTTCGCCAGGACGAAGCCGACGGCGAAGGCGCCCAGGATGGACCGTCCGGGGTAGCGCTTGACCACGCGCAAGACGTCGTTGCGCCAATCTTCGATGGCGCGGCGCGCGTCCTCGACGCGCTCGGGCATCTTCTCGAGCTCGTTCGCGATGTTGGAAATGGTGGCGTTCGCATTCATGGTCGTGGCCTCCTGTCCGGACAAAGGTAGGGACGGGGTTTCGCGAGTCAACATCCGAAGGGCGTCACGACTGCTTCTTGACCGTGTCCAGAAGCATGTCGAGGTCCACGGGCTTGCGCATGATGAGGACGCCGCTGGGCGCGCGCGACGGATCCGAGGTCGAGACGACGACGGGGACGTCCGCCAGCGCCGGATCCCCGCGCAGCGTCGTGAGCACGGCGTTCCCGTCCATGCGGGGCATCAGCAGGTCGAGGATGATCATGCGCGGGGGCGCTGCCATCGCGCGGAGGACCTCGAGCGCCTGGATCCCGTCGCCCGCGATGGCCACCGAGAACCCCTCCTCCTCGAGCACGTCTTTGAGCGTTTCGCAGATCGTCTCCTCGTCGTCTACCACCATGATCGTGTTCGACGAGGAAGGGCTCATCACGCGCTCTCAGTGAAGGGCGGGCGCCGAAGATTCTACTGCGCGGGCCGCCGCGCGCGGCAGCACCAGGCGGAAGGTCGTGCCCGTCGCCTCGTCGGACACGACGTCGATCGCGCCGCCGTGCGCCTCGACGATCTGCTGGGTGATGAAGAGGCCGAGGCCCAGCCCGCGCGTGCGCTGGTAGCGCGTGTTGCCCCGGAACGGTTCGAAGAGGACGGGCAGCACCTCGGGCGGCACGACGCCGCCGTTGTGCACCGACACCGTCACTCGGCGCGGGTTGCGGCCGTTGCAGCGGATCTTCACCGGCTGGTCCGGGCGCCCATGGTGGAGGGCGTTGCCCACGAGGTTCGAGAACACCTGGAGCAGGCGATCGTGGTCCCACTCCCCGACGACGTTGCCCTGGACGTCGACGACGATCGAGCGCTCCGGGTTCGCCGCCTCGAGCTCGTCCTTGACCTTGCAACACAGCTCTTCGAGATCGAAGCGCGTCGGCGTGAGCGCCAGGCCGCCGCCCACGCGGATGCGCGTGAAGTCGAGGAGCTGATCGATCATGCGGGCCATGCGCTCGGCGGAAGAGAGGATGCGCGAGGCGGCCTTCGTCGACTTCTGGCTGACGTTGAGGCGGGCGATGTAGTTCGCGCCCGTCGTGATCGCCGAGAGCGGATTGCGCAGGTCGTGCCCCAGCATGCCCGCGAACATCTCGTTGTAGCGGACGCTCCGCTCGGCCTCTTCGCGCGCGTCCTTTTCCCGGATGAGGGCCTCGCGCAGCGCGCTCTCCAGCTCCTTGCGGCGCTCGATCTCGCGCTCGAGGGCGCGGGTGTGTTCTTGCAGCTCGCTGATCTCGCGTCGGGCGGCGCCGTCCATGGCCGCGGACGTGGCGATGGCCTCGGGCGCCTCAGCCGTGGGGGCGTCCGGCGCGCGAGCGAGCACCGGGGGGCGGAGCTCGTTCTCCGTGTCGTCGGGCCTGCGCATTTCGGACCTCTCGAATCGAGATCGACCCGACCAATTTGGGTCGCGGAGCCGCGATGTCAACGTGCGCCTCGCGGACGGCAGGTCCGCGGTCGGGGGTGACCGCTTCAATTTCATTTCAATGGCGCTGGGGCCTTTCGCCCCCATCACCCGCGCCGTCACCACCTTCCATGGACGCCGCGGCTGCGCTCGCCATGCCGGCCAGCTCGCGCTCGAGGAGCGGCATCAGCGCGAAGCGGACGCCCATGCGCACGGCCAGCCCGAACACGCGCGAGGTCGTGCGCGTGAAGAGGCCCCCGCCCACGACGTACCCGACGCCCAGCGCGGCGGCGAGCGCGCCCACGGGGTGCTGGCGCACGAGCGCGCCGACCTCGGTCGCGGCGCCCTCGATCCGATCCGTCACGCGCGCGCGGCGCCTGGAGCCACCGTCATCCTTGTCGTCCATGTGAGTCTCCTGTAATCGCGATCATTCCGGTAGGGTTCAGTCCTGCGACGACGGCGGATCGGCGCCGCAGAGGAACCCGAGCGCCAGCGCGCCCGCGACGACCAGCGTCGGACGCTCGCGCACCCACGCGCGCCAGTCGCTCCGGCGCGTCACCTTCTCGCCCAGCGTCGCGAGCGACGCGGCGACGCGCGCCCGCGCGCGATCGATCTCGGCGGCGATCTCGGCGCGCTCGGGAGGGCCCTCGGCCTCGCGAGCGCTTTCGGCGCCCTGGGGTGTTCCGACGACGAGCGCCGTCGGCGCGCCCGCATCACGGGAGGACACGGGTCGCTCCTTCTCGCGACGTCGACGCAGCGGCGGCTTCGCGCCCGCGCGTCATCCCTTCGGCGGTCACCGCCAGGGTCGAGACCGTGCGGTCGAGAGCCGAGAGCGACTCGTCGAAGGCCCTCGCGGGCCGCCGGTTCAGGACGAGCCACGTCGCGGCCGACGCACCCACGAGGTGCACGCCGCCCACGAG
>DASZUD010000134.1:0-25755 GCA_035548155.1 Polyangia bacterium
CGCCGCCGCCGCCGCAGCCAATCAGGGCCAGCGCCAGCGCGCTGGCCGTCACCCACGAACGATTCCCAGGAACGAAAGTAGTCTTCACGTGCGCTCTCCTCGACGGGGGCGACGGTAACTTGAGGCGTGGTCCATCGCAAATTGTGAGTATGTTGCCGTTCACCATGAGCCGCGCTCCCGTCGACCTGGCCTCGGGCAACCTGGCCTTTGTGAAGCGCTACTTCGCCGCCATCGAGGCGGGCGCGACGGGAGCTGCGCTCGCCGCGTTCTATACGCCCGACGTCGTGCAGGAGGAGTTTCCGAATCGCCTGCTGCCGGGCGGGGCGCGCCGCGACCTGGCGGCGCTCCTGGACGGCGCCGTGCGGGGGCAGAAGGTCATGCGCGCGCAACGGTTCGAGATCTTGAACGCGCTCGAGCACGGAGACGCGATGGCCCTCGAGGTCCAGTGGACCGGCACGCTGGCGGTGCCCGTCGGCGACATCCCCGCGGGCGGCGACATGCGCGCGCGCTTCGGCGTGTTCATCGAGCTGCGCGACGGAAAAATCGCGCGCCAGCGCAACTACGACTGCTTCGAACCATTCTGACGGCCGCGCGGCGCGGGCGGATCCTTCGTGGTACGGTGCCGCGATGCAGGGGAAGGGCCTCCTCGTTGCGGCCGTGACGGCGGCCCTCGTCGTGGGCGCGGTGTGGATGATGACCGCGAACGAGCCGCACGGAACGCCGCCGGGCGAGACGCCGAGCGAACCTCCCCGAGAAGCGCCGGACGAGGGCCAAAGCTCGCCGCGCGAGCGGCTGCTGCACGGGACGCCTCAGCAGATGGGCATCACGCCGGTGCGCGGCGTGTGGGGCGTCATCATGGAGCGCGGCTACCCGAAGGGCACCGCGACGGTGATCGCCCTCGCCGACGGGACGGCCAGCATGTACCTCAGCACGGGCGGCGCCGTGGTGGGTGGCAGGGCGTACCCGCCCGCGCACGCAGCGGCGCTGAAGATGTGCAACGCCGCCGCGGACGCGCTGGCCGAGACGATCGTCGCGCACGAGTTCCCGCACCCCGCGAAGGGGCGCGTGCGGTTCTACGTGCTCGCGGACGACGGCGTGCGCGTGGCCGAGACCGACCTCCTCGTGCGCGCGGACGCCGGGCGCGACGCGCTCGCGCCGCTCCTGGCCACGGGCGACGCCTTGCTCGACGCGCTGAGAGACGCGACGAGCAAGGGCCTCATCCGCTGAGCGCGTCGCCTGAGGGCGCCTTATGTTTGGTGCCGGCTCGTGCCGGCCCGTCGCGTGAGCCAGAGGAGGGGACCATGTGCTTCTCGGCGACCGCGAGCTTTGCGATGTCGGGCGCTCTGACGGGCTTGGGGGCCGCGTCGATCGCGCGCAGCACGTCGAGGTCCCAGCGGATGTTCGCGGCGATCCCGCTGCTGTTCGCAGCCCAGCAGGCTTCGGAGGGCCTGGTGTGGCTGACGCTCGGCGACCCGAGCCACGCGATGCTGCACCGGACGGCCGTGAGGCTGTTCCTGATCTTCGCCGTCGTCGTATGGCCTTCGTGGCTTCCGCTGTCGCTGCTGCTCGCCGAGCGAGAGCCCGCTCGGCGCCGCCCGCTCGCGCTGCTGTCCGCGTGGGGCCTCGGCGTGTCCGTCTACGCGGCGTCGCTGCTCGCGCGCTGGCAGCCCGCGGTGCACGTCGTCGGGCACCGCCTCGGCTACCAGTACAGCGTGCCCTCGGGCGAGGTCCTCCACGTCGTCGGCTACGTGGTCCCCACGCTCGTGCCGCTGTTCGTGTCGACGGAGCGCCTCGCGCGCACGATCGGGATCGCGCTCGCCGTCTCGCTGGTGGCGACCTACGTCGTCCAGCGCCAGGCGCTCACGTCGGTGTGGTGCTTCTTCGCGGCGATCTTGAGCGGGCTCATCCTCTTCGCCGTGTCGCGCGAGCGCGTGCCGGCGGCGGCGTGAGCTAGACGACCACGCCGAACAGCGTCGCCTTGGTCGCGCGCGTGATCTCGACGTCCAGAAACGCGCCCGGCTGGACGCCGGGGCCCGCGGCGACGATCACGGGGCGGAACTCGTCGGTGCGCGTGAGGTACTCGGCGTCGGAGCGCTTCGAGACGTGATCGACCAGCACGCGCTCGCGGCGGCCCACCTGCGCGTTCAGGATCTCGCCCGTGATCTTCTGCTGCAGCGCGATCACCTCGGCCAGGCGGCGCGACTTCACGTCCTCGGGAATGGTGTCGGGCATCTTGCGCGCGGCCACGGTGCCCTCGCGCTCCGAGTAGGCGAACATGAAGGCCGAGTCGAAGCGCAGCTCTTCCTGCGCGCGCAGCGTCTCGGCGTGCTCGGCCTCCGTCTCGTCGCAGAAGCCGACCATGAGGTCGGTCGTGATGGCGATGCGCGGCATCGCCGCGCGCAGCGCGCCCACGAGGCGGCGGTAGGTCGCGAAGTCGTAGCCGCGCTTCATGCGCTCGAGCATGGTGTCCGACGCGCTCTGCAGCGGCAGGTGCACGTGCTTGCAGACCTTGGGCGTCTCGGCGATGGCCGCGATCACGTCGTCGGAGAAGTCGAGCGGGTAGGGCGACGTGAACCGAATGCGCTCGATGCCGTCGACGGAGGCGACCGCGCGCAAAAGATCGCCGAAGCAAACGTCCTCGTAGCGGTACGAGTTCACGGTCTGGCCGAGCAGCTGCACTTCCTTGTAGCCGGCCTCGGCCATGGCGCGCACCTGGCGCAGCACCTCGCGCGGCGGCGTGCCGCGCTCTCGCCCGCGCGTGTAGGGCACGACGCAGAACGTGCAGAACTTGTCGCAGCCGCGCTGGATCGTCACGTGGCCCGTCACGCCGCCCGTCATGTCGCGCGCGGGATCGAGCCCCTCGTACGTCTCGAAGCGATCGAGCTTCGTGTCGTCGACCGCGCGGCCACCGCGCGCCTCTTCGACGTGCGCCACCAGCCGGCGGTAGCCGTCGGGGCCGATCACGAGGTCGACGTAGGGCGCGCGCTCGCGGATCGTGCCCTTGAGGTGCTCGGCCATGCAGCCGGTGATCCCCAGCACCGCGCCTCGATTCGCGCGGTGCTCCGCGAGCTGGCTCGCGCGCGCGAACACGCGCTCTTCGGCCTTCTCGCGCACGGCGCACGTGTTGAGCAGGATGAGGTCGGCGCGCGCCGGATCCTCGGTGCGGCCGTAGCCGGCGGCGTGCAGGAGGCCCAGCACCATCTCGCTGTCGGCCACGTTCATCTGGCAGCCGTACGTCTCGACGTACGCGAGGCGCGCCCCGCTGGCGACGGGCGCCGCGTCGGCTTCGGGCGGGGGCCGGTCGGGCCGGCGCAGCTGGACGAGCTCGCTCATGAACCGGCGATCTATAGCGCGAAATCTGCCGCTTTTGGCGGTCGTGGACCCGACTGCGTCGCGGCCACGGGCCTCGACGCCCTAACGTTACCCCTCACGACCTCCGGTCGGGACCCTTGTACGCCGCACACCTTCGGAAGCATCATCGCCCGATGCGACGCTTCACGAAGCCGTCTGCGCGGCGCGCCGCGCTGGTCTCCGCCGTCCTCGCGCTGTCTGCCGGCGCCCGCCGCGCTGAAGCCGCGGCCGAGTGGGTCTATCGCCCGCTGACCCTGCCGCGCGGGGACGTCGCGCTGGACTTCGGCCTCGGCTACGGGCACGCGCCGTTCGGGTCCGGCTCGGTGAGCGGCTTCGGCCTCAACGTCGAGGTCGCGGGTGGCATCACGCACGATCTCGAGCTGGGCCTGCGCACGGGCTTTCGCCTCGACGACGGCGGCCAGACGACCCAGGCCGATCGCTACGGCCGCCCGTTCGACACCGAGACCTACGGCACCGGCAACGAGCGCGCCGCCAACCCCGAGCTTCGCCTGCGCTACACGGTCGCGCGCGGCGCGCACGTGGCCCTGGGCCTGGAGGCGCGCGCGTACCTGCCGTTCGAGACCGGCACGCACTTCGGCATCATGCCGGCGGTGCCGATCATCTTCCGCCTCGGCACCGTGCGCATCGACACCGGCATCTACGTGCCGATCCTCTTCGACGATCCCACGCGCAGCTTCGTGAGCATCCCCGTGCACCTGTGGATTCAAGCTTCGCCCACGTTTTGGCTGGGGCCGCTCACGGGCATCCGCCTCAACGACCAGAACGGCCACAACGCCTGGCCGTTCGGCTTCGGCATCGGGTCGGCCGTCGCGCGCATGGTCGATCTGCGCGCGTGGTTCCTGTTCCCCGATCTGAACCGCAACGACGGCGCAGCGCGCACGTTCGGCGTGGGCGGCGCCATCGAAGTGCGCTTCGAGTGATCACGAACGGCCTGACGACGCATCCCGACGGGATCGCCCCGACCGGTTACGACCGGGTTTGGGGACCGCGCGAATAGTTGTATTGTCGCCCGTCCATGGGGGCCGAGTCAGAGGGGGCCTTGGGGGGCCGGCAGGGCACGAGCGCGGGCGCCGTCTCGCAGCTCGATCTCTTTTTCGAGGTCTCGCCGGCGATGCTGGGCGTCACCAGCACCGAGGGCCGGTTCCTCCGGCTCAACCACGCCTGGGAGCGCGTGCTCGGCTATTCGCGCGTCGATCTCTATCGGATGGCGTGGACCGACCTGGTCCATCCCGACGACGAGGCTCGAACGCTGGCCGATCTGCGGCGCGCCGACGACTCGCCGAGCGCGCCTCTCGAGAACCGCTACCGGCATCGTGACGGCTCGTACCGCTGGCTCGAGTGGACGACGCTGCGGCTGCCCGACGGGCAGGGCTACTGCGTCGTCGGGCGCGACGTCACCGAGCGGCGCTCCGAGCAAGAGCGCCTGCGCGCGAGCGAGGCGTACCGCGCCGCCGTGCAGGCCGCATCGACGGACGCGATCATCGCCATGAGCGACGACGGGCGCGTGCTGGACTTCAACGCCGCGGCCGAGCGCGCGTACGGCTATCGCGCCGACCAGGTGATCGGCTCCATCTTGGCCGACTTCGCGGTGCCGCCCGATCGGCGCGCCGCCTTCTTCGCCGACCTGGCCCGCTACGGGAAGGTCGATGGACGCGTCGTCGAGCTGCGCGCCGAGCAGGTGGGTCTGCGCGCCGACGGCTCGCGCTTCCCGCTGGAGCTCACCGTGGCGCGCCTCGACGGGGGACCTGCCCGCTGGGTGGCCTTCATCCGCGACCTCACCGACATCAAGCGCGGCGAGGAAGAGCGGCGGAGCCTGGAGGACCAGGTGCGCCAGGCGCAGAAGATGGAGGCCGTGGGGCGCCTCGCCGGGAACATCGCGCACGACCTCAACGATCTGCTCGGCGCGCTCTCGGGGCTCTCGGACGTCACGTCGTCGATGCAGGTCGCGGGACCCGCGCGCGAGCGGCTGGAGAAGGTGCGGCGAGCCACGGAGCGCGCCGTGGGCCTGGTCGATCGGCTGCTGGCCTTCGGCCGCCGGCAGACGCTGTCGCCCAAGATCGTCGACGTGAACGCGCTCATCGGCGAGCTCGAGCACATCGTGCGCGGGCTCATGCGCGACGACGTGCTCTTGCAGATCGCGCTGGACGAGCACGTCGCGCGCGTCAAGGTGGATCCGGCGCAGCTGCAGCAGGCGCTGGTGAACCTGGTCGTCAACGCGCGCGAGGCGATGCGCGTCGGCGGCCGGCTGCGCGTCACGACGGCCAACGTCGAGCTCGAGGCGGCCAGCCTGCCGCCCGGCGTGGGCGCGGCGCCGGGGCGTTACGTGTGCATCACCGTCGAAGACAATGGCGTGGGCATGACGCGCGAGGTGGCCTCGCGCGCCTTCGAGCCGTTCTTCACGACGAAGGAGGCGACCGGCGCCTCCGGCCTCGGGCTCTCGACGGCGTACGGCATCGTCACGCAGAGCGGCGGCCTCGTGCGCATCGAATCGGCGCCGAGCCGCGGCACCATCGTCCACGTGTTGCTGCCCGCCGTGGAGAACGCCGACGCAACGGCCACGGCGGCTGTCCCGACGACGGCCACCGTGCTGCTGGTCGAGGACGAAGAGGCCGTGCGGCAGCTCGTGCGCCGCATCCTCGAGGCGCGCGGGTACAAGGTGCTGCTGGCGCGTCACGGCGGCGAGGCCCTGGAGCTGATCCATCAGACGGACGTCGCGATTCACCTGCTGCTCACCGACGCCGTCATGCCCGTCCTCAGCGGCCCGGAGCTGCTCCGCCGCGCGATCGCGCTGCGCCCACAGATGAAGCTGGCCATCATGTCGGGCTACACGGATCGACCGGCGGTCACGGGCGTGCCCTTCATCGGCAAGCCGTTCACGCCGGCCGAGCTCGAGCGCCGCGTGCGCGAGATCTTGGAGGCGGCGACGCCCACGCCCGTGCCGGTGGCCCGGTGACGGCCGCCGCCCAAGAGCCGGCGCGCGCCCGCGAGCTCATCGAGCGCCTCGGCCTCGCGCCGCATCCCGAGCGCGGGTACTTCGTCGAGACCTATCGATCACCGCTCGCCGTCTCGGGCGCCGCCGGGCCGTTGCCACACGGCGGGCCGCGCTCGGCCAGCACGGCCATCTACTTCCTGGTGACGTCCGCGCAGCCGACCACGTTCCTGCACCGCCTCGTCTCCGACGAGATCTTCCACCTCTACGAAGGCGGCCCGCTCGACGTCCTGCTGCTCGGCGAGGGTGGCCGCGGGGAAGTGGCTCGCCTCGGCCGGGACGTCGCCGCGGGCGAGCGGCCTCAGCTGGTGATCCCGGCCGGCACCTGGTTCGCCGTCGAGCTCCAGCCCGGCGCCACGCACTGCCTCTTCGGCTGCACCGTCGCCCCCGGCTTCGACTTCTCCGACTTCGAGCTGGCCGCCGGCCCCGAGCTCGCGACGCGCTTCCCCGAGCACACCGCTCGCATTCGACGATCTACCCGGGAACCCTGAGAGGGGTCCCGGGCCCTCCGCGCTCGCTAATCGCGGCGACGCCCGCCGAAGAGGCGGAGCAGGATGAGGAACAGGTTGATGAAGTCGAGGTACAGCATCAGCGCGCCCTGAAGGACGAGCTTGCGGCCGTTCTCGCCCGAGATGTCCCCCATCGCGGCCATTTGCTTCAGCTTCGCCGTGTCGTACGCCGTGAGGCCCGTGAAGACGATCAGGCCCATGAACGTCGTCAGCCAGTAGATCGCCGGGCTGTGGAAGAAGATCCCCACGAGCGACGTCAGCACCAAGCCGATGAGGCCCATGAAAAGGAAGCTGCCCCAGCTGTCGAGGTTGCGCTTCGTCACGGCGCCGTACGCCGAGAGGCCCGCGAACGCGCCGGCGGTCACGAAGAAGGTGCCCGCGATCGACGAGCTCGTATAGATGAGGAAGATCGTGGAGAACGTCACGCCCGAAAGGGCCGCGTACCCGAAGAACATCGCGGCCGCCGTCCCGGCGCGCACCCGGCCGAGCAACGACGTGAACGCCACCACGGTGACGAGCTGCGCGATGATCAGCAGCATCATGATCGCGCGGTTCATGATGAAGAACTCGAGCGCCGCCGGGCTCGAGGCCACCGCCATGGCGACCAGGCCCGTGATGCCGAGGCCCAGCGCCATCGTTCGGTAGACGCGCCCCAGGAACGCGCTCGTCGCCCCGGCGGCCGAGACATTGGCTCTGCCCGAGAAGCTGCCGAACCCGCTGCCGTTGCCGACTTGGACTCTGTCGTCATCCCGCGCGATCCATGCCATGAGTTCCATGTAGCACGCCGCCGCACCTCGCGCACGCCCCCCTGGATCCCCAGTCAGTCCGCGGGGATGGCGCGCTCGATCAGTAGGGCGTTCCGTCCTTGTGAGCCATTTGCCACGAGCCGGCCTCGTCCAGGACAGCCTTGAGGTCGTCGTTGGGATAGCTGCCCTCGTCCCCTGGCGTGCGGTCGCCCATCTCCAGGTAAACGACGTCCTCCGCGGTTCGGTTGACCAGCTGGTGGGCCGCGCCGCCCGCCGGGAAGCCGGCGCACATCCCGGGCTCGAGCTGCGTCTCGCCCTCGTCGGTGACCAGCGTCGGGCGCCCTTCGAGGATGAACACCAGCTCGTCCTGCTTGGTGTGTCGATGGAGTAACGCTGATTCAACGCCTGGCGGCAGGCGCGTGAGGTTCACGCCGAAGTTCCGCAGGCCGAAGAAGTCGCCGAGCGGCCTCTTCACCCGCCCGGCGACGCGGGCGGCGAACACGGGTGGATAATTGCTGGGCTTGGTGCGCGGCGGCACGTCGGCGGCCGGAATCGCGGCGGGGCGCTTGTGCTCGGATGACGTCATGGACCGAGCCTAGCGCGGCTTGTGATAAGGGATCACCATGCTGTCTGCGAATGAAGCCATCCAGCGCCTCCAAGAAGGCAACGTCCGCTTCCAGATGAACGTGCGCGGGATCGACGCGTTCCTCTCGCAGGCGCGCCGCGAAGAGCTGAGGAACAACCAGGAGCCCTTCGCGATCATCCTCGGGTGCGCCGACTCGCGCGTCCCCGCCGAGATCGTGTTCGACCAGGGCCTCGGCGATCTCTTCGTGATTCGCATCGCCGGCAACATCGTCGCGCCCTCCGGCATCGGCAGCGTCGAGTTCGCTGCGTCGCGGTTCGGCACGCGGCTCGTGGTCGTGCTGGGACACTCGCGCTGCGGCGCGATCCTGTCGACGCTCGAGGAGCTGCGCCGCCCCACGGAGAACCAGTCGCGCAACCTGCGGTCGATCGTCGACCGCGTTCGTCCGTCGGTGGAGCCCCTGCTCGCGCGGGGCGGTCCCTCGGATCCCGACGCGCTGGTCAGCGAGGCCGTGCGCGCGAACATCCGCGCGTCGGTGCGCAACCTGCGCCGCGGCTCCGAGATCCTCGAGCAGCTCGTGCAGGACGGCAGCCTCACGATCGTGGGCGCCGAGTACTCTCTCGAGACGGGCGTCGTCGACTTCTTCGAGGGCGTGCCCGCCGCCGTCTGAGCGTCCACCGCTACGAGTGCGACAAGGCGCCGCACCTTCCTTCCGTTCGACGGCCGTTCATGCAATGGGTGGTCGCCTGATGGAAAATCGCAAGTCACTTCTTGGATTCGTGCTCCTTGGTTTGACGCTCGCGGCGTGCGACGGCTCGTCGGCCGCGCTGCCTGGATCCGCCAACAGCCAATCCTTCTCGCCCGTGTTCGGGATGACGGCGTCGGGCAGCAAGTCCGACGTCTGGTGGAAGTACCTCATCAACGGCGGCATGCCGCTGTCCTTCGTTGATTCGAATGGGCTGTCGGAGACCGCGACCTTCCCCGGCGACGAGCTGGTGCGCACCAGCGGCGGCGGCACGAAGCGCGCGACGACCTTCGGCATGAACATCTCGTTCTCGGACAACGGTGATTTCGTCACGGAGTCCGCGACCTCCGAGACCGACGAGGCGCTGAATCCCGGTCCGCCGAACGCCGTCGTCTCGGTCGAGGGCAAACAAAGCGAGACGCTCACGGTGCAAGGCATGGCGGCGCGGATCGTGACCTCGGTCGTGACTCAACTGTCGATGCCGACGGTCGACTTCGGCGACCGCACCGATCTGGACCAGCTGCCCGTCGGACACGTCGACGAGGCCACCGTTCGCAAGACCGTGACCGCGATGACGACGGTCAGCGTCGGCGGGATGGCGCAGAGCGAGACGCAGACTCTGGTCTCGGACGTTCACGAGACGTACACGATCATGGAGCAGATCCCCTCGATGGCCGTGCAGGGCAAGACGTATCAGCGCGTCGTGCGCGTCGAGGTCAAGACGGACGCGACCGATGTCAGCACGGGCCAGCCGGTGGCGAACGGGACCAGCACCTTCTGGCTCGCCGCGGGCCTCGGCGCCATCAAGAACGTCGCGAGCGAGAGCGGCCTTGCGACCGAGGTCGGCGTCGAGCTGATCGACACGAACCTCTCGCAGTAGGAGCTCTCTTCACCGCGGCGCGCGCAGGTTGCGCGCCCCTTCGCGGAAGGTCTCGACGGCGGGAGTGGGGCGGCGCGCGAGCGTCGGGTCGCCGGCGAAGTCGATCGTGTAGAGGCCGAAGCGGCCTTCGTAGCCGTGTGACCACTCGAAGTTGTCGATGAGCGACCAGTAGAGGTAGCCGATGACGTTCACGCCCTCGCTGCGCGCGCGATCCATCGCGTAGATGTGCGCGCGCAGGAAGTCGGGCCGGCGATCGCCGCGCGCGTCGGCGACGCCGTTCTCGGTGACGAAGATTGGCCAGCCCGCGCCGGCGAAGCGCTTCAGCAGGCGGTAGAGGCCTTCGGGGTAGATCTCCCAGCCCATGTCGTTCTTGGGGCGATCGGGCGCGGTGGTGGGGACGTAGTGCTTCGCGCCGAAGAGGTGCCCGACGGTGAGCTCGCGCGTGTAGTAGTTGAGGCCCAGGAAATCGAAGCTGCCGGCGAGGGGCGCGAAGGGCTCGTCGATCTCGGCGGTGCGCGGGAGCTTCGCGTGCAGGCGTCCGCGCGCGACGGCGTCGAGGAACTGCTGGTTGTAGAAGTCGTCGGCGGCGTGCGCCGCATAGCGATCGATCGGGTTCCACGACGCAGGATCGAAGACGCGCACGTTGTGGGCGATCCCGATGCGCGTCGCGTGGCCGTCGCCGTCGGCGTCGGTGCGATCGGCGGCGCGCAGCGCCTCCGTCATCAGGCCGTGCGCGCGCTCGAAGGCGGCGAGGGCGCGCACGGCGCGCGCGGGGTCCTTCGCGCCGGGCGGCCACTGGCCGGCCAGATAACCCTTCGCGACATAGACGTTGGGCTCGTTGAGCGTGATCCACCAATCGACCTGGCCGCCGAACGCGGCGCCCGCGCGCCGCGCGAACGCGGCCAGCGCGCCGGGCGCGCCGTCCCAGTCCCACCCGCCGCGCGCGGCCACCCAGGGCGGCAGCGTGAAGTGGTACAGCGTCACCATCGGCTCGACGTGCGCGGCGCGAAGCGCGGCGAACATCTCGCGGTAGCGCGCGGCCGCGGTCTCGTCCCACGCGCCCTCCGTGGGCTCGAGGCGCGCCCACTCGACGCCGAGCCGATACATGTTCGCGCCCAGGGCCTGCGCCGCGGCCACGTCCTTCGGCCACAGGTTCCACGAATCGGCGGCACGCGCGGCGTTCGCGCCGTCGGCCACGTGGGGCGTGCCGTCGGGATAGCGGCCGCGCTCCCACTCCGTCCAATCCGTGTGGGCGCCGCCTTCGATTTGGTAGGCGGACGTGGCGACTCCGAAGAAGAAGCCCGGCGGCGCGCCGTCGAGCATCCTGTGCGTCGCGATCTCGGCGGGCGAGAATTCGACGCGCGGGCCGCACGCGGCAGCGCCGATCGCCAGCAACGGCAGCGCCCGCAGAAGCCGGGGTGGATCGCTCGTCACGCGGCGCGATTGTATCGCGGGCGCGTCCACCCCGCGAGCGAGTGGCCGGGGCACGCCGGGCGCGGTAAACGTGAGGCAGCCATGGCCACGACACCCACCGCTTCCGCGCCGCCGCGCCGCTCGGCGATCGCGCGCTTCTGGGGCTTCATCATGTTCCTCGTCACCGTGGGCGCCGCGGCCGTCGCCGTGTTCACGTTCATGCAGCTCAAGAACGAGCGCGACGAACGCGCCGAGCTGGAGGCGCGGATCCTGGCGTGGAACCCGAAGTTCGAGGCGTTCAAGGGCGCCGTGCGCGACGTCGACCGGCACCTGTCGTCCGTCGTGTTCCAGGAGGTCGATCTCGCCGCCTCCGGCTGGCAGCCGATCGCCGGCGGCTTCTACGTCATCGACCTCGGCGTCTCGCCCCAGGGCAAGGGCGTGAAGATCTCCGGGAAGATCATCAACCCCACGTCCGTCACCCACGAGAACGCGCAGCTCTCGCTGAAGATCGGCGAGAAGAAGGCCACCTTCTCGCTGCCGCACGTGCCGCCCGCCGTCGCGCAGCCCTTCGACGTCACGCTGGCCGACGTGCCGCCCGCCGAAGCGAAGCGCGCGTACCTCGCGCTCGACAGCTCGACGATCTCGTTCGCCTCGTCGACGACGCGCAGGCCGGTGAACGGCGGACCCGTCGACACGGACAAGCTACTAAAATAGCAGCGCTGCTGCGAGCGGGAGGGACGTACGGGGGCGCCCTACGTCCCTTGACAGAACCGATCGGCGAACGCACATACGCGCGGCGGGGCCGGAGCCAGCATGAGCCGTAAGCGCATCGCGATCGCCTGCCAGGGCGGCGGAAGCCAGTGCGCCTTCGTCGCGGGCGCCCTGTGCGCGCTGTTCGAACGCGGCGTCCAGGATCGTTACCAAATCGTAGGGCTGAGCGGCACGTCGGGCGGCGCTCTCACGGCGGCGCTGGCGTGGCTCGGTCTGCTCGAGAACGCCCGAGGAGATTCGACGCCGATCTCCACGCGCATCCTGGCGTTCTGGAAGGATCTGTCGGCGCAGACGCCGGCGGAGATCGCGTTCGATCGAATGGCCATCGAGGCCGTGCGCCTCGGCGAGCGTGGCCTGTTCCCGACCTGGGCCGTCAGCCCGTCATCGCCGATGTTCGAGCTGTGGTCACGCGCCGCGGCGGGCGTGATCGGGCGCCCCGAATTCACCGACCTGCGCGCGGCGCTGGTCAAGAACATCGATTTCGCACGGCTGCCGTCGCTGGTCTCTCCCGCCAGTCCCGTGCTGCTCGTCGGCGCCGGCGACGTGCTCGATGGGACGTTCAAGATCTTCAGCTCGGCGCGCGCCGAGATCGGTGTCGACTCGCTGCTGGCGTCAGCGGCGATTCCCAACCTGTTTCCGGCGGTGTGGGTCGAAGGGCACGCCTATTGGGACGGCATCTTCTCCTCCAACCCACCAGTCTTCCCGCTGCTGCGGTCCGCGGACATGGGCGCCGTGCCGCTGCCCGAAGAGATCTGGGTGATTCAGGTCAACCGCACGCACAGCGCTTCCGTTCCTGAGACCCCGGCCGATATCTCGGACCGCCGCAACCAGCTCGCGGGCAACCTGAGCCTCCAGCACGAGCTGCAGATGATCGAGATGGTGAATCTCCTCATCGAGCAAGGCGCGCTGTCGGACGAGTTTCGCGCGCGCTTCGCGCTGGACATGACTCAACCGATCGCCGTGCGGTTCATCCGCATCTCGGCGGCGCTGATCGAGAGCCTCGATTACCCGAGCAAGCTTTCACGGAACCCCGAACACATCGACCGCCTCATCCGCGACGGCCAGGTGCAAGCCCGTGAGTTCCTCGCGCGGATCGGCGACCGCGCAGGCGCGCCTGAGTCCCCGTCCCCTGTCACCGTCGTCGAGAGCGCCGGCCCAGGGCTGGCGGGGCCAATGGCGTGAGCCGCGCGTGGGCTCTCGGCGCGGCGCTCGTCCTCGCCACCTCGCTGCGCGTGCGCGCGCAGGAAGGGAGCAGCCCGCCGGCTTCCGCAGCTCGGCCGGAAGCGCCCACTCTGGTGACGCCCGTTCCCAGTGAGGCGGCATCGTCGCCGGCTCCGCTCGGACCCGCGTGGGCCACGCCACACTACGACAAGGGTTTCGTCCTCGTCTCCACGCCCGAAGATGCGGAGCAGCCGTTCTTTCTCAGGCTCAACCACGTCTCGCAGTTCAAGTACTCGAACACGATGGCGGTCGACCGTACGTACACGACGCACCTCGGAGTCGAGAAGGAGGTCTTGCGGCGCAACGATGTCCAGCTCACCCGCGACGTCTTCTACTTCTCGGGCTACGTCTTCGACCGCCGACTCGACTTCAACATCCTCGTGTACACGTCGAGCGCGACGCTGTCGGCGACCGCCGCCGGTTACGTCGGCTGGGTCTTCACGCGCGCGTTCGCGCTGCGAGCCGGCTTCTTCTCGTTGCCGAGCCTGCGTTCGATGACCGGCACCTACCCCTACTTTCCGGGCACGGACCGCAGCATGGAGGTCAACTACATGCGGCCCGGGTTCACGCAGGGCGTCTGGGCGGACGGCGAGCTCGCGCCGGGCCTCAAGTACATCGCCATGATCGGGAACTCGCTCAACACCTTGGACGTCGCGGCGACGAAGATCGACTTCAACTTCGCCTACGCCGCGACGCTATGGTGGGACAAGAACGACTTCGGCAAGGCGTGGAACGACTGGGAGTACCACGAGGCGCCCGCGCTGCGGATCGGCGGGGCCTTCACGTTCGCGCGCGAGGACCGGCTTTCGGATCTCTCGATCGCGAGCCCCGAGAACAACGCCGTCTGGATCTCCGACGGCACGCTGCTGTTCGAGACGGGCTCACTCGCGCCGGGCGTCACCGTCGCGCTGGCGAACTACTACCTCGCGGCCGTCGACTTCGGCGTCAAGTGGCGTGGCCTGGCCTTCAACACGGAGCTCGCCTCGCGCTGGCTCGATCACTTCGTCGCCGACGGA
The DNA here is from genome assembly GCA_035548155.1 of Polyangia bacterium. Taxonomy (GTDB): domain Bacteria; phylum Myxococcota_A; class Polyangia; order Fen-1088; family Fen-1088; genus DASZFV01. The sequence continues at coordinate 14,246 of DASZUD010000134.1, forward strand.
CCGCTCCCGCTCTCGAGCATGCACGACTGGGGCTTCGAGGCGTCGCTCGGCTACTTCGTCGTCACGAAGAGGCTCGAGACCTACGTGCGCAGCTCGCTGGTTCACGGCCCGTTCGCGACGGCCGTCGAGGGCGCCGTCGGCCTCCACTTCTATCCCGTTCACACCCGCGACGTCTGGCTCAGCGCCGAGGGGATCGGCATCCGGAACGACCCGTTCGGCAGCGTCCTCTACATCTACTCCGCAGGCCAGACCGGGTTCCTGGTCCCGGTCCAGTTCCTGCTGCGGTTCTGAGGCCGGCGCGTTACCGCGCGACCGTGTACGCCGTCATGCTCACGATCGTGTCGACGTTCGCGTCGCGCGGCAGCACGGTCACGGGCTTGTTGACGCCGAGGAGGATCGGCCCGATGGCCGTCGCGCCGCCCAGCGCGGCGAGCACCTTGTAGGCGGCATTTCCCGCGGCGAGCGACGGGAACACCAGCACGTTGGCCTCGTCGGAGAGGCGCGCGAACGGGAACAGCTCGCGCATCTTGTCGGGCTCGACGGCGATGTCGGCCTGCACCTCGCCGTCGATCTCCAGATCCGGGCGCAGCCTTCGCACGATCTCGACCGCCTTCGCGACCTTCGCCGACTCGGGGTGCGGCGCCGAGCCGAAGTTCGAGAACGAGATCATCGCGATGCGCGGCGTGATCTCGAACGTCTTCACGGCGTCCGCCACCTGAATCGCGATGTCGGCCAGCGTCTCGGCGTCGGGCTCGATGTTCATCGTCGCGTCGGCGAAGAACTTCACGTCGTTCTTCAGCAGCATCATGTACATGCCGCTCGCGCGCCGCACGTCGGGGCGCGTGCCCAGCACCTGCAGCGCCGGGCGGATCGTGTCGGGGTATGGCGCCGTCAGCCCGGCCACGAGCCCGTCGGCGTCGCCGTGGCGCACCATCATCATGCCGAAGTAGATGCGGCGGCTCACGAGGCGCGCCGCGTTCTCGTTCGTGACGCCCTTGCGGCAGCGCAGATCGAGGAACTCACGCGTGTACTCGGCGTGCTTGGCGGCGTCGGCCGGGTGCACGATCTCCACGCCGTCGAGGTCGAGATCCAGCTCGGCCGCGCGCTGGCGGATCTTGCGCTCGGCGCCCAGGAGGATGGGGCGGGCGATGCCTTCGTCGAGCACGATCTGGCACGCGCGCAGCACCTTGATGTTGTCGCCCTCGGGGAAGACGATGCGCTTGGGCGCGCTCTTCGCCCGCTGGATGATGCGGCTCATGATCGTGTGCTGGGCGCCGCCGATGCGCCGCTGCAGCCGCTCGCGGTACTCGTTGATGTCGATCTGAAGGCGCGCCACGCCCGAATCCATGGCCGCCTGCGCGACGGCGGGCGCGCACCACCACAAGACGCGGGTGTCGAACGGCTTCGGGATGACGTAGTCGGGGCCGAAGCGGAACGTCTGATCGCCGTAGGCCTCGGACACGCTGTCCGGCACGGGCTCGTGCGCCAGCGCCGCCAGCGCCTGCGCCGTGGCCACCTTCATGCGCTCGTTGATCTCCTTCGCGCGCACGTCCAGGGCGCCGCGGAAGATCGACGGGAAGCCCAGCACGTTGTTGACCTGGTTGGGGAAGTCGGAGCGGCCCGTGGCGACGATCGCGTCCGGGCGCGCCGCCTTGGCGTCCGGGTAGCTGATCTCCGGGTCGGGGTTCGCCAGCGCGAAGATGAGCGGGTTCTTCGCCATCGTCTTCAGCATTGCGGGCGTGCACATGCCCGCCTTCGACAGGCCCAGGAACACGTCGGCGCCACGGATGGCCTGCTCGCGCGTGCGCGAGCCGTCGTCGGGACGCGCGAAGCGGGCTTTGTAGGCGTTCATGCCCTCCTTGCGGCCCTCGTAGATCACGCCGACCGAGTCGACCATCGTGATGTTGCGCCGCTCGACGCCCAGCGAGACGTAGAACTCGGCGCACGCGATCGCCGACGCGCCCGCGCCCGAGACGACGATCTTCATCTCGGAGAGCTTCTTCCCGATGAGCTCGGCGCCGTTCAGCAGCGCCGCGCCCGAGATGATGGCCGTGCCGTGCTGATCGTCGTGGAACACGGGGATGTTCATGCGCTTCTTCAGGCCCGTCTCGATCTCGAAGCACTCGGGCGCTTTGAGGTCCTCGAGGTTGATGCCCCCGAAGGTGGGCTCCAGCGCTGCGACGGCGTCGATGAACTTGTCCGTTTCGCGCGCGTCGAGCTCCAGGTCGAACACGTCGATGTCGGCGAACTTCTTGAAGAGGCACGCCTTGCCCTCCATGACGGGCTTGCCCGCGAGCGGACCGATGTTGCCCAGGCCCAGGATCGCCGTGCCGTTCGTGATGACGGCCACCAGGTTGCCGCGCGCCGTGTACTCCCAGCCGAGCTCCGGGTTGTCGGCGATCTCCAGGCAGGGCTCGGCCACGCCGGGCGAGTACGCCAGCGAGAGATCGCGCTGCGTGACCAGGGGTTTGGTGGGGACGACCTCCAGCTTTCCGGGGCGCCCCGAGCGGTGGTATTCGAGCGCGTCGTTCTTGCGGACCATCCCCTCGATGGTATCAGGCGAACGGCAAGCCCGCCTGGGGGCCCGCCCGGTGCGGCGCCTGACCTCGCCGCGCGCGCTGTGCGGTGGCCCTTCATTGTTCGGGGCAGGCCTCGTCGGGGAAGAGTCGAAGCGCGCCCCGGGGTATGCTGGGGGCCCATGGCTCCGCGCGCCGACGGCAAAGGTCCCTCTTCGTCCTCTTCCTCTGTTCTCGGTGACGTCGACGTCCACCTCTTCGCCGAGGGGACCCACGGCCGCATCTACGAGAAGATGGGCGCCCACCTCGCGACGGTGGGCGGCCGCGCCGGCACGCGGTTCGCCGTGTGGGCGCCGAACGCCGCGACGGTCTCCTTGATCGGCGACTTCGAAGGATGGGGCAAGTCGCCCATCCCGCTCGAGCTGCACGAGGGCTCGGGCATCTGGGAGGCGTTCGTTCCCGGCATCGGCGAGGGCGCGCAATACAAGTACCGCATCGTCTCGCGCCACGGCGGCTACCAGGTCGACAAATCCGATCCGTACGGCTACCAGCGGGAGCTCGCGCCCGCGACCGCTTCAATCGTCTGTTCGCTCGATCGCCACGCGTGGCAGGACTCCGCGTGGATGAGCTCGCGGCGCGCGCGCAACGGCTTCGCGGCGCCGCAGTCGATCTACGAGGTGCACCTCGGGTCGTGGATGCGCGTGCCCGAGCAGGGCAACCGCTGGCTCACCTACCGCGAGATCGCGCCCAAGCTGGCCGCGCACGTGCGCGCGTGCGGCTTCACGCACGTCGAGCTTCTGCCCGTGGCCGAGCACCCGTTCTACCCGTCGTGGGGCTACCAAGTGACGGGCTTCTTCGCGCCCACGTCGCGCTACGGCACGCCCGAGGACTTCATGTGGTTCGTCGACTACCTGCACCAGCAGGAGATCGGCGTGCTGCTCGACTGGACGCCCGCCCACTTCCCCACCGACGAGCACGGCCTGATGTACTTCGACGGCACGCACCTCTACGAGCACGCCGATCCGCGCCAGGGCCTGCACGCCGAGTGGGGCAGCGCGATCTTCAACTACGGCCGCAACGAGGTGCGCAGCTTTCTGATCTCGAACGCGAACTTCTGGCTGGACCGCTACCACATCGACGGGCTGCGCGTCGACGCCGTGGCGTCGATGCTGTACCTCGATTACGGGCGCAAGGACGGCGAGTGGGTGGCCAACCAGTACGGCGGCCGCGAGAACTTGGAGGCGATCCAGTTCCTCCGCACGTTCAACGAGTCGACCTATCGCGAGCACCCCGACACGCAGACCATCGCCGAGGAGTCGACGTCGTGGCCGTCGGTCTCGAGGCCCACGTACACGGGCGGGCTCGGCTTCGGAATGAAGTGGGACATGGGGTGGATGCACGACACCCTGAAGTACTTCGAGCAGGACCCCATCGGGCGCCGCTACCACCACCACAAGCTCACGTTCCGCAGCATGTACTTCTGGAGCGAGAATTTCGTGCTGCCGTTCTCACACGACGAGGTCGTGCACGGGAAGCGCTCGATGATCGAGAAGATGCCGGGCGACCTGTGGCAGCGCTTCGCGAACCTGCGCACGATGTACGGCATGATGTGGGCGCAGCCGGGCAAGAAGCTGCTGTTTCAAGGCGGCGAGTTCGGCCAGTACAAGGAGTGGGCGTTCGACGCCAGCCTCGACTGGAACCTGCTGGGCGAGACGCCTTTCCACACGCAGCTCATGGCGTACGTCACGGAGCTGAACCGGCTTTATCGGGAGCTGGCCCCGCTGCACGTGTACGACGTGGGCCTCGAGGGGTTCGAGTGGATCGACGCCAACGACGCCGAGAACAGCGTCTACTCGTTCATCCGCAAGGGCCGGAACGAGCGCGAGGTGCTGCTGGCGGTGTTCAACTGCACGCCCGTGCCGCGGTACGACTACCGCGTGGGCGTCCCCGTCCCGGGCCGCTGGCGCGAGGTGCTCAACAGCGACGCCGAGACGTTCGGCGGCAGCGGCATGGGCAACATGGGGGGCGTCGATTCGGAGTCCGTGCAGGCTCACGGGCGCGGGCAGTCGGTGCGCCTGACGCTGCCGCCGCTCGCGGCGTTGTATTTCGTGCCCGAGAAGTGACCATTTCGGGGGCGAGCGGGCCACCCAGTGGGCATGAAGCCGCTCGTCGCCCTGCTCGCCGTCTCGATCGCCGCGTGCTCGTCGTCGCCGCTCGCGGGTGGCGACGCCTCGGCTGACGTCGCGTCGAATGACGTCCCTGCGCGTGACGACGCGTCGAACGACGTGGCTTCGCGTGACGTCGCGGCGGGCGCTGGCGGAGGGGCGGGCGGCCTGGACGCGGGCAGCGATGTGGCTGTCACCGGGCCGGCGGGCGCCGCTGGCGGCAGCGTCGGATCTGCGGACGCCGCCTCCGACGTTCCGGCCGACATCCGATCGGACGCCGCCTCCGAGGCTGGCGCGGACGCCCAGGGAGGCGCCAGCGCGGGCGCAACGATCGTCCCGCTTTACACGTACCCGAGCGATCCGTCATGGGCCGCGATCGTCACCGCTCACGCGGCGCACCCCACGGTGCGCGTCGTCGCGATCGTGAACCCCGACAGCGGGCCGGGCGCGGCGAAGCTGGGCGCGTTCACGACGGGCATCGGCAAGCTGGTCGCCACGGGCATCGACGTCATCGGGTACGTCGCGACGGGCTACGCCGGCAAGAGCACGGCCTCCGTCGAGGCCGAGATCGACGCGTGGCGCTCGTTCTACCCGCAGGTGGGCGGGATCTTCTTCGACGAGCAATCGGACGACGCGGCCGACGTCGCGTACTACCGCGCGCTGTCGCAGTACGCGAAGGCGCACGGCCTCGCGTACACCGTCGGCAACCCGGGGACCGACACCGCCGAGGCGTACGTCGGCGCGCTCGACACGATGCTCATCTACGAATCGAAGGGCCTGCCCGGCGTCGGCAAGCTGGGCGGCTGGCACGCGAGGTACGCGCCCTCGAACTTCGGAGTCATCCCGTACGGCGCCGCCTTCGACGCCGCGTTCGTGCGCGACGCGCGCCGCTTCGTCGGGTTCGTTTACCTCCAGAACGACGATCTGCCGAACCCGTGGGACACGTTGCCGCCGTTCTTCGGCGACCTCCTCGCGGCGCTCGAGTAACGCTATCGGCGCTGGTGCGGGCGCAGGCCCTTCGCGAACAGGCCCACGCCGCCCGCGATGAGGCCGAACATCAGGATCGTGTTCCAGAGGCTGGTCGGCCGGAAGTAGATGTCCAGGTTCATCAGGATGCCCGTGAGAATCAGCAGCACGCCGCCCACGAGCAGGATCCAGCCGAGCACCGAGCCGCCGTCGAAGAACAGCGCGCCCACGCCCACCAGCAGCGGCAGCAGCGTCAGGCCGAAGCTCTGACCGGGCGTTCCGAGGAAGTGCCAGAACGAGGTGTGAACCACGACGTGGCTGAAGACGAGGTACACGCCGGCGGCGATCATCGCCAGGCCGGCCAGGGCCTCGCCGAGGCCGCCCGGCGTGCCGCCCGGGCCTTGGAACTTCCTGCCACCGGCGCTGCCACCCGTGTCGCTCATCGCTCGTCGATACTAGCTTGCTCTTCGGGGGCGGGCGAGGAACGCTAGGGCAGCGTGCAGGTTGCCGACGACGAAGGCTTCATCCGCGAGCGCGTGCTCTCGCACTACCCGGGCTGGGCCGGCGCGGGGATGTCGCCGCTCGCGGGCGGGCTCATCAACCGCACGCTGCTCCTCGAGCGTGACGGCGCGCGCGCTGTCTTGCAGCGCGTGAACCCCATCTTTTCGCCGCGCATTCACGAGAACATCGCGGCGGTCACCGGGCGCCTCGCGGCGGCGGGGCTCGAGACGCCCCGCCTCGTGCTCACCCGTTCGGGCGCGCCGTTCGTCGACGCAGAAGGCGCCGTGTGGCGCATGCTCACCCACGTCGGGGGCGTGGGCTTCGACGCCGTGACGAACGTGCGGCAGGCGCACTCGGCCGGGCTGCTCATCGCGCGCTTTCACCGGGCGCTGGACGGCCTGGATCACCAGTTCGTCGGGATGCGCGCCAACGTGCACGACACGCCCAGGCACCTCGCGCGCCTCGCCGACGCCGCCGCCACGCGCACCGAGCATCGCCTCGCGCGCACCGTGGACGTGCTGGCGCGCGAGATCGCGGCGTCCGTCGCGTCGCTGCCGCCGTTGCCCGCGCTCGCGCCGCGCATCTGCCACGGCGACCTCAAGTTCAGCAACGTCCTGTTCGCCGATCACGAGCCGCCCGCCTCCGAGCGGGCCGTGTGCCTCATCGATCTCGACACCGTCGGGCCGCTCTCGCTCGCGTACGAGCTGGGCGACGCGTGGCGCTCGTGGTGCAACCGCGCCGGCGAGGATCGGACGGAGGCCCAGCTGGATCTCGAGGTCATGCGCGCCTCGCTCGAGGGCTACCGCGCGGGGCTCGGCGGCGCGCTCGACGCCGAGACGCGGCGCGCGCTCGTGCTGGGCGTCGAGTGGGTCAGCCTCGAGCTGGCGGCGCGCTTCGCGGCCGACGCGCTGCTCGAGAGCTACTTCGGATGGGACGCGCGTCGCTTCCCCGGCCGCGGCGAGCACAACCTCGTGCGCGCGCAGGGGCAGCTGTCGCTGCACACGGCGCTGGTCGCGGCGCGTCCGGCGCGCGAACGGATGATCGAAAGTGCGCTCGCTTGATCGTCAGCGCCGGCGCCACAGCGCCCACGCGGCGCCGCCCAGGGCCAGCGTCGCGCCCCCGGCCAGGCTTTCCAGCGGGCGCTCGCGGATCGCGAGCACGGTCATGAAGGCCGAGAGCGCCAGGAAGGCGACGCCGCTCCACGGCCAGGCGAGCGCGCGGTGCGGGCGGTGGGCCTCGGGCTCGCGGCGGCGCAGCACGAAGGCGCCCGCGACGGTGGCGGCCGCCGATAGGCTGAGCGTGAACCCGGCGTAGACCAGCAGCGGCTCGAACGTGGCCGTCGCGATGCCCAGCGCCGCCAGCACGCCCTGCAGCAGGACGGCGTTGCTGGGCGCGCCGCGGGCGTTCGTGCGGCCGAGGGCGCGAAAGAACACGCCGTCGTCCGCCATGGCCTGCACGACGCGCGGACCCGACATCGAGAGCGCGCTCACCGAGCCCGCGAGCGCCAGCGCGACCAGCGCCGTGAGCAGCGTGCCGCCTCGATCGCCGAAGAGGGCGCGCGCGGCGACGTGCGCGACCTCGACCTGGTTCGCCAGCGCGGGCGCGGGCGCCGCCGCGAGGAACACGGCGTTGAGGGCGACGTAGAGGGCCGTGACCAGCGCCGCGCCGCCGACCAGCGCGCGCGGCAGCGTCCGGTGCGGATCGCGGATCTCGCCCGCGACGTAGGCGGCCCCGTTCCAGCCGAAGTAGCTGTAGGCCGCGTAGACCAGCGAGACGGCCAGCGCGCCGCCCGAGCCGGAGCTCCCCGTCCCGGCCGCGACGCGCGTCCAGTCGGCGCGCCCGGAGGCGAGCGCCGCGCCCACGAACACGACGATGACGACGACGACGAGGCCGGTGACGGCGGCCTGGACGGCGCCCGCGCGCCGCACGTCGCGCGCGTGCAGCGCCGTCGTGAGCGCGACCAGCGCGAAGGCTGCGCCGCGCACCGACACGCCCGGCGCGAGCGCCTGCAGATAGCGGCCGAACGCCAGCGCCCCCGCCGCCGTGGGCGCCGCGAAGCCGACCAGGAGCGCGATCCACCCCGAGAGGAACCCCAGCGCCGGATGAAAGGCGCGCGAGAGGTAGACATACTCGCCGCCCGCGCGCGGCATCATGGCGCCGAGCTCCGCGTACACGGCGGCCCCCGACAGCGCGAGCGCGCCGGCGATCACCCAGATGGCCAGCACGGCGCGCGGCGACCCGAGCGCGCCCAGCATGAAGCCCGCCGTCGTGAAGACGCCCGTGCCGATCATGCTCGCCACGACCAGCGCCAGCGCGTGCGAGAGCGTCAGGGGGCGCGCTCGCGACGGTGACGCTTCGGCCGGCACGCCTGCACTATAGCCACGCCGCCCGAGGCTAACTATGCTGGCGACGTGACCAACCCGGAGGCTCCTTCGCGCGAGACCCGCCTCGCGCGGACGCGCGCGCAGGAGGCGCGCGAGCGCGTCATCGGCGCGCTGCAAGAGCACTTCGCGCACGACGAGCTGGACGTCGACGAGTTCGAGCGCCGCGTGACGCTCGCGCACACGTCGGAGTCGCCCGAAGCCGTGCTGGCGCTGATCGCGGATCTGCCGGCGCTGCCCGAGGCGGCGGGCCTGCCGGCGACCACCAACGCGCTGGTCCCGGCGGCCGAGGTGCGGCCCACGCAGACGCTGCGCGGGATCATGAGCAGCACCGAGCGCCGCGGCCCCTGGACGGTGCCACGCGAGGTGCAAGTGCGCGCGACGATGAGCTCGATGGTGCTCGACTTCCGCGACGCGCGCCTGCCTGCGGGCACCGTAGACGTGGATCTGCGTGCCGTGATGAGCAGCGTCGAGATCATCGTGCCGCCGGGCCTGGCCGTCGAGACCGAGGGCGTGGCCGTCATGGGCAGCTTCGAGCACGTGGACCGCGCGCCGGCGCACCCCGATCCCGAGGCGCCCCTCTTGCGCGTGCGTGGCCGCGTGATCATGGGCAGCGTCGAGATCAAGATGCGGCTGCCGGGCGAGAGCGAGCGCGAAGCCCACCGCCGCCAGAAGCTGGAGCGGCGCCCGCCGCGGGAGCTGCCCCCGCGATGAACGTGTTCGTGCTGGGCGTGGCCGGCGGCACCGGCTCGGGGAAGACGACGATCGCCGAGAACGTCATCGCGGCCCTGCCGCGCGGCGCGGCCGTGCTGGTGGAATCGGACGCGTACTACCGCGATCGCTCGCAGCTGCCGCGCGCCGAGCGCGAGCACATCAACTACGATCACCCCGACGCGATCGAGACCGAGTTCCTGGCGGCGCACCTGGCGGCGCTGCGCGCCGGGCAGGCCGTGGACATGCCGCAGTACGACTACCGCGAGCACGCGCGCAAGCGGCAGACCCGCCACGTAGCTCCCGCGCCCGTCATCGTCGTCGAGGGCATCCTCGTGCTGAACGACGAGCGGCTGCGCGCGCAGATGGACCTCAAGATCTTCGTGGACACCGACGCCGACATCCGCCTCATGCGGCGCATGCGTCGCGACATGGAAGAGCGTGGCCGTACGTTCGCTCAGGTGCGCGAGCAGTACTTCGACACCGTGCGGCCGATGCACCTCGCGTTCGTCGAGCCGTCGAAGCGCTTCGCCGACCTGATCGTCCCCGAGGGCGGCCGCAACCAGCCGGCCCTCGACGCGATCGTGGGCCGCCTGCTGCAGACGCTGGCGCAGCCTTAGAAGGTTCCTCCGAGCGCGGTCAAGGTCGCGCCGATCACACGGCGGCCGAGGCCGTCGAGCACGGGCGTCGGCGTGGGCGAGCCCATGCGCCAGCGGCCGCGCTCGTCGCGGCCGAAGAGCGCCGCCACCGGCGCCGCGCGTTCACGCTCGTCGTCTTCATCATCCATGTCGCGGGTGAAGTAGATCGAGGTGATGAGGCCGAGGGCCATACCGGCGAGCGCGCCGCCCGCGACCGTGCGGCCGCTGCCGCCCGTGCCCATCGCCAAGATGGCGATGCCGCCGCCCGCGATCGTGCCGCCCAGCGCGCTCGCGTCGATGATGAGATCGCGGTTCCGCGACACGTCGTACGACGCGGCGAGCGCCAGGCCGGCCAGGAAGCCGAGGTCCATCGACACGGCGGAGGCGCGCAGGAACGATTCGCCCGAGACGTCGGGCGCGACGAGCGCCGTCGCGAGCATGCCGGCGACCGTGCCCCAGAGCAGCCCCGAGCGGACCACCTCGACGTCGCCCTGGGTCGGGCTGGCCTCGCGCGCGACGAGGAGGCTCGCGGCGCCGCCGGCGAGGCCCGTCGCCAGCGTGGTGCCGACCACGCCTTGCGAGTCGAGGTTGAACCCGCCCGCCCACAGCGCGCCGTTGAAGGAGCCGAACTCGAGGCCCGTGGCGATCGTCCACGCCTCGCCGTTCGTCAGCGGGTGGTTCGCCGTGACGCCCAGCGAGAGGGCGAGCCCGGCGCCCATCCCCGCGAGCGGCAGGATGATCGCGCCGCGGACCTCGTTCACGTCGAAGAGCACGTCCAGCGCGATGCCGGTCCAAAAGCCGTAGAGCGTGGACCAGAACACCATCGTGCCGCGGCCGCTGCGCTCGCCGCGCATGACGCGCATCGAGCGCGCGAGGTTCTCCTCGGAGATCTCACCGCAGAGCCGCACGACGGTCGCAGCCCAGGGCGCGCCGCCGCTGGCGGCCAGGGCGCGCGCTTCGGCGATGCCGTCGCGGCAGCCGGAGCGTAGCAAGCGTCGGAGCACGTCGTCGTGGGGCTCGGCGATCGGGAGCTGCACGCCTTCGGGCGGCGCGATCGGCCGGGCGAGCGGCGTCACGGGGGCGGCGTCGACGGCGCCCCCGCGCGTGTCGACGATGGGGGGCGCCTGCGCGGCCGCACGACTCACGAACGAGAACGAAGCGACGATCAGCAACGAGCCGGCGAGGGTCCGGCGACCGCGAACCATGGCGCATGATAGTCCGAAAGCCGCCCGCTCGCCCGATAGCGAGATCCTGCGGCGACGGCGGTGACGCTCCCCCGAACGCCACCGCCGCCGCCAGCAGGAGAGCTCGGATCGTGATTACCACGATCCCATCCGCGGTGCCGGCGTGGGCCCGAAGGCCCGGGTTGCAGCGAAATGGCGGAGGATGCACCATGGCCGCCCATGGCGGCGCGAAGCTGCTGCCCCGTTCTCGGAACTCGTGGAGGAGACGAAATGACCGTGACGCGCTCGAACGTTTTCAATCTCGCCAATGTCGTGCTGACGGCGGCGCTGCTGGGCGCGGCGGCGTGGGGCTGCTCTTCGGACAGCCCGGGCGGCAAGACGGGCGCAGCGGGGACGAACGGAGGGGCTGGCACGACGGGCGCGGCGGGAACCACGGGCGCGGCGGGAA
>DASZUD010000135.1:0-21664 GCA_035548155.1 Polyangia bacterium
CCGCCTACAAGGAGGCGGTGCGCCTCAAGCCGCAGGAGGCGGGCTATCGTCTGAACCTGGGCGCGGCGCTCCGGCGCACCGGCGACGTCGACGGCGCGCTGGCCGCCATGAAAGAGGCCACGCGCCTCGCGCCGGGCGACGCCGTCGCGTGGGCCGATCTGGGCATGATCCTCTCGGACAAGAAGGCGTACGACCCGGCTCAGTCCGCGCTCGAGAAGGCCACCAAGCTCAAGCCCGACTTCGCCCTCGCGTGGAATCGCCTCGGCCGCGTCGAGCTCCGCCGCGGACGCGTCCCCGAGGCCGTGGTGGCCGGCGAGCGCGCGCGCAAGCTCGAGCCGAAGAACGGCGCCTTCGCGGCCGATCTCTGCCGCGCGCTGTTCGAGAAGAAGGAGCCAGCGCGCGCGGTGACCGAGTGCCGCGCCGCAGTCGAGCTCGAGCCCGCGAACCCGCTGGCCCGCTACGAGCTGGGCAAGGCCCTCGTAGCCCAGGGCGACTGCAAGGGCGCCCGCGCAGAGCTCGCGCGGTTCAAGGCGCTGCCGGGCGTCAAGCCGGAGGCGGCGGCGCAGGCCGACACCATCGCCGCCAGTTGCGCGGCGTCAGTCAAAATTGCTCCGAAATAGGCCGCGAAATGTAGCAGACGAAGTAGGCCGGAGGCGCACATCTGCCTTGCCGGCGCGGAGGCCGATCCGCTAATCTCCCGAGATGCTGCCGGACGGTCACCTCGAAGAAGCGCTCACTTTCGACGACGTACTCCTCGTTCCCGCCGAGAGCGACTTTCTTCCGAAGGACGTCGACGTCCGCACCCAGCTGACGGCAGGCATTCGCCTCGCGATTCCGATCGTGTCGTCCGCCATGGACACCGTCACCGAGGCGGCCACGGCCATCTGCATGGCGCGCGAGGGCGGCATCGGCATCATCCACAAGAACCTCACGATCCCCGAGCAGGTTCTCGAGGTCACGAAGGTCAAGAAGGCCGAGTCGGGCGTCGTGGTCAACCCGGTCACCGTCGCGCCGGATCAGAAGCTGGCCCAGGCCGTCGAGCTCATGAAGCGGCACGAGATCTCGGGCCTGCCGGTCGTCGCCGCCGACGGGCGCCCCGTGGGCATCCTCACGAACCGCGACATTCGCTTCGAGCGAAATCTGGACCAGCCCGTGTCGGCGATGATGACCAAGAAGCTCATCACGATCGCCGAGGGCACGTCGGTCGAGGCGGCCAAAGATCTGCTCCACAAGAACCGCATCGAGAAGCTGCTGGTCATCGACGGCGGCGGGTTCTTGAAGGGGCTCGTCACGATCAAGGACATCGAGAAGGCCCAGAAGCACCCGACGGCGGCCAAGGACGACCTCGGTCGGCTGCGCGCGGGCGGCGCCGTCGGCATCGGGCCCGATCGCGACGAGCGCGTCGACGCCCTCGTGAAGGCCGGCTGCGACGTCATCTGCATCGACACGGCGCACGGCCACTCGAAGAACGTCATCAACGCCGTCGTCGACGTGCGGCGGAACTTCCCGAAGGTTCAGATCATCGCGGGCAACGTCGCGACGGGCGAGGGCGCGCTGGCGCTGGCCAAGGCGGGCGCCGACGCAGTCAAGGTGGGCATCGGCCCCGGCTCGATCTGCACGACCCGGATCGTCGCCGGCGTGGGCGTGCCGCAGATCCGCGCCATCACGGACGTCGCGAAGGCGTTGCGCGGCTCGCCCGTGACGGTCATCGCCGACGGCGGCATCAAGTACTCGGGCGACGTCGCGAAGGCCATCGCGGCCGGCGCGCACATCGTCATGATCGGCAGCCTGTTCGCCGGCACCGACGAGGCGCCCGGCGAGATCATTCTCTACCAGGGCCGCAGCTACAAGATGTACCGCGGCATGGGCTCGATCGGCGCAATGCGCTCGGGCAGCAAGGATCGCTACTTCCAGTCCGAGGTCACGAACGACGCGAAGTTCGTGCCCGAAGGCATCGAGGGTCGCGTACCGTACCGCGGGTCGCTGTCGCAGTCGCTGTACCAGCTCGTCGGCGGCCTCAAGTCCGGCATGGGCTACACGGGCTGCCGCACGATCGACGACCTGCGCACGAAGGCGCGCTTCCTGCGCACGACGGCGATGGGCCTGCGCGAGTCGCACGTCCACGACGTGATCATCACCAAAGAGGCGCCCAACTACCGCGCGGAGCGCGAGTAGGCTCATGAGACGCGACCTCGTCCTCATCCTCGACTTCGGCTCGCAGTACACGCAGCTCATCGCGCGCCGCGTGCGCGAGCAGAAGGTCTACTCCGAGATTCACCCCTTCAACATCCCGATCTCGAAGATCCGGGAGCTGGCGCCGCGCGGGATCATCCTCTCGGGTGGGCCCTCCTCGTCATACGACGCGGGCGCGCCGCGCATCTCGACGGAGCTCTACGACCTGGGCATCCCCGTGCTGGGCATCTGCTACGGCGTGCAGCTCACGGCGCTCTTGCTGGGCGGCCAGGTCGCGCCCGCCGACCGCCGTGAGTACGGCCGCGCCAGCCTGAAGGTCAAGGACGCCACGGGGCTCTTCCACGGCTTCCAGCCGGGCGAGGAGATCTCGGTATGGATGAGCCACGGCGATCGCATCGAGACGCTGCCGGGCGGCTTCGACGTCTCGGGTGAGAGCGCAAACTGTCCCGCGGCGGCCGTGGCCGCGCCAGCGCGTCGTTTTTGGGGCGTGCAGTTTCACCCGGAGGTCGCGCACACGCCGCGCGGCACCGAGATCCTCGCGAACTTCCTGTTTCGCATCTGCGAGTGCCAGCCGACGTGGACGATGGCCAGCTTCAGCGACGAGGCCGTGGCCGCCGTCAAGAAGCAGGTCGGCGACCACGGGCGCGCCGTGTGCGGCCTGTCGGGCGGCGTCGACTCGTCGGTCGCGGCGGCGCTCGTGCTGCGGGCGATGGGCGAGCGCCTCACGTGCATCTTCGTCGACACGGGCCTGCAGCGCGCGAACGAGGCGGCGCAGGTCGAGTCGTTGTTCCGCGACGCCTTCAAGGCCGACCTGCGCATCGTCGACGCCAGCGAGCGCTTCCTGTCGAAGCTGGCCGGCGTCACGGACCCCGAGCAGAAGCGGAAGATCATCGGCCGCGAATTCATCGCCGTCTTCGAGGAAGAAGCGAAGAAGGTGGGTGACGCGGAGTTCCTCGTCCAGGGCACGCTGTACCCCGACGTCATCGAGTCCGTCTCGCACAAGGGCCCCTCTGCGACGATCAAGTCGCACCACAACGTGGGCGGCCTGCCCGAGCGCATGCACCTCAAGCTCATCGAGCCCCTGCGCGAGCTCTTCAAGGACGAGGTGCGCGAGCTCGGCGCCGCGCTGGATCTGCCGCGGCACGTCTTGTGGCGGCAGCCGTTCCCCGGCCCGGGCCTCGCCGTGCGCGTCCTCGGCGACGTCACGCGCGCCAAGTGCGACGTGCTGCGCGCGGCCGACGTGATCATCGAAGAGGAGATCCGCGCGGCCGGGCTCTACGAATCGATCTGGCAGTCGTTCGGCGTCCTCTTGCCCGTGAAGACCGTCGGCGTCATGGGCGACGAGCGCACGTACGCGAACGTGCTCGCGCTGCGTGCCGTGCACTCGAGGGACGGCATGACGGCCGACTGGGTGCCGCTGCCGTACGAGCTGCTCGCGACGATCTCGTCTCGGCTCGTCAACGAGGTCAAGGGGATCAACCGCGTGGTCTATGACATCTCGTCCAAGCCCCCCGCGACGATCGAGTGGGAATAGGGCGACCCTCCTCGGCGCGGTCGTCCTGAGCCTGAGTGTGGCCGCGGCCGGCGCGGCGCACACTGAGGACAAGGCGCTCGTCGATGCCCGCGACGCCATCGAGATCGACTGGGCGGCGGGCACTGTCACGGCGACTTCCGGCGCTGCCGCCGATCTGCACATGCCCAGCGCGGACGTCGCGCGGCCCGGCGCCCTTCGGCGCGCAGAGTCCGCGGCCCGCGCGCGGCTGGGCCACGCGCTCGCCGAGCTGCCCGTCGGCGGTGATCGAAAGCTCGGCGCCGACGCCGTCGAACGCGCCCTCGGTCGCGCGCGGCGGTCGGGAACCGAATACCAATCGAACGGCGGCGCGATCGTGCGCGTCACGGCGCGCTTCGCCGATTGGCTCGAGCCACCGCCCGCCGACGGATCGCCCGCCGCTCTGACGCTGGTCGTGCCCTCGCTGCACCTCGGCGCGGCCCCCATCCTGAAGGTCGGCGGCGCGGAGCGCCCCCTCGGCGCCGCCGTCTATCGACTGGGCGCGGCTCCCGCGGGGGAGGCGCTCCCCGCGAAGCCGGACCGTTCCGGACGGCTGGTCCTCGAAGGAAAGCAAGGCGAAGGCAAGCAGGTTCCTTCGGCGGAGAAGCTCGCCGCCGGCCTCGCGGTGATCTACGTTGGCAAGGTCCTGAGATGAAGAGGTCCGGTCGACATCTCGTCACGGCGGCCGCTGTCGGATTCGCGCTCGTGGGCTTCGCGTCGACGGCGCGGGCCCAGGCCCCGGCCGCACCTCCCGTCGCCGCTCCCCTGGCGCCGGGGGTTCGCGTCGTCGCCGCGCAGTCGCCGATCATCGGCGGCAACGGCGCGGGCGCCCGCGAGCGGGCTGTCGAGGACGCGTTCCGGCAGGCCGTCGATCAGTCGCTCGCCGAGATGCTGGACGCCGCGACGCGGGCCGGCCAGGCGCGCGCCATCAAGGCCGTCGAGGCGCGCGCGCGCACCTACGTGCGCGGCTATCGCGCGCTGGAGGAGGGCGAGGTCAACGGGGCCTACGCGGTCCGCCTCGAGGTCGAGGTCGACGAAGCCGCGCTTCGGCGCGCGACCGAGAGCTGGGGCGCGCAGGCCGGGGCCCCCTCGGCGCCGGCGCTGGCGCCCGGATTCCTGCTGGTGGCGGCCGGCGGGCAGAAGGACGCGGCGGTCGCGTTGCAGACCGCGCTGGTGGCCTCGGGCGCGCGCGCCCAGCTGGCCGAGCCCGCGGTCAAAGAGGTGGCGGACGCCCAGCGGGCGGCCACGCGCGCCACGCTGCCGCAGATCGCGTTCGTGACCGCCGAGACCAGCTCCGAAGGGCCCGTGCGCGGGACGGCGGAGGTGTCTGCGACCTGCCGACTCGCCGTCCGCGTCCTCTCGGCGCCGTCGGGGCTCGCGCTCGGCGAGCCGGATGCGTCGCCGCGCGGCTTCGGCGCAGACGACGCCGCGGCGCGCGCCGAGTGCCTCCGGCACGCCGCTGGCGACGTCGCCGCACGCCTCGTCGCCGGCACGAGCGGTGGCACGCCGGGCGGCGATCTGCGTGCGCTCACCGTCGAGGCAGACGTCGTCGAGCCCGGCGCCGTCGTGGCCTTGCTCAAGGACGTTCGCGCGGTGGGCGCCGTCTCGTCCGCCGAGCTGCGCCGCCTCGCGCCCGGCCACGTCGAGATTCGGGCGCGCACGCGCGCGACGGCGGCCGTGATCGCTCCCGCGCTCTCGCGCGACACCGCCCTGGCGCTTTCGAACGTCGAGGTCGCCGGCGACGTCATCCGCTTGCGGGCGCGCCTCCGCACGCAGCAAACGCCCTGAGGAGAGCGCCAACATGATCTCGAAGACGCGCGTGCCGAGCTTGCTCGTTCTCACCCTCACGATCGCGCTCGGCGCTTGCGCGCACGTCTCGCCGCCGGCGGGCGTCACGCTCGCGATCGAGACGAACGTGCCTGATGCGACGATCTGGGTGGATGACGTGCTGGTCGGCACTGTCTCGGCGTGGGCGCGCGAGGGCCGTCACGTGCGCCCGGGCTTTCATCGCATCGAGGTGCGCGCGCCCGGACACTACTCGGTGTTCGACGAGATCGATCAGCCGGACGGAGGCCGCGCCATCGTGAAGGCGAACCTACGTCCGCTCCTCGAGTAGCAGGCTCACGAAGCGGCGGTCAACGCTTCGCAGAACTCGATCTGCCGCGGCACCTTGTAAGGGGCCAGGTTGCGCGCGCAGTGGTCGATGATGTCCTCGGCCTTGCACACGCCGGCGCGCACGACGCGCGCGATGACCATCGGGCCGCCGAGATCGTCCGTGACGACGCGCGCCTGGGCCGCCTTCACCTTCGGGAAGGCTTCGAGGCAGCCCTCGACCTCGCCCAGCGCGACCCGCTTGCCGTCGACCTTCACGAGATCGTCTTCGCGGCCCGTGATCGTGACGCGTCCGTTGCGATCCATCTGACCCAAGTCACCCGTGCGGAACCAGCCGTCAGAGTCCGCGTCGCCGATCGCGACGCCGCCGTCGCGCCTTGGCAGGTGAATCTTGGGCGTGACCAACATCGAGAGGGCGCTCGAGCGCGCCCACACGGGGCCCACCTCGCCCGCGGCGATCCGCTCGCCCTTGCTGCCGGCGACATGCAGCTCGACGCCTTCGAAGCCCTTTCCGACGCTGGTCGGATCCTTGCCGGGACGATCGAGCGCGAGCGGGCCCGCCTGCGTGCTGTGGTAGCAGGAGATGAGACGAATGCCGAAGCGTTGGTGGAAGGTCTCGGCGATGCCGAGCGGCAGCATCGAGCCCGAGGAGAGATAGCGCGCGCCGGAGATCTTCAGCGGCTTGACGGTGGGCACGCGCGCGAGCGCGCCGAACAGCGCCGGGGTGCCCGGGAACACGTCGACCTTCTGCTCGCGCAGCAGCTTCGCGATGCGTTTGGGCGAGATCTCGTCCTCGAGGAACAGCGACGTGCCGTGCGCCAGCGTCGCGAGCAGCCCGAAGTCGAAGCCGTAGCTGTGATGCAGGGGCATCGTGCACAGCACGCGATCGTCCGGCTTGATGTCCAGCGACACGCCGATCGCATGCGCGGCCGCCTCGAGGTTGCTCGTCGTCTTGAGGACACCCTTCGGGTCGCCGCCCACCGACGCCGTGAACTGCACCACGGCCGGTCGGCTGTCGCCGAGGCCCGCGAGGGGCGTGCGCTTGTAGAGGCTGCAGGTGAGCAGCGTGCCCTGCAGGCGCCGGCGATTCTCCGGGACGAACTTCGAAGGCGGGGAGACGCGCGCGACGGGGCCGGGCCGCGCCGCCGGCGGCGGTGTGTAGTATGGGCTGGCGCCGTTCGCTGGCTGGCCGGGCTCGCCGCCGCGCGGGCGCGTGATCAGCGCGCGCAACGGCGCCGCCTCGAGCACCATCTCGAGCTCGCGGTTACCCATCGTCGGATCCAGCGGCACGACGACGGCGTCGAGCTTCGACAGCGCCAGCGCGAGGATCACGAAGTCGGGCACGTTGCCGAGCATCAATCCCACCCACGCCCCCGCCCCGATGCCCATCGCGTGCAGCTCCTGCGCCCGTCGATCGACGCGATGAAGCAGCCCGCGCCACGACAGGTACGTGTCCCGGTAAACAAGCGCCTTCCCGCTACCGCGGTCAGTCGCGACGTTCGAGAGCCACTGGTAGAGCTTCATAGGCTTCGGACGGGTCCTCTTACAGCCGCGTCAGTCTATACGCGGGCCCGTTACCGTCACAACACATAAGGCGTCCGATTTGCGCGTGCGGTTCGTTCGGGGTGCGACGAATCGCCGCGGGTCCTCGACGGAGATCACGCCTTCGCGACTCAGCGCGCCGCCAGGATCTTCGGAGCCGTTCGGTTCTTTTCGCTGCGCTCCGTCAAATACTCCGTCACGATGCGTCGGGCGACGTAGGTCGCCTTGATTCGCCAGTTCGGGTGATTGCCCAGCGTGACGGCGAACGCGATCTTCGGGTGATCGGCGGGCGCGTATCCGACGAACCAGCTGTAACCGACGTAGCCGTGATCGGTCTCCGCGCCGAGCGTTCCTGTCTTCCCCGCGACGTCGACGGCCAGCAGCCGCCGGCCCTTCTTGTCGTTGAATGTCGCCTTCGCCGTTCCGATGCGCGTCGTGAGCTCCATCATGCGCCCGACCTCGCGCGCCGTCGTCGCGGCGACCACGCGGCGAGGGCTCGCGACGGGGAGCATGATGGGGCTGCCGTCGCCCGCGATCGCTCCGCCGACGAGCGTGGGCGCGGGCATCACGCCCCCGTTCGCGATCGTCGCCGCGAGCAGCGCGCCATGCATCGGCGACAGCGTCGAGTGCCAGAAGCCCGCCGCCGTGCGCGCGAATTCCAGCGGCTCCTTCGGCACGTCGAGGTGCGACGGCTCGACGGGAACCTCGAACGGGATCGGCTCACCGAAGCCGAACGCGGCCCCGACGTGCAGCAACTCCTCCGTCGTGAGGTGGCGCGACGCGAGCTTCGCGAGGATCGCGTTCTGCGACTTGCCGATGCCGTAGGCCAGCGTGTCGCAGCGGCCGTCGATCTTCGGGATGTCGATCAGGTTGTCGGGCAGGACGGCCGAGACGCCGCCGTGGTAGCAGGTGCGCGTGGCGCCCGAGAGGCCGCCCACCTCGACGAGCGCGGACGCGGAGACGAGCTTGAACACCGACGCCGCCGGCGCCCACGCGCGCAGCGCCAGTTCCTGCGCGCCGAGGCGCGGGTCCACGGCCGAACGGCCGACGAGCGCGAGCACCCGACCGTCGGGGATCGACATCACGACGGCGCCGGCGTACGGGATCGAGAACACGCGCAGGACCTCGTCGGTCGCCTCCTGCATGCGCGGGTCGAGGGTCAGCTCCGCGCGTCCGCCGTCGGCCATCGGCGCGTAGTACAGGTCGCCGACTCGCTGGAGCGCATCCAGTCGGATGCCGCCGCCGAGGGGGGCGGGGGAAGTCGATGTTCCGTCCACCGAGACGCGCTGCGCCGAAGCGCGCGCCGACCACAGAAACACGACCAGAGAAAGGAGGTGGATCTGGCGGGAAGTGCGGAACATGGTGACACGGTCATACATGTAGGTGTATGTGTCAAATAATGCACCGCCCTTTACGACCGACCTGTATCTGACCTACCCTGCACGAGGCTTATCGTGGCCAGACACCCTCGCGACCCCAACGACACGTCCGACTCGGATCACGTCCGGGCGAAGACCGTCGTCACCAGCATCAGCCGCATCTCCGAGCGCCCGACCGGCAAGGAAGCTTGCCTGGTCGTGATCTACGGCTCGGAGCTCGGCAAGAAGTACAACCTGAACGCGCCGTCGCTCGTGATCGGCCGATCGTCGAAGTGCGACATACAGATCGACCAAGAATCGATCTCGCGGAACCACACGAAAATCGTCAACACGGGCAAGTCGATCCTCATCCGCGATCTCGGCTCGACGAACGGCACGTACGTGAACGACGAGCCGATCGACGAGTACGTCATGCGCGACGGCGATCTCATAAAGATCGGCCGCACGATCTTCAAGTTCCTCACGGGCGGCAACATCGAGAACGCCTACCACGAGGAGATCTATCGGCTGACGACGATCGACGGCCTCACGCAGATCTTCAACAAGCGCTACTTCCTGGAGACGCTCGAGCGCGAGATCGCGCGTTCGCACCGCTACCGGCGCGAGATGTCGCTGGTGATGTTCGACATCGATCACTTCAAGAAGATCAACGACAGCTACGGGCACCTCGCGGGCGACTACGTGCTCAAGCACCTCGCGCAGACGGTGAAGACGCGCATCCGGCGCGAGGACTGCTTCGCGCGCTACGGCGGTGAGGAGTTCGCCATCGTGCTGCCGGAGATCGACGGCCTCAACGCGAAGCCGTTCGCCGAGAAGATCCGTCAGCTCGTCGAGGGCACCGAGTTCAAGTTCGAGAACACGAACATCCCGGTGACCATCTCGATGGGCGTCGCGACGCTGGACATGGACTCGACCGAGCCGCAGGCGCTCATCAAGCGCGCCGACGAGCGCCTCTACGAAGCGAAGTCCAGCGGCCGCAACTGCGTTTGTGCTTAGCGCTTCGCCTCGCGGAGGGGGCTTCGCGGAAGGGGCTTCGCGGAAGGGCTTCGCGGAGGGGGCTTCGCCCCTCCCACGGGCCCACCCCGCTTTGTAAGGTGCGCCGGCGCGGCAAAGCCGGGCCTCCCGGTGCTTGGAGGCCCTTGCTCCGCTCGCTCTGACGCGGCGGTGAGCGGAACGTTCCTAGCGGGAGGAGGGCCGATGCTCGAGCTTGCGCTCGGGAGGCGCCTTCGCTCGCTCTGGCGGGGGGAGGCGACGCGTCTCCTGGACGCGCTCGGCCTGCGTCGTCGCCTAGCGGTAGGATGGTTCTAGGACTTCGTCGTCGTCGAGCTTGCGCTCCGGCGTCGGCGCCGTCTTGGCGTGGCGCTGCGCGGGCGCGGCGGTGGGCGCCGGCGGTGAGGCCTTGCGGGCGACGGGTTGTGCGGGCGGCGGCGGCGCGGGCTTCTGCTCGATCTCCTGCATCGTCGCGAAGAGCGGAGAGGGCAGGTTGGGGACGATGTACATCGTCTTGGGCTCAAAGCCCTGCTTCTTGAAGACGTATTCGACGGCCGAGTCGCTGTACGGCACTTCGATCGACAGCGGAGTGAGCCCGAGGGTCTTGCCGTCGCTGGTTGTGACCATCGCTCCGTCGGGATCGGAGTTGAAGTTCACTCGCACCGTCGCGGGCCGCGACGGCAGCGCCGCGACGGGCGCCGCGGGCGGCGCCGACTTTCGCGGCACGGCCAGCGCGACGATGGCGCCGACCACCGAGGCGACGGCGAAGAACAGCACGGCACGGCTCGTCTTCCGCTTCGGGGTGAGATCCTCGATGATCTCGCCCATTCCCTGGCGGAAGGTCGACGGCCCATTGTTGGACGAGCGGACGACGCCATTGCCCGAACCGAACGCGGGCCCGAGCTTGTTCTGGATGTCCATCTCCGAACGCGCCATCGGAGATGCGGCGCGCGCGACGCCCGAGAGATCGTCGGGGACGGCGACGAGCGGCGCCGCCGAGGCGTAGCGATTCGGGTCGAGGAGCGCGTCGCGCAGCTCGCCCATCGTCTGGAACCGCTGCGTGCGGTCCTTGGCCAGCGCGCGGAAGAGAATCAGATCGATCTCCGGAGACAGCTCGGGCACGAGGCTGCGCACCGACGGAGGCGGCATCGTGATGTGTTTCACGATGATCTCGCCGTAGCCGTCGCCACCGAACGGCACCTTGCCGGTGAGCATCTCGAACATCAGCACGCCGAGCGAGTAGATGTCGGCGCGGTGATCGATCTCCTGCTTCCCTTCGCACTGCTCGGGCGCCATGTAGTACGGGGTGCCCATCACCGAGCCGGCGCGCGTCTTGTGCGAGACCTTCTCCTCGGTCTGTGTGAGCTTCGCGAGGCCGAAGTCGAGCACCTTCACGAAGTCCTTCTGACCGCCGCGCGCGACGAGGAAGATGTTCTCGGGCTTGAGATCGCGGTGGATGATGCCGTGCTCGTGAGACGCGTCGAGCGCGTCGGCGATCTGCGCGCCGATCACCATCGCGCGCGTGGGATCGAGGCGGCCTTCTCGCTTCAAGCGATCAGAGAGCGCCTCGCCCTGGAGGTACTCCATGATGAAGTAGAACTCGCCGCCAGGTGTCGTCCCGAAGTCGGCGATGTCGACGATGTGCTCGTGGCCGATCTGGTTCACCGACTTCGCCTCGGTGACGAAGCGGGAGACGACCTCGGCGTTGCGCGAGAGCTCGGGGTGGATCGCCTTCAGCGCCACCTTTTTGCCGATGACAGGGTGCTCGGCGAGATAGACGACACCCATCCCGCCCTCTCCGATTCGGGAGGTGAGCCGGTAATTTCCTATGGTTTGTCCAACGTCAATCATCGGTGAGCCGAGCGCGCTCCCCTTTGGGTACGAACTGTATAGTTCCGCACGTTAAGAACGTGTAACAACGTCAGTGTTCCTCAGTTGCCCACGAGAACTAGGGGCCAAAGGTAAGATGGCCACATATACGAGCATACCTGACCATCGGGTGCAACCATCGGGTCTAGAAAAGGTATTTATCCAAACAATATCGAGCGTCTCTGAGACAGGAGATCGGAGATCATAAGATCGATCGCCGATCGAACTTCTTCGGCGGCCCGCGTCGTGGCCGGCTCGTCGTCTCCTTCGACGGGCGGCGCGATGGGCGCGCCGATCTGAATCGTCCACTTCGTCGGGACCGGCAGCAGGCCCAGCGGGCCCAGCCACGGGAAGGTCGGCGTGATGGGGATGTACGG
Organism: Polyangia bacterium; assembly: GCA_035548155.1. GTDB lineage: Bacteria > Myxococcota_A > Polyangia > Fen-1088 > Fen-1088 > DASZFV01. Next base: position 12,012 of record DASZUD010000135.1, read on the forward strand.
CAGCCCCAGCGGCGCCGACAGCGTCGTGACCTTTCCCACGATCGGATGGATCTCTTCGGCGCCCACGATCGCGACGGGGATCATCGGCACGCGGGCGCTGCGGGCCAGCCGCGCGAAGCCGCCGCGCCCGAAGCGCGAGAGGCGATAGCGCTCACGATACATCTTACCGACGCCCTTGAGGCCCTCGGGGAACACCGCGAGGAGCTCGCCCTGCGCGAGGAGCGGCAGCGCCGTCTCGGTCGAGGCGCGCACGCCACCCACGCGCGCGACGACGTGCGACATCCAGCCCGCGCGGAAGGCGAAGTTCGCGACGAGCGGACGGACGCGCCGGTGCGCGGGATGGTCGCGGTGGATGCCGTACATGAGCAGCGTTCCGTCATACGGAATACCGCCCGAATGGTTTGCGACCAAAAGCGCCGGCCCGGTCGTGGGGATGTTCTCCACGCCGAGGAGGCGGACGCGGAAGTAGCGCGACCACAGGAACTCGAGCAGCGGCGCGGCGCGCTCGAGGAAGCCAGGGTCGTGGCCGCCGTCGGGTAGATCCTGAGGCTTGCGCGCGGCGGGCCCGTAGCCCGCGCGCATCGCCTCGTAGATCGCCGCCAGCGCCGATCGGATGTTGCCCTCGGGAGGGTGGGGGCGCTCAGACGTCATCGCGCGAGCCCCCCAGCGCCTCGAGCACTTCGATGAAATCGGCCGGCGGCGACGCGGCGAGATCGATCGCTTCGCCGGTGACGGGGTGGGGCAGGCCCAGCGTCGCGGCGTGCAGCATGAGCCGCGGCGAGGGCAGGGGCTCGCCGCCGTCGCGGAGGTAGTCGCGGATGTAGACGGTTTCGCCGACCAGCGGGTGGCCCGCCTCCGAGAGGTGCACGCGGATTTGATGCGTGCGGCCCGTCTCGAGTCGCACGCGGATCAACGTCGCGTCCGGCAAGTTGCGCAGGGCGGTCACGTGCGTGACGGCGTGCTGGCCTTCGCCCGGCCGGCGCGCCCGGCCGCGAATGCCGTCGCCGCGGTCGGCGACGATCGACGATTCGATGCGCTGACTGACGACGTGCCCGTGCGCGACGGCGACGTACTCGCGGCGCGCCGTGTGCCGCTGGAACACCTCGTGCAGCGCGCGCTCGGCGAGGCGCGTCTTCGCGAAGCACAGCAGGCCAGAGGTGTCCTTGTCGAGGCGGTGGACCGTGTAGAGCGGAGTCGCGGTCGCGCGCCGGCCCCCGCGCCGCCAGTGGGCGCGGATGAGATCGAGGGCGGTGCCCGTGTCCTTGCGCTCGAACGGCACGCTCGTCACGCCCTGCGGCTTCTCGATGATGATGAGGTGGCCGTCCTCGAACGCGACGCGGAAGCCCTGCACGTCGGCGCGCGGCCGCGGCGCGTTCATCGTGAGCGCGACGCGGGCGCCAGCGCCGACGCGCGCGGCCGGATCCAGCGCGACGACGCCGTTCACGCGCACCTTCCCGGTCCGGGCGAGCGTCCGCACGTCGTTCCAGCTTCGTCCGGGCAGGCGCCGGCGCAGCGCCGCCGCGAGCGTGGTCCCGTCGTCCGTCTCGTCGAGGACGTGCTCGTCGCCGGCGGTCGGCGAAGAAGAAGCGGTGGGGCTGGCCTTCGCTTCCCCGGTCACATCGCCTCCCGCACGAGGTCGGCGACCCGTGCGAGAGCCGCGTCGAGCTTGTCGGGCGACGAGCCCCCGCCCTGCGCCATGTCGGCGCGACCGCCGCCCTTGCCGTCGACCTCCTTCGAGACCGCGCTCACGATCTTGCCGGCGTTGAGCTTGGCCGTGAGATCGGCGGTGACCATCGCCACGAGCGCGATCTTGTCCCCCTCGACGCCCGCGAGCACGAGGACGCCCGTCTTCAGCTTGTCGCGCAGCTGGTCGGCGACCTCGCGCAGCGCCTTCGCGTCGGCCACGTCGGCGCGCGTCGCCAGGACGCGCACGCCCGCGACTTCACGCGCCTCGCTCAGGAGATCCCGTCCGCCGCCCGAGGCCAGCTTGCGCCGCAGCTTCTCGATCTCCTTGTCGCGCTCGCGCAGCGTCTCCTGCAGCTTCGCCACCTTGGCGCCCACCTCGAACGGCGCCGCCGAGAGCGCGTCGCCCGCTGCCCCAAGCTCGTCCTCGAGCCGCCACAGCTGCGAGAGCGCGCCTTCGCCCGTCACCGCTTCGATGCGCCGCACGCCCTGCGCGACGCCGCCCTCGGACGTGAGCAGGAAGAACGCGATGTCGCCCGTGCGCGCCACGTGCGTGCCCCCGCAGAACTCCTTCGACTCCCCCATGCTGACGACGCGCACGGTCTCGCCGTACTTCTCGCCGAAGAACGCGATGGCGCCCGCCTTCTTCGCCTCGGCGATGGCCAGCACCTGCGTGTCGGTCGCCACGTTGGCGCGTACGCGCGCGTTGACGAGCGCCTCGACCTTGCGCTTCTCCTCGGTCGTGAGCGGCGCGAAGTGCGAGAAGTCGAAGCGCAGGCGATCGGGCGCGACCAGCGAGCCCTTCTGCGTGACGTGCTCACCCAGCGTCGTGCGCAAGGCCCAGTGCAGGAGGTGCGTCGCCGAGTGGTTGCGGCGGATGGCGTTGCGGCGCTCGACGTCGACGTCCAGCGAGACGGTGTCGCCCACGCGCAGCTCGCCCTCGGTGACCTCGGCGAGGTGCACCCACAGCGTCGAGACGGGGCGCTTGACGTCGAGCACGCGCAGCTTGGCCTTCGGCGACGACATGGCGCCGCTGTCGCCCAGCTGGCCGCCTTGCTCGCCGTAGAACGGCGTCTCGGCGGTGATGACGGCCACGCGCTTCGAGAAGGGGCCCACGCTCTCGACCTCGGCGCCGTCGGCGACGAGCGCCACGACCTTCGACGAGCTCTTCGTGGTCTCGTAGCCGAGGAACTTCGACGCGCCGACGCGGTCGGCGACCTTCTGGAACACGGCCTCGACGGCCACCTCGCCCGAACCTTGGAATTCGCTGCGCGCGCGCTGCTCGGCCATCGCCTTGTCGAAGCCGGCCTCGTCGACGGTCGCGCCCTGCTGCTCGGCGATGACGCGCGTGAGATCCAGCGGGAAGCCGTACGTGTCGTAGAGCTTGAACGCCACGTCGCCGGGGACGCTCTTGCCGCCAGCCTTGCCGAGCTCCGCCGCGAGAATGCCCACGCCGCGGTCGAGCGTCTCGCGGAAGCGGACCTCCTCCTCGGTGCAGATCTTCGTGATGAGCGCGCGGCGCTCGGCGATCTCGGGATACACGCCGCCCATCATCTCGATGACCTTGCCCGCGAGCTCGGCCAGGAACGGCTCTTTGATGCCGAGGAGCCAGCCGTGATAGACGGCGCGCCGCATGATCCGGCGCAGCACGTACTCGCGCCCGGTCTTGTCGGGGAAGACGCCGTCGGCGATGAGGAACGTCGCCGCGCGCGCGTGGTCGGCGATGGCGCGCAGGGAGACGCTCGCGCCCTCGTAGTCCGTCGGCACGAACGTCTTGCCCGATAGGGCCGCCGCGCGATCGATGAGCGGGCGCACGAGGTCGGTCTCGTAGTTCGAGCGCACGCCCTGCAGAACGGCGCAGAGGCGCTCGAGGCCCATTCCCGTGTCGACCGAGGGCTTCGGCAGCGGGCGCCGGTTGCCGGGCGCGAGCTGCTCGAACTGCATGAAGACCAGGTTCCAGATCTCGACCCAGCGATCGCAGTCGCAGGCCGGGCCCTCGCACTTACCGCCCGCCGCCTCGACCGGGCAGTGGATGTGCGCGCCCTGCAGGTAGTGGATCTCGCTGCACGGCCCGCACGGGCCCGTGTCGCCCATCTGCCAGAAGTTGTCCTTGTCGCCGAGCGCGATCACGCGATCGTCGCCGACGCCCGCGATCTTCTTCCACAGCTGGCGCGCCTCGTCGTCGCTGTAGTGGATCGTGTAGACGAGGCGCGTCGGATCGATGCCGAGGTCGCGCGTGAGCAGCACGTAGGCGAACTTGATGGCGTCTTCCTTGAAGTAGTCGCCGAACGAGAAGTTGCCCAGCATCTCGAAGAACGTGTGGTGGCGCGCCGTCCGGCCGACGTTCTCGAGGTCATTGTGCTTGCCGCCGGCGCGCACGCACTTCTGCGCCGACGTCGCGCGCGAGAAGACCACCTCGCGCTTGCCCGTGAAGTAGTCCTTGAACTGGTTCATCCCCGCGTTCGCGAAGAGGAGGGTAGGGTCGTCCTGCGGGACCAGGGACGAGCTCGGAACCTCCTTGTGTGCCTGCGCCTTGAAGAAGTCGAGGAAGGCGCGTCGAACGTCGATGGAGAGCTTCGGGGTGGACATAGGGTGCGCGAAGACTAGTCCGCTCGCGCGTCGTCCTCAACTGGCTCATCGTCGGTTTCGGGCTCGCGAGGCTTGGCGCTCGCGGGGGCGCTCGGCGCGAGGTCGGCGAGCTGCTCTCGCACGCGCGCCGGGGTCGTCGCGCGGGCCACGGCCTGGTCCTTCGAGATCTGTCGGGCGCGCGCCAAGGCGATGAGCGACGCGTCGAAGCCGACGCTGCCGGCCGGCCGGCCGGCGGCGAGGGCGGCCGCCAGCGGTCCCGTCGCGGCGTCGCGGACGTGGCCGCGGATCTCGTCGTCGACGAGGAGCAGCTCGCCCACGGCGCGCCGCCCCTTGCCGTCCGCGCGCGGGCAGAGCTGCTGAGCCACGATCCCCCGCAGCACCGCCGCGAGCCGCGCGCGCAAATGGGGGCGATCGCCCTCGAGCTCGTGGAGGCGCGCCACGGCGCTGACCGCGTCGCGCGCCGCCACGCTCGCGACGACCAGCCTGCCCGTCTCCGCGGCGAACGTGGCGAGCTCGATCGCTTCCGCGTCCCGCAGCTCGCCCACGGCGATGACGTCCGCGTCCTGGCGCAGCGCCGCCCGGAGCGCGGCGGCCGTCGTGGGCGCGTCCAGGCCGACCTCGCGCTGGACGACGACGCTGCGTCGATCCTTGAGCACGATCTCGACGGGATCCTCGACCGTGATGATGTGGCAGGCGCGGTCGCCGCCCAGGTGATCCACCAGCGAGGCCAGCGTGGTGGTCTTGCCGGCGCCGGCCGGGCCCGTGACGACGGCCAGGCCCGCGCCAGGCGCGACGAGGCTCGCGGTCGCCGGCGGAAGCTCGAGGCGGTCCAGCGGCGGCGCCTGCGCCGGCACGAGCCGCACGGCGACGGCCGTGCCGCCCCGGTGTTGCCACACGTGCAGCCGCTGGCGGGTCCCATCGGGCGCGGTGATCGAGAGCGCGACATCTCCCGTGCGCTCGAGGATCTCTCGCCGCCGGTCGTTGAGCAGCGACATGGCCAGGCTTTGCACGAACTCGCGCGAGAGCGGCGGGACGTCGGAGAGGGTCCGCAGCTCGCCGTCGATGCGCAGGATGGGCGCGAGCCCACCCTTGAGGTGAATGTCGGAGGCGCCAAGCTGCCGCGCAGCCGCGAGGGCCCGATCGAGGAGGGAGTGCATGCCGATGTCCAGCTTTTCAGTATACAGCGGCGCTCCGGGCCGCCCGTGCCGGAGCGCGTTCTCTGGATTGTTGGACGAAAACCGCGGTAACTTGTGATCGAGATACCTGATGGCCGAAGTCAGAGAAGCCGCACCGCCCGCTGCCGCCGGGCAAGAGGTCCTCGTCGTCGACGCCGACGAGCAGGTCGTCAAGGGCCTGGACCGGCTCCTGACCCGCGTCGGGCTCGTCGTGACGGGGACGCCGGATCCCGTGCGCGCGCGTGATCAGCTCCTCAACAAGTTCTACGCGGTGGCCCTGATCGACGCAGACACTCCGACGCCGGGCGCGGGCATCGAGCTGCTCCAGTTCGCGCGCGAGCGGGCGCCGCTGACGTCTGTGATCGTCATGAGCGCGCGCAAGACCTACGAGACGGCCGTGAAGGCCTTCCGCGGGGGCGCCGTCGACGTCGTGCTCAAGGAGCCCGACGTCGTGCCGTACCTGCGCGAGCGTGTCCTCGAGGCGGCGACCGAGCTGCAGCAGACCAGCGAGCGCAACACCCTGATGGAGGAGATCTCGGAGACGCACGAGGAGTTCCTTCGTCGCATGCGCGACATGGCGAAGGAGCTCGTCGACATCGAGGACCGGCTGAGCGGACGCGAGGCGGCCGACGCCGAGTCGGGCGGCGACACGATGACCGTCGTCCTCGTCGACGACGATCCATCGGTGCTTCCGAAGCTGGAGCGAGTGCTGTCCCCCGCGGCCGGCTGGCACTTCCGCGTGGCCGTCACGGGCGGCGAGGCGCTCGACTTCGTGACGCAGATGCGTCCGCAGATCGTGCTCGTCAAGGAGCAGCTGCCGGATCTTCCGGGCAGCATGGTCGTCAAGACGATCCGCGCGGGCACGCCGGACGCGGTGACGTTGCTCTACAACCCCCCCGAGCGCCCCGGCGCGCACGGCGAGCTGAAGATGGTCGACTCGAGCAAGGTGATGAACCTGGTGCCGAACTACACGGACACCGAGCAGCTCGTCGCGCCGTTGAACGAGATTCGCGAGGGGCTCCGGCAAAAGAACAAGGAGCGTCGCTACCTGCAGGCTTTCCGCCAGCGAAACTACGAGTTCCTGCAGCGGTACGCGTCGCTCAAGCAGCGGATCAAGACCGAGCTCGACCGGGGCAAGAAGTAGCCGCGGACTCCGCCGCCAGGCCTTCGCCGGCTCCCCCCCGAAAGGTCGCCAGGCCTTCGCCGGCTCGCCCCCGAAAGGCCGTCAGGCCTTCGTCGGTTCTATCGATCCGATGTAGGGAAGGTTCCGGTAGACCTGCGCGGCGTCGAGGCCGTAGCCCACGACGAACGCGTTGGGCGCCTCGAACCCGACGAAGTCGATCTTCACTGAAGGCGCGGACGTCGGCTTCGCGAGCAGCACACACGTGTGCAAGCTCGCCGGCCGCCGCGCCCGCAGAAGGTCCTGCAGGTAGCGCAGGGTCAGCCCCGTATCGGCGATGTCCTCGATGAGAAGGACGTGGCGTCCGTCGATGGGCGAGGCCAGGTCGCTGGTGATCTCCACCACCCCGGACGAGACCGTCGCGTCGCCGTAGCTGCGCACGCCCAGGAAGTCACACGTCATTTGGCGCGGGATCCCGCGCACCAGGTCAGCCATGAACATGAACGCCCCGCGGAGGACGCCGACGACGGTGAGGGGGCCGGGGGGCAGGGCGGCGTCGATCTCCCGCGCCAGCTCGTTCACGCGGCGAGCGATGGTCTGGGCGGATATCAGCTCCTTGGGGTGCATTCCTCGACGGTGCCCTAGTGAGCGTCGCTGTTCAAGCGCCGCGCGCGGGCGCCGATGGGAACCTCGCCCCAAGATCGGTTGTCCCTGGTCAAGAGGTCGCCAACACAGATGATGCCGATCCGGTTCCGCACCGGCACCTACATGTCCCTGATCGCCACTCTCGCCGCGGGAGGCTTGGCGCTGGGCTCCGGGTGCGCGGGCAAGGCGAAGAACGGCGCCGCCGTGCCGGCGAGCGCGCCCGTCGAAGAGGTCCAGATGGAGCCGGTGAAGCTCCACGCGGTCAAGGGTCCCGACGGCGTTCAGCACGTCGAGACCTACGACGCCACGGAGCTCTTCGATCGGGCCGGCGCCGCGCTGGCCGAAAAGCGCTACGACGACGCGATCGCGGCCTACGAGCGCCTCCTCAAGGAGTTCCCGAGCGAGACCAAGTACACGAAGGCCACCCTTTACAACGAGGGCCTCGCCTACCAAGGCAAGAAGGACTACCCGGCAGCCATCGCCAAGTTCCAGAAGCTGATGGATCAGTTTTCCTGGACGTCGGACGCCAAGGACGCGCAGTTCCAGATCGGCGCGTCTTACGCCGAGATGGGCAACTGGACCACTTCGGCCGCGCTGTTCGCCCAAATCCTCGAGCGTAAGGATCTGACCCCGGACGACAAGATCGAGGCGCTGGCGCGTCGGGGTTTCGCGCAGTTCCAGCTGAAGGACTACGAGACGGCCGAGCGCACCTTCAAGTCCGTCGTGTGGTTCTTCCAGGCCATCGAGAAGGAAGAGCGCCTGCAGACCGACTTCTTCTTGGCGCTCGCCAAGTACCACCTGGCGGAGATCCCTCACGAGCACTTCCGGGCCGCGCCGCTGCGTTTGCCCGAGAAGCAGATGATGAAGGACCTCGAGGAGAAGTGCCGCCTTTTGCTGGTGGCCCAGCGGGCGTACATCGAGGCCATGAAGCTCGGCAACCCGCAGTGGGCGTCGGCTTCGGGGTATCAGGTCGCGTCTCTCTACGAAGAGATGTACCAGTCCCTCATCCACGCGCCGGTCCCGCCCGAGCTCATGACCGCGGAGAACGCAGAGAAGCTCGACGTCTACTACGAGGAGCTCCGCAAGCGCATCCGCGTGCTGCTCGAGAAGTCACTCAAGTGGAACGAGCAGAATCTGCTGATGATCGAGCGGCTCGGCATCGAGAACGAGTGGAAGGACAAGTCGAAGGTTGCGTTCGCCAAGCTCCAGCAGATGCTGGACCCATCCTACAAGTTCGAGTTCGCGGACCCGTCAGCGCCGGTCCCGGCCGCCGCCCCGGCGCCGCCCACGCCCTCGGCGCCCGACAGCCGTTCGGGCGCGGGTGAAGACGACCGCGAGCGCAAGGACAAGCCGAGCCCCGGCCCCGCCGTTGGGCGCCAGATTCTGTAGGCCCGGCCCCGGGACCCCCTGAGCGGCGCGGCGGGGCCGGTGGCGTAGCACTCTGCGTCACGCCGCGCGGGCAAGAAGCCGGCCAGTGGTCTGGCCGGGTGGCGCGATGGCGCTTGACAGCGCGCACGCGCCGGAATATACGTTCGCGCTCTGCGGCCGCTGGGCCTACCTATGCCCACCAGCTCAGCGGCTCGAACTTCGCAAAATCACAAGACATCGCAAGTAAGACAGTACTCAGACTGGGGTCGAAATCGAAGAAACACGCGCTGGCGTAGCTCAACTGGTAGAGCAGCTGATTTGTAATCAGCAGGTTGCGGGTTCAAGTCCCTTCGCCAGCTCTCCAGCCGCACAGCCACTCACAGCATGAGCCTCTCTTAAATAATCATCCGGACGGGTTCCCGAGCGGTCAAAGGGAACAGACTGTAAATCTGTCGCCACTGGCTTCGATGGTTCGAATCCATCCCCGTCCACTCAGCCTCTCTAGGGACCGGGAATTTTGCTTAACGCTTAACAGTAACGTGAATGAACAAGGAGAACGAAATACGCGGGAGTAGCTCAGTTGGTAGAGCTCCAGCCTTCCAAGCTGGACGTCGCGGGTTCGAGACCCGTCTCCCGCTCACAACGAATTGAGGCTCCCGAGCTCAAGAGAAGGACGTCGAAATAACTGCGAGCGGAGGGAGGCTCTGCCGACCGAAGCGAGCGGGGGGAGCGGGGGGGGATCGAACGAGCGACGCGAGTGAATCCTCCCGATAAAATGCCCACGTAGCTCAGTTGGCAGAGCACGTCCTTGGTAAGGACGAGGTCGCCCGTTCAATCCGGGTCGTGGGCTCGACGCGGTTTGGATAAGCGGGTCTGAAGAAAACAAAGCGACAGGCGTAGAGGACAATCCGATGGCCAAAGAAAAATTCGTTCGCAACAAGCCGCACCTGAACATCGGCACGATCGGGCACGTCGACCACGGTAAGACGACGCTGACGGCGGCGATTACGAAGGTGCTGACCAAGAAGGGCTTCGCGAAGTTCCTGGCGTACGACCAGATCGACAAGGCGCCG
>DASZUD010000136.1:0-2314 GCA_035548155.1 Polyangia bacterium
CGCGCGCCGGGCAGCGAGGGCGCGGCGCTGACCGACGATCGCGTCACGGTGGGCCTCATCGCCGACGGAGTGCACGCCCACGCGGCGGCGCTCGCCCTCGCGCGGCGGGCGAAGGGCTGGGCGCGCGTCGCGCTCGTCACCGACGCCGTCGCGGCGGCGGGCTGCCCGCCGGGCACCTACGCGCTCGGCGGCGCGCCCGTCGTCTCCGACGGCGTGGCCGCGCGACGCCCGGACGGCACGCTCGCGGGCTCGACCCTCACGCTCGATCGCGCCGTGCGCTTCATGATCGATCACGCGGGGGCATCCGCCGAGGAGGCGCTGTCGATGGCCAGCGCCGTCCCGGCGCGCGTGCTGGGTCGCGACGATCTCGGTCGCCTGGCCGCCGGCTGCGTGGCCGATTTGACGCTGTGGAGCGGCGCCATGGAGGTCGAAGCGACGTACGTCGCGGGACGGCTCGCGTTCCGGCGGTAGCTCGGGTCCTCTCCCTCGAGAGAGAGGCCGTAACCCTCACTCACCCTATCCTTCCGCAAGCGGGACAGGGCGATCGACGGGCGATCTAGTGCACGCGCGAGACGTGCGGGAGCGCGCCCAGGATCTCGGCCTCGCGCTCGGCGAGCTCGGCCAGGCGGGCGTCGTACTCGGCGGCGGGCACCAGCGGGCGCGCGAGCTCGAGGAAGATCTCGGCGTGGCGATCCTCGGCGTTGGCGAGCGCGCCGTAGAACGACGCCAGCTCCGGCTCGCCCGTCTCTTCGAACCCGCGCGCGAGCAGCAACAGGCGCTCGTGCGAGCGCGCCTCGATGAAGGCCGCGACGAACAGCGAGTCGAGGAGGCGCCCCGGCTCGCGCGCGCGCACCTCGGCGAACAGCCCGCGCGCGTAGTGGTTCGGCGTGTCGGCGCGCGGCGTCCACCCGCGCTCGGCGATGATCAACGCCACCTGCACGACGTGGCTGGTCTCCTCGTGCGCGAGGCGCGACAGCGATTCGACCGAGGCGCCGCGGTGCGGGTAGCGCCGCACGAGCGAGAGCGCGTTCTCGGCCGCCTTGCGCTCGCAGTGCAGGTGATCGGACAGCAGCGAGAGCAGATCCTGGGAGCTCTGCGCGAACCACCCCGGGTGCGTCGACGAGCGGAGGATGTTCACTGGGCCCCCCCTCCCGACTCTCGGATGACGGCGCGCGCGATCAGCGCGCCGAGCAGCCGCCGTCCTTCCATCCACTCGCCGAGCCCCGAGTCGGCGTTGATGTGCCCGACGCTGCCCGCGTCGACGAACTGGGCGCGCCATCGGCCGGCCAATTCCCGCGCGCGCTCGAACGAGACGTAGGGATCGTTGCGGCTCGAAACCACCGTCGCGGGGAACGGCAGCGGCTCGGTGGGGATGGGCGCGAAGCCGCGCGTCTCGTCGGGTGTGTGAGCGGGCGAGTCGACGTCGGCCGGCGCGACCAGCAGCGCCCCCACGACCGGCGCCCACGCGGGCCGGCGCGCGCCGTGCGCGACCAGCGAGCACGCGAGGCTGTGCGCCACCAGCACGACCGGCCCGCCGGCCGCCGCGATCGCCTCGTCAGCCGCGCGCAGCCACTCGGCCAGGTTCGGCCGATCCCAGTCGCGCTGCTCGACGCGGGCGCACGACGGCTCGCACGCCTCCCAGCGCGTCTGCCAGTGCCCGGGCCCCGACCCGCCGAGGCCCGGCAAGACCAGGATGCGCACGGGGATGAAACCGGCCGGCATTTCTAGTGGTGGTGGTGCCCTTCGCCCGAGTGGACGTGCCCGTGCTGCAGCTCGTCCTCGGTGGCGTCGCGCACGTCGATCACCTTGCACACGAACGTGAGCGCCTTGCCCGCCAGCGGGTGGTTGCCGTCGACGCGCGCGTAGTCGCCGCTGACCGACAGCACCGTCACGACGCTGAGGCCGTCGGGGGCCTGGATCTGGTAGCGGCCGCCCACCTGGATGCGCTGGGACTTGAACTTGCGGAGCGGCACGTTGCGGATCTCCGCCTCGTCGCGCTCGCCGTAGGCGTCGGCCGCCGAGAGCGAGACGTCGACCGTCTCACCGACGTCCTTGCCGTCGAGAGCCTTCTCGAGCCCCGGGACCAGGTTCCCCATGCCCTGCAGGTACCAGAGCGGGTCCTTGCCCACGGAGGTCTCGATGACCTCACCCTTGTCGTCCTTCAACGTGAACTCGATGGCCACGGCCTTCTTGTCGGCGATCTTCATGCGGCGGGGAGGTTACCAGACTCGGCGCCCCGATCAGAGCGCAACGCCCAAGCCGACGACGATCGTCGTCCCCGAGGCGCCCGCGGCCCGGGCGCCTTCGACGGTGG
>DASZUD010000137.1:0-29439 GCA_035548155.1 Polyangia bacterium
CGAGGGGAGTCCAGGCGCAGGCGGCGCCGGCACCGGCGGTGGAGATGCCGCCGCGGGCACCGGCGGTGAAGACGCCGGCGCGGGCACCGGCGGCGGGACCGTCGTCGCGCTGCCGTGCGACATCTACGCGACGGCCGGCACGCCGTGCGTCGCCGCGCACAGCACGACGCGCGCGCTCGCCCATTCGTACGGCGGTCGCCTTTATCAGGTGAAGCGCTCGTCCGACGGCATGACGGCGGACGTCGGGACGCTCTCCGCCGGTGGCTATGCCGACGCGGCCGCGCAAGACGCCTTCTGCGCCAGCACGACCTGCACGATCACGACGATCTACGACCAGACGCCGCAGAACAATCACCTCACGATTTCGCCCGCGGGAGGCGCCGGCGGCGCCGACGTCGGGGCCAACGCCGCGGCCCTGCCGGCGATGGCGGGCGGCCACAAGGTCTACGGCGTCTACGTCAGCCCGGGCGTCGGCTATCGAAACCTCGCGGCCAAGGGCACGGCCCGCAACGGCCAGCCCGAAGGCATGTACATGGTGACGAGCGGCAAGCACGTGAACGGCGGCTGCTGCTTCGACTACGGCAACACGGAGCAGCCCAAGGCGAACGACACGGGCAACGGCCACATGGACGCCGTGTACTTCGGCATGCGCTGCGAGCACCCGCCCTGCGCGGGCTCGGGGCCGTGGATCTCCGCCGATCTCGAGAACGGCCTGTTCCAGGGCAACGGCCCGAACGTGGGCGACGCGACCGTCGCCTTCGACCTCGTGACGGCCATGCTGAAGAATGACGGGCAGAAGACCTTCGCGCTCAAGACGGGCAACGCGCAAAGCGGCCCGCTGACCACTCAATACGACGGCACCCTTCCGAACGGGCAGTACCAGGGCTACATCCCCATGAGCCAAGAGGGCGGCATCGTCCTCGGCGTCGGCGGCGACAACAGCAACTGGAGCGCGGGCGACTTCTACGAGGGCGTCATGACGGCCGGCTATCCCAAGAGCGCGGCCGAGGACGCCGTCCAGGCCAACATCGTCTCCGTCGGGTACGAGGCGGCGACCTACACGGTGATCGTGCCGACCTCGGAGAAGACGAAGCAGAGCTGGAAGTACACGACGACCGCGCCTGCCGCCGCGTGGAGCACCGCCGCGTTCGACGACGGCGCCTGGAGCGCGGGCAACGGCGGCTTCGGCACCGAAGGAACGCCGGGGGCGGTCATCGGCACCGCGTGGAACGGCGCCGACATCTGGCTGAGGCGCTCGTTCAATCCGGGCGCTCTGACGGCCGCGCAGATCGGCGCGCTGGTCCTTCGCCTTCACCACGACGAGGACGTGGAGGTCTACATCAACGGCGTCCGGGCGCTCGCGGTCACCGGCTACACGGTGAGCTACGAGTACGCCTTCATCAGCGACGCCGCCAAGAAGGCGGTCGTCAGCAACGGCACCAACACGCTGGCCGTGCACTGCCACCAGACGACGGGCGGCCAGTACATCGACGCGGGGCTGGCCGTGTTCGGCCTGTGACGGACGGGCCGCCGGTCACTTGTCGTCGATTCGGGCGCGCACGCACTCGAGCAGCGCCGTCGCGCCGAAGGGCTTCTGCAGGAAGTTCCAGCCCGGGCGCAGCTCCATGCCCGGGCCGACCACGTCGCCCGCGTAGCCGCTGAGGAAGATGACCCTCAGCGCCGGCTGACGCGCCGCCAGCCGCTCGGCGAGCTCCCGTCCGGAGATCCCGCCCGGCATGACCATGTCGGTCACGACGAGATCGAAGGCGCCCCGCTCCTCGTCCCAGATGCGCAGCGCCTCGGCGCCCGTGCCCGCGTTCCGCACGCGGTAGCCGCGCGCCTCGAGCAAGCGTTGGGTGAGCCTGCGGACGGGCTCTTCGTCCTCGACCAGCAGGATCGATTCCGTCCCTCCGCGCGCCGACGCCATCCGCTCGCGCCCAGGCTCGGTCGCGCCCTCCTCCAGCATGCAGGCGGGAAGCAACACGGTGAACTCGGCGCCGCGGCCAGGCGCGCTGGCCGCGCGAACGACGCCGCCGTGCTGCTCGATGATCCCGAGGACCGTGGCCAGGCCCAATCCGGTGCCCTGGCCCGGGCCCTTCGTCGTGAAGAACGGATCGAACACGTGAGCCATCGTCTCGGGAGAGATGCCGACGCCCGTGTCGGCGACGCGCACCCCCACGTGCGGGCCCGGACGCGCGGAGGGAAACCGCACGCGGTCCTCCTCCGAAAGGCCGGCGGAGAAGGTCTCGATGACCAGGCGTCCGCCGTCGGGCATCGCGTCGCGCGCGTTGACGGCCAGGTTCATCAGCACCTGCTCCAGCATTCCGGCGTCCGCGTCCGTGATCAGAGGGCGCGCGTGCAGGCGCAGCTCGAGGCGCACGTCCTCGCCCAGCACGCGCACGAGCATCTTCGACAGCGCCGACACCACGTCGTTCAGGTCCAGCTTCCGCCGCTGCAGCACCTGCCGCCGGCTGAAGGTCAGCAGCTGCTTCGTCAGCGCGGCGGCGCGCTCGGTGGCGCGCACGATCTCCCCGAGCGCCTCGCCCCGTTGCCCGTCGGAGGCGTCGTCCATCTGCAAGAGCTCCGAGTTGCCGCGGATGACCGTGAGCAGGTTGTTGAAGTCGTGCGCGACGCCGCCCGCGAGGCGGCCGATCGCCTCCATCTTCTGCGACTGGAGCAGCCGCTCCTCCAGCTGCTTGCGCGAGGTGATGTCGACGATCGAGATGTACACGCGCGACCACGTCTCCTCGCACCCGGGCGCGATCATGGCCTTGAAGAGGATGTGGTTCTTCCGCCCCGTGAACGTCTGGTCCGTCGTCTCGCGTTCGAAGAGCGTCTTCCCTTCCGCCAGCGCGATGAGCTCCTCGGTGAGCACGTCGTACGACTCGGCCGTGAGGATGCGATCGAGGCCGTTCAGAAGCGCCGCCTTGTCGCCGGCTTCGTAGAGGCGCACGGCCGCCTGGTTCACGTCCAGCACCTTGGCCTTCGCGAGGCACGCGACGACGTCCTCGGGATGCCGCGCGAAGTGCGCCCGCAGGTCGCTCACGCCCGAGGCGCGCAGGCCGTCGACGTGGGCCTTGGGCCCGGACAGATCCTCCTCCCACAGGACGTGGGGCGCGTTCTCGAACAGGCTGCGGAAGCGCTCTTCGGCGGCGCGCAACGACGCCTCGGACTCGTGATGGTCCGTGACGTCGCGGACCATCGCCAGCGCGCCCGCGTAGCCGCCCTCGGCGTCCTCGATGGGCGTCGCGGACAGCGAAGCCCACAGGATCGAACCGTCTTTGCGCAGGAACTTGAACTCGTGCTCCTCGGCGATGCCGCCGCGCCGCCGCGCCAGGTGCGCCGTGGCCTCGGCGCGCCCCTCCGCGTTCATGAAGTCGAGCAGCGACCGCCCCAGCATCTCCTCGGGCGCATAGCCCAGCATCGCCGCCATCTTCGGGTTGACGAACGACGTCCGCGCTTCGGCGTCGATCGTCCAGATGCCCTCCTGCGCCTGCTCGACGATGCGCCGATACCAGGCGAGGAGGTCCTCGATGTTCGCTGATGCGTTCACGCCGCCGGCCCCGGACGCCGAGGATGACCGGCGCCCTCAGGCGGCGCGCACCGCGACATCGGCCGCCGCCGGATCGTAGCCGAGGTTCGACCCCAGCCAGCGTTCGATCTCGGCGAGCGGCAGGCCCTTGCGCGCCTGATAGTCGACGATCTGATCGCGACCGAGCTTGCCCACCGGGAAGTAGCGCGCCGCCGGGTGCGCGAAGTAGAGGCCGCTCACGCTGGAGCCGGGCCACATGGCGAACGACTCCGTCAGCTTGATGCCCGTCCTGCGCTCGACGTCCAGCAGGCGCCACAGGTCGCCCTTCTCGGTGTGGTCGGGGCATGCGGGGTAGCCGGCGGCAGGACGGATGCCGCGGTACTCCTCACGGATGAGCTGTTCGTTCGTGAGGTCCTCGCCGCGGCCGTAGCCCCACTCGGCGCGCACGCGCTTGTGCAGGTACTCGGCGCACGCCTCGGCCAGCCGATCGGCGATCGCCTCCGCCATGATGGCGTTGTAGTCGTCGTTCTGGGCTCGAAAGCGGTCGCACAGCTCCTTGAGGCCGATGCCCGCCGTGACGGCGAAGCCGCCGATGTGATCGGCAAGGCCCGTCTCCCGCGGCGCGATGAAGTCGGCCAGGCAGCGCGAGGGCTCGGCCGTCTCCTTCGCCGACTGCTGCCGCAGGAAGTGGAACGTCGTGAGCGGCGTCGTGCCGTCGGCCTGATACAGCTGCACGTCGTCGCCCACGGCGTTGGCGCGGAAGAAGCCGTAGACGGCGCGCGCGCGGATCAGCCGCTCCTTGATCATGCGATCGAGCAGCGCGTTGCCCTCGGCGAAGATCTGCCTCGCCTGCTCGCCGTACTTCTCGTGCTCGAGGATGCGCGGGAAGACGCCCTTGAGCTCCCACGTGTGGAAGAACGGCGTCCAGTCGATGAACGGGCGAAGCGTCTCGAGCGGCACGTCCTCGAGCACGCGCGGCCCGAGAAATTCGGGCTTCGGCAGATCCTCCGCGCGCCACTCGATGGGCGTGCGGTTGGCGCGCGCTGCCTCGAGCGTGATCAGCTTCGTGCGCGACCCGCCGTGGATCTTGCGCAGCTCCTCGTACTCGGCGCGGTGCCTCTCGACGAACCCCGCCTTGCTGTCCGCGCTGAGGAGGCTGGTCGTGACCGGGACGGCGCGGCTCGCGTCCAGCACGTGCACGACGGGCTCGCTGTAGTGCGGCGCGATCTTCACGGCGGTGTGCGCCTTGCTGGTCGTCGCGCCGCCGATGAGCAGCGGCAGCTTGAACCCCTGGCGCTCCATCTCGCGCGCGACGTGGGTCATCTCGTCGAGCGACGGCGTGATGAGGCCGGACAGACCGATGAGGTCCGCCTTCTCGCTGCGCGCCTTCTCGAGGATCTTCTCACACGGGACCATGACGCCCATGTCGATGACCTCGTAGTTGTTGCAGGCCAGCACGACGCCCACGATGTTCTTGCCGATGTCGTGCACGTCGCCCTTGACCGTGGCCAGCACGACCTTGCCCTGCGTGCGCACGACCTCGCCCGCGGCCGCGCGCGCCGCCTTCTCCGCCTCCATGAACGGCATCAGGTAGGCGACGGCCTTCTTCATCACGCGCGCCGACTTCACGACCTGCGGCAGGAACATCTTGCCGGCGCCGAACAGGTCGCCGACGACGCTCATGCCCGCCATGAGCGGCCCCTCGATGACGGACAGCGGCCGTTCCAGCTTCGCGCGCGCCTCTTCGGTGTCCGCCTCGATGTACGCGTCGATGCCCTTGACCAGCGCGTGCGACAGGCGCTCCTCGACGGTACCTTTGCGCCACTCGTCCTCCTTCTTGGCATCCCCTGGCGCAGCAGGACCGGCGGCCTCCGCCTTCAGCTTCTCGCCGAAGTCGACCAGGCGCTCGGTCGCGTCGGGCCTGCGGTTGAGCAGCACGTCCTCGATGAGCTCGCGCAGCTGCGGCTCGATCTCCTCGTAGACCTCCAGCATGCCGGCGTTGACGATGCCCATGTCCATGCCGGCGCGGATGGCGTGGTACAGGAAGGCCGCGTGCATCGCCTCGCGCACGCGGTTGTTGCCGCGGAAGCTGAACGAGACGTTCGACACGCCGCCCGAGACCTTGGCGTGCGGCAGGTTCGCCTTGATCCAGCGCGTCGCCTCGATGAAGTCGACGGCGTAGTTGTTGTGCTCCTCGATGCCGGTCGCCACGGTGAGGATGTTCGGATCGAAGATGATGTCCTCGGGCGGGAAGCCCTCTTCGACGAGGATCTTGTAGGCGCGCTCGCAGATGCGGATCTTGTCCGCGTACGTGGCCGCCTGTCCTTGCTCGTCGAAGGCCATGACGACGACGGCCGCGCCGAACTTCAGCACGGTGCGCGCGTTCTGCCGGAACTTCTCCTCGCCTTCCTTCAATGAGATCGAGTTGACGATGCCCTTGCCCTGCAGCTCGCGCAGGCCGGCCTCGATCACCTCCCACTTCGAGGAGTCGACCATGAACGGGACCTTCGCGACCTCGGGCTCGCTGGCCAAGAGCGAGAGGAACCGCTTCATGGCGGCGACGCCGTCGATCATGCCCTCGTCCATGCAGACGTCGATGACGTTGGCGCCGTTCTCGACCTGCTGGCGGGCGACGGAGACCGCCTCCTCGTACTTCCCCTCTTTGATGAGCTTCGCGAACTTCGGCGAGCCGGCGACGTTCGTGCGCTCGCCGATCATGATGAACGAGCCCACCTGCTGCGTGAACGGCTGCGAGCCGGACAGGCGCAGCGGGCGCGGCGGCTCACCGGCCCCCGGGACGGCGACGGTGGTCCGCGCGGCCTGCCGCGGGGCATGCCCCTCGAGGGCGCGCGCGATCGCGGCGATGTGCTCGGGCGTGTTGCCGCAGCAGCCGCCCGCGATGTTGAGGAGACCGGCGTCCGCGAACTGGCGCAGGAAGCGCCCCATGTCGGCCGGCTCGAGATCGAACCCCGTGGGCGAAAGCGGGTTCGGCAGCCCCGCGTTCGGGTAGGCCGAGATCGCCGCGCTGGACTTCGCCGCCAGCTCCGAGAGGAACGGGTACATGAGGTCGGGACCCAGCGAGCAGTTCAGGCCCACGCTGAGCGGGTGCACGTGCTCGACGGCGTTCCACAGCGCCTCGACGGTCTGCGCCGAGATCATCGTCTCGCCGCCCCGCCCGACGGCGGCCGAGATCATGATGGGGAGCGACTTGCGATCCTGCTCGAAGACCTCCTGGATCGCGACCAGGGCCGCCTTCGCGTTCAGCGAGTCGAAGATCGTCTCGACGAGCAGCACGTCCGAGCCGCCCGCGATGAGCGCGCGCACCTGCTCGACGTAGGCCGTCTTGACCTGATCGAACGTCATGACGCGGAACCCTGGGTCTTCGGCGTCGGGCGAGTTCGAGAGCGAGATCGTGAGCGGCCCGATGGCGCCCGCGACGAAGCGCTGCTTGCCGTCGGCGGCCGCGACCCTGTCGGCCCACTCGCGGCACTGGCGCGCCGACTGCTCGTTGATCTCCCAGGCCAGGTCCCTGAGGAAGTCGTCCTCGATGATCCTCTGGTAGAAGGCCGGATCCTTCCGTCCCCCGTGCTCGCGGGGATCGTCGACGAAGAACTCGCTCTGCGTGATGCTGGTCGCGCCGAACGTGTTGGTCTCGATGATGTCGGCGCCGGCCTCGAGGAAGCGGCGGTGGATGTCGCCCACCATCTTCGGCTGCGTCAGCGAGAACAGATCGCCGTTGTTGAGGAGATCCTTGCGCGCGTCCTTGAAGCGCTCGCCGCGGATGTCCGCTTCCTTCATGCCGTAAGTGCGGATGGTGGTTCCCATCGCGCCGTCGACGATGGCGATGCGCTTGGAGAGGAGCTGAGCCAGGGGGTGGTTCGCGTGTTCGTGTTTCATTTTTCGTCAGATCTCTTGTCGGCGATCGCCAGGACCACTTGCAGGTGAGGACGCTTGAGCTCGCGGGAAGCGACGTTGGCGGATACCACGGCCAATCCGGCGCGTGACAACATTCCGCGGATCGCGCGCGGCGAAAACCCGGCGTGGCGCTCGCCGTAGCGGGCCGTCACGTCGGACTGCCGGTGCTCGTCGAGGCAGAGCACCACGAGCCGCCCCTCGGGCCGGAGGACGCGCGCGCACTCGGCCAGCACGCGCGCGGGGCGCTCGGCGTAGGTCAGCGTGTGGAAGACGAGCACGGCGTCGAACGAGCCGTCCGCGAACGGCAGCGCGTGCGCGTCCGCGACCTCCGCCCGAACGTTCGCGTGGCGACCGAGGCGCGCCCGCGCGCCCTCGACCAGGCGCGGGTTCACGTCGATGCACGTCAGCGAGCGGCAGTGCGGCGCGATCGTGGCCGCCGCCGCGCCATCCCCCGACCCGACGTCGAGCACGTCACCGAGGCGCAGCAACGCCGCGGTGCCGGCGACGAGAGACTGCCACGTCCGCCCGGGCGAGTAGTCCCGCTCGAGATCGACGCCCAGCGCCTCGGAGACCGCGCCGCGCCGCTCCGCCTCGAGCTCCTTGAGCCGCTCCTGGTCTCCGTCGAGCGTCGGATCCCCGGACTCCGCCGCCTCGTCGAGGCAGGCGCGGACGGCGCCGGGCAGAGAGGTCGTCTCGAGCGCGTAGAACGACTGTGGCCCCTGCCGGCGATCGCGAACGAACCCGGCCTCGCGCAGGCGGCCGAGGTGCGTCGACACGCGCGACTGCGCCATGCCCGTCACCTTCACGAGGTCCGTCACGCACAGCTCCTTGTCGCGCAGGAGCGCGCACAGGCGCATCCGGTTCTCGTCGGCGAGAAGGGCGAGCGCGTCCGTGTATTGACCGAGGTTCATTCGGGGCCGTCCGAGCCAGATATCCGCTGATACAGATAACAGGATATTAAGCCCCCGGGTCGGGGTCAAGGCCGGCCTGCCCGCCGCGGCGGGCGCGCTGCAGCACGAGCGCGGCGGCGGCCGCCAGCAGGCACACGACGCCGCCGAAAGCGAGGGGCGCCCGACCACCTCCGACGTCGGCCAGGCGCCCGACGAGCGGCCCTCCCAGCAGCGCGGCGATGCCGATCAGCGCGGTCTGCAGGGCGAGCACCCGACCGACCATGTCGCGGCGCGTGTCGACCTGCGCGATCGAGGTCGTCGCGGTCATGTGAACGATGCTCGCCCCGCCCACGAAGAAGACCGCCACGGCGGCGGCGAAGACGTTGGGCGTCGCCGCGAGCGCCAGCATCGCCACGCCCAGCGCGAGCGACGCCCCGATCACGTGCCGGAGCTGGACGAACTTCCTCTGCGCGACCAGCAGCGCCGCGACCAGCGCGCCGGAGCTCGAGATCGCATAGAGCGCGGTGAACTCGATTTCGGTGCCGTGAAGCGAGCGCGTCACCAAGAGGGGCAGCGCCACGCGGAAATTGAAGGAGAAGGTGCCGATGACCGCGAACATCGCGAAGCTGAGCCACAGCCGCCGCACCGCCAGCACGTAGCGGAGCCCTTCGCGCACGGCGCGCGGTGAGCGCGGCGCCGGCGCAGCCCGGTTGAGCTCGTGCGTGCGCATCATGAGGAGGCCCGCGATCACCGCGAGGTATGACGCCGCGTCGAGCGCGAAGCACCAAACGAAGCCGAGCGTCGTCGCGAGGAGGCCGGCCAGCGCAGGTCCGAAGATCTGCGAGACGCTGACGATCGTGCTGTAGAGGACGACCGCGTTCGGCAGGTCGTCCTTGGACACCATCTCCGGGACGAACGAGCGGCGAAGGGGGTTGTCGAACGCGAGCAGCACGCCCCCGAACGCCGCCAGCGCGTAAAGGGCGACGAGCGGCGGGCCCGCAAAAGACGCGAGGAGCGCGAGCCCCATGGACTGCGCCATCTCCAGGGACTGGGTGACGACGAGCAGCTTCCGCTTGTCACCGCGGTCGGCGACGGCGCCCGCCCACGGCGAGAGCAAGACCATCGGGCCGAACTGACACGCCGCGAGCGCGCCCACCGCGAAGCCGCTGTGGGTGAGCTGCAGCACGAACAGGATCAGCGCGACGTTCGTGAGACCGTTGCCGGTGTTCGAGATCGTCTGGCCGATGAAGAAGAGGCGAAAGTTCCGGGTCCGGAGCGCGTGGAAGGTGCGAGCGAGCGGCATCGATCCTCGGCTAGCGGGGCGCGGAGGGCTTGGCCTGGTCGGCGTCGGCGAGGCGCTCGAGCAGCGCAATGGCACGCTCCAGCTGAGGACGTTCCCCGGCGGGGACGCTCCGCTCGATCGCGTGGGCGAGCCAAGCGTCGCGCGAGGCGACCGCCGCCGCGAACAAGCGGCTCCCGCGCGCCGTGATGCTGACCAGGCTCTTGCGCCCGTCGTTCGGATCGGGCGCCGTGCGCACCAACCCGCCCCGCTTGAGCGCCGCGAGGTTCTGCCCGATCGCCTGATGACTCACGTGCTCGGCGGCGGCCAGCGCGACGGCCGTGCTGGGGCCGCCGTCCCGCAGGCGCTTGAGCAACGCGAGCTGCGCGATGGGCAGCGGCACGCCCGACGCCCAGGCGGCCTCGCGGAGACGCCCGCGCAGGCGCTTGATGGCGACGGCCAGGCGCACCGCCAGCGTGTCGGCAGACCTGGGCTTCATCGCCATGACCGCCCGTGTACCTTACCCAAGGTGCTTGCGCAAGCTGCTTGCGTACAAGACGATGTCGACCTAGGCTCGCGCCATGCCGAGCTCCAACGAGAACAGCGCCCTCGTCGTCATGGACGTGCAGCCGGGCATCCTCGGCCGCATCTCCGACGGCGACGCGTACCTCGCCCGCGTCCGCGCGACCGTCGAGGCGGCCCGCCGGCGTGGGATCCCCGTGCGCTTCGTCGTCGTGGGCTTTCGCCCCGGCATGCCGGAGGTGAGCCCGCGCAACCAGTCGTTCGGGACCCTCAGGCAGCAGAACCCGACGCACCTCATCGATCCGCGCCCCGCGATCGCGCCCGAAAGCGGAGACGTCGTCGTCACCAAGCGACGCGTGAGCGCCTTCACGGGCAGCGATCTCGAGGTCGTGCTCCGCGGCGGCGACGTCCGGCACCTTGTCCTGGCCGGCATCTCCACGAGCGGCGTCGTGCTCTCGACGGTGCGCGAGGCCGCCGACAAGGACTATCGACTGACCGTGCTGTCGGACCTCTGCGCCGACCCCGATCCCGAGGTCCACCGCGTCCTGCTCGAGAAGGTCTTGCCGCGTCAGGCCGAGGTCGTCACCAGCGCGCAGTGGTTCGAGGGACTCGGGGAGCCGCTCACGTCGTCTTGATGAGACCGCCGTCGACGACGAAGTTCGAGCCCGTCACGTTGCCCGTGAGCGGCGACGACAGCAGCACGGCCAGCGTCGCCACCTCTTCGGGCGTCGTCAAGCGCCCCGTGGCGAGGCCGCCGATGCTGGCGAGAACGTTCTTGCGGGCGGTGTCCGGATCGACGCCGGTGGCCTTGGCCACCGTGTGCGCGACGCCGTCCTTGCCGAGCCACAGGTCCGTGCTGACGGGACCGGGCGAGATCGCGTTGACCCTGATGCCTTTCGGCCCGAGCTCCTGCGCCAGCGACTTCGTCAGGTTCAAGAGCGCGGCCTTCGCGGCGCCGTAGTCGAGGACGCCCGCGTCCGGCTCGAAGAAGGCGTTGACGGAGGCGATGTTGACGACCGATCCGGCTCCTTGCTTCAGCATCGTCGGCAATGCGGCGCGCGTCGCGCGGAGCGCCGCGAAGAAGTTCGTCTGCATCGCCCAGGCGAATTCGTCGTCGCTCGTGCCCAGGAACCCCTGAAGGCGCATCCTCACGGCGCCGACGTTGTTGACGAGGACGTCGATCCGCCCGTGGTCGTCGAGCGCGCGGGTGATCAACCGGGCCGGCCCCTCGGGCGCGACCAGATCGAGCGCGACGGCCGTCACGCGATCGAGGCCCGAGAGCGTGTCGATCGTGCGCGCCCCGGCCACGACGCGGGCCCCCTCGCGCGCGAGGGCGGCGGTGATGGCGAGGCCGATTCCCTTGCTGGCGCCGGTGACGACCGCGACCTTGTTCTCGAGCTGGAGGTCCATGTCCGCTCAGTGATCCCCTGGCGTCGTCATGGCGACGAACCTTGGTCGTCTGCGGTCGTTGTCAACCGGGCCGCGGCGGCGCGCGGCGAAGGCGCTCACGTTTCGGCAGATTCGGGGCCGGCCCGACGGGCCTTCGCCGGCCGACCTCGTAGGTTGATCCCCGAGGTGGCGCGCATGGAGACGATCGATCGCAAGACGCTGCAAGCCAAGCTCGCGCACGGTCAACCGTTCAAGCTCGTGATGGCGGCGAGCGACTTCGGATTTCGCGCCAAGCACATCCCCGGCTCGCTCCACGTGAACCCGCACCACGAGACCTTCGCCGGTCTCGCGAAGGACGACGACATCGTCGTCTACTGCTCGAACGTCGACTGCAACGCCAGCAAGTCCGTAATCAAGCAGCTCCACGAGCGCGGATACCAGCGCGTCAGTCACTACGCCGGCGGGCTCATCGACTGGGAGGCGGCGGGGCTGCCCCTCGAAGGCGATTGGGCGCCCGCGCCGTGACGAGCCGCTCCCGTCACACGAACGAGTCGGCCTGCGCCGACTCCATGGACCGTACGGGCGGCGCCATGAACTCGGGGCCGACGGGATCGGGCACGGTCTCGGCCAGGACGCCGTCGATGTAGCCGCGCGCCTCGGCGTCGAGATGGAAGCGGGTCAGCTCGTCCAGCGGCACGATGTCGCTCGGGTGCCGTGGCCCCCACAGCGCGATGGACACCCCCGGCGTGTCCAGCACCCAGCGCACGGCCAGCGCGAGCACGCCCGTGCGGTATCGCTCGTGCGCGTACCGCTCGAGCAGCTCGACGGCCCGAAGGTAGTGCGCGAAGCGCGGCGGCGAGAACTTCGGATCGACCCTCCGGAGATCGTCTCCCACGAACCGAGTGCCCTTGCCGATCGCCCCGCCGAGCAGGCCGCGGCACAGCGCGCCGTAGGTCAACGTGGCGACGCCGTGCGCGCGGCACCAGGGGATGACGTCCACCTCCGCCGCGCGCTCGAACAGGTTGAATGGCGGCTGCGCCGCGGCGATGGTCGCGAGCGCGTCGAACCGCTCCATCTCCTCGATCGAATAGTTCGAGACGCCGATGGCGCGGATCTTCCCCGCCTCCTTCAGGTCGCGAAGCGCCGCAGCCGTCTCCTCGAACGGCGTCAGGGGGTCCGGCCAGTGGACCTGACAAAGGTCGATGTAGTCGGTGCGGAGGCGGACCAGCGACAGCTCGACCTCTTCGACGATCTGGCCCCGCGTTCCGTTCCGGAACAGGGCGTCACCGCGCCGCTCGAGGCCGACCTTGGTGGCGATGAGCACGCGATCGCGCTGGCCGCGCTCGGCGATCGCGCGTCCGATGACCTCGTCGCAGTGCCCAAAGCCGTACGACGGCGCCGTGTCGATCAGGTTGATGCCCCGGTCGAGCGCGACGTGGATCGTCCGCACGGACTCGTCGTCGTCGGCTCCGCCCCACTGAAGGCCACCCATGGCCCACGTCCCGAGCCCGATCCGGCTGACGGGGATCGATATCTCGGGGATTCGCGTCGTCTCGATCATGCGCTCCTCTCGGTGCTTCGAAGGACGACGCGGGCCGGAGCCCCGTCCAGCCCCTCGAGGCGCAGCGGCAAGCAGATGAGGTCGTACGGCCCGGGTTGTACGCGCGAGAGATCGAGCCCTTCGATGATGCAGATCCCCGCGGCGAGCAGCGGCCGATGCGTCTCCGGCCCCGACTCCGTCGACCCGACCGATAGGTAGTCGACGCCGACGGTCCGAACACCACGCTCGACCAGCCAGTCGGCGGCTTCCGGCGTCAACGAAGTGAAGTCCGGGTGAAAGGTGTCGTCCTTCCAATAGCGGGAATTGCGCGTCTTGAAGAGGATCCGCTCGCCCGCGCGGATGTCCTGGCCCGCGAGATCGCCCGGCCGGATGCGCGGGACGTCGCCCATGTCGAGGACGCGGGCGGGTCCGATCAAGCGGTCGAACCGGACGGCGTCGATGCCGGCGCCTCCCACGAAGAAGTGGACGGGAGCGTCTACGTGCGTGCCCGTGTGGACGCCGAGCGACAGGCTCGAGACCGTGGCAGCGTCCCCGCGCTCGAGGCTCTCGGTTTGCGCGACGACGATCTCGGGGTTGCCGGGCCAGTGGAGCATGCCGCTCCGGATCGGCACGGTGACGTCGATCCACTCCGGTTCGTTCATGGGCACGCCTGCACCGCCTACGCCGAGAGGTTCACGACCTGCTTGATGCCGGTCGAACGCCGCAGGAGCTCGGGGACGTCGTCGAGCCTGGCGTGATGCGTGATGAGCTTTCGGACCGCGCCGGGGAACAGGCCCATGAACTGCTCGAGCTGCCGCACGGCCGCCTCGAAGGCGCCGCGCGAGGCGTTCACCGTGCCGAACAGCACCTGATTCTTGAGCACGATGTCTCGCATGATGCCGTCGAGGTCGATCTCGATGGGCGCGCGCGAGCTGGGCACGCCGCTCAGGATGAAGATCCCGTTCGGCGCCAGCGCGTCCAGTGCGCCGAACGCGACCCGTGCCGTGCCAACCGCCTCGAACACGACGTCGACGTTCCCGACCCGCTTTGCCAGGTCGCCGAGCGGCGTGTCGCCGGCCGAGACGTACTCGGCGCCGAACGAGCGGGCCAGCGCGGCCCGATCGCCGTCGGCGGGCTCGCGCGAGTAGATGAACGTCTTGATGTTTCGCCCCGCGAGCATCATCGAGCCCAGCAGGCCGATGGGGCCCGCCCCCAACACGAGCGCCCGCAGGCCCAGCGGCTCCCACGGATAGCGCCGCAAGATGGCGTCCAGGTCGGCCGCGGCCTTCGCGGTCACCGTCAGCGGCTCGATCAGGACGCCCACCTCCGCGAGGCCGCGGGGAACGCGAACCAGGTACCGCTCGTCCTCGACGACGAATTCGGTCATGAAGCCGTCGGCGCCCTTGATTCCACGCTCGATGAAGCCGCCGGAGACGCAGAAGTCTTGACGCCCCACGCGGCACGCGATGCACGTGGCCTCGTTGCAGGGCCGCCGCACGGTGAGCGCGACCAAGTCCCCGCGAACCAGCGTGCGCACGCTCGAGCCCACTTCGACGACCTCACCCAGCGCCTCGTGGCCCAGCACCAGCCGGTCGCTGCCCGCCGGCGCGATCCCGTAGTGGAACCCGGCGATCTCGCGATCCGTGCCGCAGACGCCGACCTCTCGAATTCGCACCAGCACCTCGCGCTCGTTCCGGCGTGTCGGGGCCGGGATGTCGATCGTCTTCACCTCACGCCGCTGCGGAAAAACTGCCAGCGCCCGCATGGGACTTCGTTGCCTCCCCCCCCTCAACATGTGTATTTCGCGCCGGTGGGAACCGGGTGCCCCGCTTGGACAAGAAGACTATTGGGCTGCCTCGCTCGGGGGCAAGGGACTGGAGCTCCGCGAAAACGGCCGCCATACGAAGTGATCGACCAGCTCGGGCCGCGCGCCCGCCCGCAAGGGGTCGGCGGCGCCGATGCACCAGCCGTCGATGCCGCTGCCGTCCGCGCGCACGCGAAGCCGCACGAAGTGCTTGAATCCCGGGTGATCGAGGGCGGTCAGGGCGTGCAGGTGGTCGTACCCGAGGAGCGTGAACAACGTGAGCAGAACGCCGAACGCCAGCGCGCCGCCGAAGATCGCCGCGGCCAGCGCGAGGATCGATACGACCATCGCGGTGAAGGCCGGCACGCCGTGTGGGACGTGAGCTCGCACGGCGCCGGCCAGCAGCGACGCCCCCGCCGGCATCAGCGCCACGGCCACCGCGCCGGCGAGCGCGAGGGGCGCCACGCTCTTTCGGCGAGGGAATCCGCCCAGCAGGGAGAAGCCGACGGCGAGCCCGAGCGTCGTGCCGATCAACGCCCAGAGGCTCACGCTCACGTGCGCCAGGAGCCACTCGCCGAACAGGACGGGAGGAGCGTAGAGCAGCAACAGACAGAAGTGAGGGAGAAAGCCCGAGCGTCCGCAGGCCAACTTCCAGGGGACGCCACGGAGCAGCGCGCGCGACTGCGCGACGCCGGGCCAGCTCACGGTGGGCGTGAGACCGCCCTTGGCGACGCGCGCGGGATGGAGGAACGCGCCGCCGCCGCCCGCGATCACGTGCAGGGCGTCGCCGCGCTGCGAACGCTCGTAGTGGTGAATGTCCCCGCTCAGGACGAACGCCTGGGGCGACGTCAGCTGCAAGCGCAGGGTCTCGAGCATCGCCGTGCCCGATCGGCTCGGCTCGCCAAACGGTTGAACCGGATCGGGCAGCACGACCAACGCCGCCGAGCCACGGTGCGACTCCTGCGTGGCGTTCATGAAGGAGCGCTGACGCGGATCGATCGCCGTCAGTTGACGGTCGACCGCCAGCAGCTCGATGTTGGGCGCGAGCTGCAGCGCGAAGTGACTCGCGCTTTGGACCGGCGTGTAGCCGGCGAGGACCAGCGCGTCCGGCTTGTCGACGGTGCCGCCGCGCGCGAACTCGCGCGCCCACTCGGCGTGGTGCACCAGCGGGGACGAAGACTGGCCGCGGAGCGGCGGGGGCGGCTCGCCGTCGTCGTCCCGCCGGCGAAACATCCGGGCGAAGCCGTCGAGCCCGTCGTACCAATCGTGATTCCCCGGGATCCCGAGCAGCACGCGGCGCCGCCCCAGGTCCGACGGGTTCGATCCGTCGCCATTTTCCGCGAGGACCTGGTTCCACGGGACGATGACCCGATTGAGGATCTCGCGCGCCGTGGCGACGGGATACGCGGTGTCGCCGCCGAAGAACAGGACGTCGCCGCGCGGCGCGGTGAGAAACTCCCCGGGCCGATCGGGATCGGGCAGCTCGTAAGAGGCGAACACCAAGCGCGCGACCGCGCGGCTGACCGTGACGTCGTCGCCCGTGTCGGCGACGAAGTCGACGTAGACGTCGCGCGCCAACCCTTCCACCAGGCTGGGTGCCGCCGGGTCACCGTCCAGCACCTCCAGAATGCGCGCGCGCAACAGGTTCGGATCGTCCGGCGTCATCCAGGCGCGCGAGTCGATGTTGTCGGAGGCGATCGCGGCGGCGACGAGATGTCGAACGTGCCCCCAGAACGATCTGGCGCCGAACCAGACCACGCCTCGGGGCCAGGCCGTTCCGCGGACGAACCGGTGAATGACACGCTCCGAGACGGGGCCCGGCCGCATGGCCCCAAGGTGCGCCTCGCCCCCCGAGGGTCAAGCGCAGCCCCGACGAAGCAGTGAGCGCCGGACGCTGGCTGCCTCTTGCGCCGCGGCGATCACCGCATCGAGGCGTTCGACTCGACTGCTACGTTCCCGAAGGACGTGGCTGCGCGGCGTGTTCGCCCGTGCTTGTCGATCGCCCCTCTTCGATGATCTCGCGTCTCAACGCCGCGGACTTGCAAACGAAGGGATCGACGCCCGTGTAGCTGCCCGACGCCGTGACGGCAGCCCCGCGATCGCGGACGCAATAGCCCTTGTCCGGGCAGGGAGCGCATGAGGCGTAGTCAGCGATGCGCAGGCCGCGGATGCGCTGGAACACGGGGGCGTAGCGCCAAATGTCGATGAACTTCCGCTCGCGGACGTTGCCCGCGACCCAGGGAACAGACACGCACGGGGTCACGTCGCCCGTGGCAGAGACGGCGCAGTTCCCGCGCGCGCAGTTGCACGAGAAGCTCTCCTCGGTGACCGAAAACTCACCCTTCGGCAGGAGGTCGCGCAGCGGGCCGCGGTAGAGCGCCCGCAGCTGCTCCTCGTCGACGCGCGTGTCCAAACTGGTGCGGCTGCCGTCGTAGCGCGAGGTGATGATAGCGTCGATGACGTGCGGCAGACCGCGCGCCTCGGCCTGGGCGCGCATCGCGGCGATCTCGTGCGCGTTCTGTCGCATGACGACGAACTTGAGTCGAATCGCCACGCCGAGCGCGCGCAGGCGGTCGATGCCGGCCCACGTCCTGCGCCACGAACCGCGGACCTGCGTGATGCCGTCGTGGACCTCGGCCGACGCGCCGTAGAGGCTGACGCTCGCGCCCAGCAGGTTCGGGTACGCCGCGAGCCGCGACGCGACGCCGGGCCGAAGCAGCGTCCCGTTCGTGAGCAGCTGCACGGCCATGTTGAGGTCACGCGCGCGATCGAGGACGGGGAACAGCTTCGGCGACGACAGCACCTCGCCCCCCGTCAGCCCCAGGAACAAGCAGCCCGCCGCTCGGAGCTCCCCGAGCAGGTCGAGCGTCTCCTCGAGCGAGAGCTCGGGCTCGGCCTCGTCGCAGTGCGCGTCGCGAGGCACGTCGCGATCGAAGTTGTAGCAGTGCCGGCACCGGATGTTGCACGCGAGCGTGAGCTCGACGGTGACGTTGAGCGGGAGGTTGCGCCGCTGGGCACTGCTCTGCAGCACCCCCAGGAGCTCTCGCCCAGACTCGACGCCGACGACGGCGTCGTCGTCGCACTGGGGAGCGCCGCTCATCTGGTCACGAGGAGGCTCTTGTCCCGGAGCCCGTCGACGAGCTCAGTCACCTCGCGAAGCAACTCGTCGCGGGGCGCGTCGTATTCGCCGCCCAGCGTGTCGAGGAGCTCGTCCATCGTGTGCGGCGACGCGCAGAGCTCCCAGACCCGGCTGGCGGTCTCGTTCAGCAGGTGGACCTCGCGCCGCGCCGGGTTGACGACCAGGGTCACCTCGTCGATCGTTTGAAACGGCAGGTGGTTCACCCTCTGCCAGGTTGCTGCCGCTTGCATCGAGCCGCTCACGACGACTTGATCGCTCCGGATTGCTGGCATTCCTCCGCGAACGTCAGTTTTCCGCAGGCGAGGCTGTTCGACTCGAAGAGCGTCCCCGTCTTGACGACGGGCCGCTGCCAGGTTCGCTTGCGCCGCTTGTCGGCCTTGAGCTTGCTCTTGTCGCTGGGCATTTCGCTTACTCGGGTTTCTATTTGGTTCCTTCGAGCGCGGCGCGCGCGGCGAGCCGCACGGCCTCCTCGGGGTCACGGCGCGCGATCAGGCGAAGCTGGGCTTGTGCGTGACGGGCCTCGGCGCTGGCGCCCAGCTCGCCGAGCCCCCAGGCCGCGTTCTTGCGAACATAGGCGCTCTTGTCGTCGAGCAGGCGCTCGAACGTCGGCGCGAGATCGGCGCGCTTGAACTTGCCGAGCTCCCGGGTCGCGAACGCGCGGACCCTCTCGTCCTCGTCAGAGGCCGCGGCGCTCTTGAGGCCCTCGACGTAGCGGCCCGGGGCGTCCGAGAACGTTCGCTCGAGCTCGACGACCTTGTCGGCGTCGCGGAGCAGGACTCCGTTGCGCCAGGCGGCGATCGCGTCCGCAGCTCTCTTGGCGGTCTCGTCGGCGCTCTCTGGCGCGGACGGCGCCGACGTCGATGCGGTCTCGGGCAGGGCCGGCAGGCGCGCCGAGCGGCCCTGCGTGGACGCTTCGCGGGAGGTGGCGCTTCGATCACGCGCGGCGAAGAGGATGAGTCCTCCTGCTGCAGGCAACGCGATCATGAGTGCTACCAATTTCGACCTTCTACCCGACGGGACTGACGTCTCCCGAGACGTTCGGGGGGTTGAGCGTACTTGCTTCGCCGCCACGGAACAAATTGTTCGCGCCCGTCATCGAAGGGTCAAGTCGACCCTTCAACTCTTCTTGCGGCGCCGCCTTCCCGCCAGCGCGGCGAGCAGCGCCACCGCGATCCACCCGGCGCTCGAGCGGCGTCCGCCACCGACGGAACAACCGCCGGACCCTAGGGTCGTCTCGTGCGTGTCGACGCTGGCGTTCGGTCCCACCTCGGGCTTCGCCATGTCGCCCGACGCGGCACCGACGGCGCCGGCCGACGGAGTGCTGGTCTCGGCGTCCGCGGTCCCGCCGAACGCGCCCAGGTTGATGCGCCCACCGTTCGGCGCGGGCTCCTCGCCCGCCGCGTCGGCCGGATCACCTCGGTCGGTCGACGCCTGCGCCGACGCGAGCGAGAGGTCGTGGCCCGCGAAGCTCACGAAGCTCACCGACTTCGAGAGGTCGCCCGTCCCCGCCGCCAGTCCCGCGTAGTCGTTCTGGTTGTCGAACAGATCGTCGAAGCTGCTCGCGAGCGCACCTTCGGCCGCGCCCGAGAGCGCGACGCCGTTCTTCGTGAGCAAGCTGTTCTTGATCCGCGCCGTCCCGCTCGAGCTCACGCCGGTTGGGTTCGACACGATGGTCGCGTTGACGATGTCGGCTGCCCCGCCGGCGCGGACCATCACGCCGGTCGTGCGGCAGTCGCGCACGATGACGTGGGTCAAGCGAGCTCCGGTGGCGCCGCCGCTGACGTTGACGCAGGTGTCGGCGCCCGTGACGGTGACGCCGTCGAGGACCTTGTCGTGCCCCGAATCGGTGCCCTCGAAGCTGATGCCGATCGCGAGGCCCGTCGCGTCCAGAGTCGTGCGGCCCGCGCCCGCGCCCCGCACGGACACGCCCGCGCCGAGGGTGATCGTCTGCGGCAAGCGGTAGGTCCCCATCCCGAGGGCGATGACCGCGCCCGGCTGCGCCGTGGCGATGGCGCTCGCCAAGCTGCCGGCCGGAGCACCGTCCACCGTGACGGGCGGGTTCACGACCAGCGAGAAGTGCGCCGTCGGCGACCAGGGTGACAGCGCGCCGCTCGCGTCGCGGGCGCGCACGGCGTAGCTGTACGTCACGCCGGGAGACAGCGTCGCCGTCAGCGTCGCCGAGGTCACGCCGGGCTCGAGCAGGAGCTGCTGCTGCCATGTCTGCAGCACCTCGCCGTCGGTGTCCACGCGCAGCTCGTAGCTCGCCAGACCGCCGTCGGGATCCGCCGCCGGCAGCCAGCGCAACGTCGGCGCCTCCGCGGCGTCGAGCGGCAGCGCGCTCTCGGCGAGGCTCGGCGCCGCCGGCGCGTGATTCGCGCTGGACGCGAGCCCTTCGATCGTTCCGTTCACGGCCGCCGTGACCAGCACACCGTTCGCGACGACGGGTGAGGCCAGCGCGGGCCCCGCCACCGTGTGCTGCGCCCGAAGCGCGCCCGTCGCCGCGTCGAGCACCTTCACCGACGGCAGCAACGAAGAGGCCACGGCGAGCAGCGGCGAAGCGCCGTCGGTCGAGTAGCCGGCGGGTGTCGGGCACACGAGGAAGCTCGGCACGTCGTTCCCGTCGGTCAGCTCGGCGCGCGCCAGCGCCTGCTGCCACACCGGCGCGCCCGTCGATGGATCCAGCCCCAGCACCGTCTCGCGCGACAGGAAGCGATCGGCCACCCCGTCCTGGTCCGTGTCGAGCGCGTCGTCGAGCCGAGTCTGCAGCACCAGCACGCCCCCGGCCGAGGCGAAGGAGGAGAGCGCGCGCTGCCGCCAGATCCGCGTGCCCGCGAGATCCGGGTCGGGGGCCGGCAACGCGACCGGCCACCCGGCGATCGCGGTCCCGGTCGCGAGATCCACGGCATGCACCAGCGAGCTCGAGCCGCCGCCCGCCATGTAGACGCGCGCACCGACGATGAGCGGCGCCGCGAGGCTCACGGTTCCGTCGCCGACGTACTCCCAGCGCAGGAAGCCCGTGGTCGCGTCCAGCGCGTAATAGCGGCCGCCGTTGCTGCCCACGACGACCAGCCCGCCGCCCACGGCCGGCGCCGTGTTGCTGAACTGGGTCATGATCTCCTCGCTGCGCCAGATCTGCTCCCCGGTGACGCTCGAGAGGCGCACGACGGTGCGCTGCGGGAACCCGGCGGCCAACACGATGTCGTCGTCGACGGCGACGGGCGACGACATCACCATGCCGTCGAGCTGCCGCGTCCACAGCTGCGCGCCGTCCGACAGCTGCAGCGCGACGAGCCGGCTGTCCAGCGTCGGAACGTAGACGCGACCGCGCAGGATCGCAGGCGTCCCCTGCACGGCCATCCGCAGCGTCACCTGCCAGGCCAGCTCGCCGGTGTCCGCGCGCAGCGCGCGCACGACGCCGTCCAGGTCGACGGTGACGACGAAGCCGTCGGCGACGCTGGGGCTGGCCAGGGCCTTGACGTCGCCGACCGCCGGCACCGCCCACCGCCCGTCGGTGAAGAACGCGCCGGAGCGCTCGGCGGTCAGGCGCGCGTGCGCGGCGTCGAGCCCGGGCGTTCCCCAGTCGAGCGCCCGAGCGGGCGCCGACGCGAGGAAGGCCCCCGAGAGCAACGCGAACGAAATTCGAGAACGCATGGCGCTGGTCCTCATGACGTCAATAGGTCCCGTCCAAGTCGGTGAGCGTCGAGTCGCTCGCGTCGATCGTGAAGAACCGGCCGTCCTTCGAGGTCGAGGACGACGTCGTCACCATGTACTTGTTGGCGTTCGGGTCGTAGGCGATGCCGGAGACCTCCTCCGTCGCCCCGAAGTAGTACTCGCGCATCAGCGCGGGCGGGCCGCCGCCGTTCGTCCTCCGGTTCACGAAGAACAGCTTCCCCGTCGTCGTGCCCACGGCGATGATGCCCGAGCGGTACAGCAGGGCCGAGCGCATCGGGTCGGTCGTGAGCGACGTCATCGGATAGCCATTGACCGGCGACCCGCTCGTGACGTCGAGCACGATGAGGCGGCCGCCCTCCGATCCGAAGTGAACGTAGCCGCTCCCGTAGTCGAGGACCGGCGCGCTCTTGAACTGATCGGTGCCCGCGAGCGCGGTGTAGCCCCACTGCTTGTTCGTGTTCGTGAACGAGCTGGGCGAGATCGACCAGAAGCTGCCGCCGTCGTCGCCCGCGAGGACGCGGTTCGTCCCCAGCGAGACGACGAGGATGCGGCCCAGGATCGACTTGCCCGCGCCGGGGTTCGAGTTGTACTCGGAGACGTTGCCCGAGGTGACGTTCGCCTTCGCGATGTACCCGGTCTGGCCGAGGAAGACGTAGGTCGATCCGCTGGTCCAGGTCGCGAGCGACGCCGAGGTGATCGCCGTTTCAGTGGTCACGGGCGTCGACAAGGACGACGGACGCATCGGTGACCACGTCGGCGCGGACTTGTTGGCCTGCCCGAGTCCCCACACGCGGTAGCTCGAGTCCGAGGTCTTGCGCCCCGCCCAGTAGAGGTTGGTCGCGTCGGCGGTGATCGGCGTCGTGATCGCGCAGGCGCAGTCGTAGGGATTGGCCATCGACCACCCGGTGCTCGCCGTGTCCGGCGTCAGCGACGACCCGTTGTCGCGGAGCCGGTAGACCTTGCCCGACGCCAGCGCGACGTAGACGTAGTGCTTCTCCGAGGCGCCCGTGCCCTCGGTGGTCCAGCGCGGCGTCCCCACGATCGTCTCGCCAGAGGCCGTCGACCACGAGTACTTCGCGGCGCCGGTCGTGTCGCGCACGTAGACGGTGTCCGCCGTCCCCGAGGCATCGTGGAAGGCCACGTACGTCGAGTAGTAGCTGCCGTCGTTCCAGCTGAACGCCGCCGTCGGGAAGCCCTCGATCGTCCCGACCGTGTCCGTGGGCGCGTTGCTCACGAACTGCACGATCGCGCCGAGGCTCGACGCCGTGGGCGTGCCGGTGTGGCCGTTCTCGTTGTCGCTCTTCGTGCCCCAGCAGTCGCCCGCCGTGCACGTCGCGCTGGCGAACAGGGCGCGCGTCTGCGTCGACTCGACGCCAGCCGTGAAGCCGTCGCCGATGGCCTTCACGGTGTACGTGGTCGAGGCGTCGAACGTGCACCCGTTCGAGACGAGCGCGAGCGACGGCGCGTAGATCTGCAGCAGCGTGCCGCCGGCCGTGCCGTTCGAGAAGGCGATGTTGTTGAAGTTGGTGAAGGTCGTCGTCGCCGTCGTCGTGCCCGTCCCGTTGCCGTTGATGCGCATGCCGTTCGCCGTGGTGTTCTTCACGGCGAGGCCGGTGATGTTCAGCGTGGGCGTGGCGCCGTTGGTCGCGCCGACCCAGAAATCGTAGGTGCCCGACGCGGCCTGAATCGTCGCGGTCGTCGAGGAGGCGTTCAACGTGCCGTCGATGCTCAGCGCCTTGCCGCTGGCGATCTTGACGCTGCTGCTGCTCGACGCGAGCGTCAGCGCGCCGCCGCCCTGCACCGAGAGGCCGCCGTTGAACGTCTGCGCCGCGGAGCCGACGTCGTAGGTGCCGCCGCGGACGAGCGCGGGCGCGGTCGTCAGGGCGGCGTTCATCGTCTTGCCGTTGCCCGCCAGCGTGCCCGAGTCGATCTCGAGCTGGCCGTTCACGGTCGTGTTGCTGGCGAGGCTGACCGTCGCGCCACCGCCCGTCCCCGCGTAGCGGCCGCCCGCGAGCGCCGCAACCTGCGCCGACGAGAGGGCCACGCTGTAGACGCGCACGTCGTCGAGCGAGCCGCTGTAGAGCTCGGCGTTCGGCGGCGCGTAGGTCCCGAGGTAGGCGCTCGTGACGGTGCCCGACTGATTGGTCGCGGTCGCCGTCCCGGCGGACACCCCGTCGATGTACATCGCCTGCCCCCCGGCGCCGTCATAGACGTAGGCGATGTGGTGCCACGCGCCCGTCGAGGGCGGCGTCACCGCGACGTAGTTGACGCCGCCTTGGCCCCACGCCGTGAGCGTCGGGCCGCCGCCATAGTCGCGGATGCCGACCTGGATCGAGGCGCCGGCGGCGTTGAGCGCGACCATGTTCTGCGTTCCCGCCGTCGTGGAGATGTTGGCCCAAAAGGCGATGGTCTGCGCGGCGCTCGTCGCCGGGAGGTTGTTGATGCCCAGGGTTGCGTAGCCGTTGCTTCCGTTGAAGGCCACGGACTTCGGGTTGTCGTAGATGGTCGCCGACGGCACGCTGGTCTGCCCCGTCGTGCCCGACGACAGGGTCCCGCCGTTGCCGTTGCCCGACGAGTCGAAGATCGCGCCCGCCCCCTCGTCCAGCTTCCAGTAGCCCACCAGGTTCGTCTCGGAGGTGGGCTCGATCCGCAAGCCCGCGAAGGTCGACAGCGGGAGCGACTGACTCGAGCTCCCGTCGACGATGAGCGTCCCGGTTCCGACCGAGAAGGTCCCGGTCCCGCCGAACGAGAACTGTCCGACCCGGGCCGTCTGCGCCGCGCAGGCCAGCGTGCTGTTGGTCAGCGTCACGGTGGCGCCCGACGCCGAGAAGCGATCTTGCAGCGTGTAGGTTCCGCCACCGTTGATGGTCAGCCCGTTGAAGCGGCCGCCGCCCGACGTGATCGTCTTCGAGCCGGTGCCGGTGAGCGTGACCGCGCCCGAGCCGCCGTAGGTGCCCGTGTTGGTCCAGTTGCCCTTGACGGACAGCGCGCCCGTCCCGAGATAGCTGCCCGAATTGGACAAGTCGCCGTTGACGGTCAGCGTGCCCGTGCCCGAGTACGTGCCCGAGTTGGTGAAGTTTCCGGTGATGGACACCGCGCCCGACCCCGTGTACGTGCCCGCGTTGGACAGCGCACCGCCCACCGTGATCGGGCTGGTTCCGGTCACCGTACCCGCCGTGATCGTGAGGTCGTTCGTGACGGGCACGGTGCCTGCGAAGGTGTAGGTGCCGCCCGGGCCGTTGACGGTCAAGGAGCTGAAGGTCGCGCCCCTCGGAACCAGCGTCAGGCCGCTCGTGGTCCCCAAGAGCGAGACCGCGCCCGTCCCGGAGAACGTGCCACCCGTGTTGAGGAAGCTCCCGCCGACGGTGATCGAGCTGGAGCCCGTCACCGTGCCCGTGCCAATCGTGAACGTGCCCGTCGACGTGAACGCGTCGCTGAAGGAGTGCGTGCCGCCGACCGACGACAGGTCGTGCTTGGTCGCGAGCGAGTTGACCTCGGCGGCGCTGAGGGGGCGATTGTAGAGGCGCACGTCGTCGAGCGCGCCGTTGAGCATGTCGTTGTTCGGCGACCAAGTTCCGAAGTAGGCGATCGTCACCGTGCCGGACTGGTGCGCGTTCGTCGAGGTCACCGGCACGCCGCCGTCGAGGTACATCTTGTTGGTGGTGCCGTCCCAGGTGTAGGCGACGTGGTGCCAGACGCCCGTGCTCGGCGCGGCGGTCGTGGCGAGGATGTCTCCGCCGCCCCAACCCCAGACCTTGAGAAGGCCGTCCTTGATGCCGATCTGGACGCCGTCCGCCTGCGTGTCGGTGAGGACGACCATGTTCTGCTGACCGGTCGTCGAGTTCAGCTTGAACCAGAGAGCGATCGTCTGACTGGCGTCGGTGGCCGGGATGCCGGCGATGCCCAGCGTCGCGTACCCCGTCGAGCCGTTGAAGGTGACGGCGCTCGGGTTGCTGAAGAAGAAGCCGGTCGCCGGCGTCGTCGTGCCCGTGCCGCCCGAGAGCGTGCCGTTGTTGGCGAACGCCGACTGATCGGCGATCGTCGTCCCGGAGGTCTCGTCCAGCTTCCAATAGCCGACGAGGCCCGAGTCGGTGCCGACGGTCACGGTGTTGAAGATCGCGCCCCCGAACGTGTGCGTGACCGAGCCCGTCGCCGCCAGGACGACCGTGCCGCCGTTCGCGACGAAGGTGCCGCCCGTCTTGTTGAACTTGCCGTTGATCTGCAACGTCGCGCTGGGCGCCGTGAAGGTCGAGCCCGAGAGCGCCAGATCGCCGGTCACCGTCATCGACCCGGCCGACCCCGTGAAGCCGTTCGACGAGTTCGTCTGGCTGAAGCTGCCGACCGCGATCGACGACGACGCGCTCGAGCTGGCCGTGAAGGTGTGCGAGCCCGACAGCGCCATCGCGTTCGTCACGCCGACCGTGCCGGTGGCGCTGCCGCCCGCGAACGTGCCGCCCGAGAGCGCCATCGCGTTGGCCGACAGCGCTCCGCTGCCATGCGTGTACGTGCCGGACGTCATGGTCATCGTGCCGCTCACGGTGACGGTGCCGGCGCCGGCCGTAAAGCCGTTCGACGTGTTCCCGATGCTCAGGCTCGCGGCCGTGAACGTCGACGACGAGCTCGAGCTGGCGGTGAAGGTGTGGGAGCCGGACAGCACCATCGAAGTCGTGATGCCGACCGCCCCCGTCGCCGCGCCGCCGACGAAGCTGCCGCCCGACCCGGTCATGGCGTTCGCCGCCAGCGCCCCGCTGCCCAGGTTGTAGGTGCCGCTCTGGATGTCCAGCGTCCCGTTGACGGTGACCAACCCGGCGCCGGCCGTGAAGCTCGCCGAGTTCTGCAGGGTCAAGCTGCCGGCCGTGACCTTCGACGAAGAGCTCGAGCTGGCGGTGAACGCGTGTGTGCCGGACAGCACCATCGAAGTCGTGGAGGTGATCGTCCCGGTCGCGCTGCCGCCGGCGAAGCTGCCGCCCGACAACGTCATGGCGTTCGCCTTCAGGGCGCCGTTGCCGTGCGTGTACGTACCGCCTTGAATGTCGAACGTCCCGCCGATCGTGATCGCGCCGCCGCCGCCCGTGAAGCCGTTCGACGTGTTCCGCTGGCTGAAGCTGGCGGCACCGATCGTCGCCGACGTGCTCGAGCTGGCCGTGAACGAGTGCGAGCCGGACAAGATCATCGCGTTGGTGACGCTGACGGTTCCCGCCGCCGTTCCGCCCGTGAAGCTGCCGCCCGACAACATCATCGAGTCTGCCTGCAACGCGCCCGCCCCGGGCGTGTACGTCCCGGCGATGATGCTGAGCGCCCCGTCGACGGTGATCGTGCCCGCGCCGCCGTTGAATCCGTTCGAGGTGTTGTTGACGCTCAGGCTGCCCGCGTGGATCGCCGACTGATTGCTCGAGCTGGCAGTGAACGCGTGCGAGCCGGAGACGGAGAGGGCGTTCGTGCAAGTGATGTCACCGGTCGCGTTGCCGCCGGCGAAGCTGCCGCCGGATAGCGACATCGAATCGGCCTGCAGCGCGCCGCTGCCGTGCGTGTACGTGCCGTTCGTGATGCTCAGCGCTCCATCGACGGTGATCGCGCCCGCCCCGCCCGTGAAGCCGTTCGACGTGGTCCCGACGCTCAGGCTGCCCGCGTGGATCGTCGCCGACGTGCGCGAGCTGCCCGTGAAGTTGTGCGAACCGGACACCGCCAGAGCGCCGGTGACGTCAATCGTGCCCCTCCCGTTGGTGCCCGTGAAGGCGCCCGCCGACAGGTCCATGGCGCCCGCCTGAAGCGCGCCGGTGCCGTGGGTATACGTGCTGCTGGCACTCTGAATGTACAGGGTGCCGCCGACCGTGATCGCGCCGCCCCAGTTGGTGAGATCGCCGCCGTTCAGCACCATGTCGCCGGAGGTCTTCAAGGCGTTCGTGCCCGACCCCGTCAGCGTGCCGTTCGTCACCGTGATCGAGGCGATCGTCGTGGAGCCCGTGCCGACGCCGGTGTTGACGGTGACCGTGACGTTCGAGCCGATCACCACCGTGGCGTTGTTCGCGGCGGCGGTGGCAGAGACGCCAGGGACGCAGTTCGCGCAGGTGCCGCTCCAGGACCACCTGGAGGCGGTGTTCCAGTTGGCGCTGCCCCCGGTCCAGGTGGCCGTCAGCGCGGAGGCCGAACCGCCCAGCGCCATGACGGCGGCGGCGACCAGCAACCCGAGCGCGAGCGGACCACGTCCGGCACCGCGCACAACTTTGGCTCTCCGACTCTCGACAGCTCTAAATATGGGCATTCCGTGACGGCGTCCCGGGCTCCTCGGGACGCCGAGGTGAACATCGGCCGCGCGTCATTTTTCTGAAGGGGTCGCGCGTCGTATTTCTGACGGAGCCACCCCGGGCCAGGCCGGCAGCGTCCTCATCCTCGAGGCGCCCTCTGGCGCTCCGGCCCCCGCGACGAAGGCGCGGCCGGCCGGCGCGCCGCGCAGACGGTCGCCGGCGCGGCGTGAGCGGCTACTTCAGCGAGAGGATCGCGCCGCCGATGCGGCTCTGCCAGAAGGCGCGCTCGTCGGCGCGGTGGGTGACCATCAGGACCGTGCTCTTTCGCTGCGTGCAGAGCGACGCGACGAGCTCGAGGACGCGCAGCCGGTTGTCCGGATCCAGGCCCGAGGTCGGCTCGTCGAGGACGACGAGCGGCGGAACCTTGATGGCGGCGCGCGCGATCAACACCAAGCGTTGCTGACCAAAGGAGAGCTCGCGGAACGCAGCGCTGGGCCCCACGCCCAGCGCGAGCCAGTCGAGCCAGGCGCGCGCGCGGGCGCGGTGGCTCGGCTCCGGCTTTTGATACACGCCGATGCTGTCGTAGAGGCCGCTCAGCACCACCTCCTCGACGCTGCCGCCCACGCGCCAGTCGCGGTGCAGGCGCGACGAGACGAGCCCGATGTTCTTCTTGATGTCCCACACCGTCTCGCCGCTGCCGCGGCGCCGGCCGAACAAATGCAGATCGTTCGCGTAGGCTTGCGGGTGATCGCCCGTGATCATCTCGAGCAAGGTGGACTTGCCCGAGCCGTTGGGGCCTTCGACCAGCGTGTGCTGGCCCGCGCGGACGCCGAAGTCGAGGTTCTCGAAGACGACCTGCTCGCCGTAACGGACGCAGCCGCGCGCGAGCTGAACCAGCGGCACGTCCGGATCGAGCGGCGCGTACCAGCTGCCGAGCTCGACGGGCGGCGCCGTGCGCGCGCGCGAATCGCCCGCGGCGCGCGCGAGGAACGCCTGCGCCGATCCGCGGAAGGTCACCCGACGTTCCGAGACGACCAGCACCTCGCGCAAGGCCTCGGGCGCGAGCGGCAGCCCGGCGCCCACGGTCCCCCCCGCCCCGACGACCACCACGGGCAGCCGCTCCGCCGCCCGCACGATGCCGGCGCCGAGCTCGGCGCACGCGGCGCGATCGAGGCCGTCGAACGGCTCGTCGAGAATCAACAGCGACGGCGCTTCCAGCACCGCCCGCAGCAGCAGCACCTTGCGCGCCTCGCCCGTCGAAAGCTGCCGATAGGTGCGCTCCCACAGGGCCTCGAGCCGGAACGCGGCGAACAGCGGGTGAGCGCGACCAGGCTCGCCCAGCAGCTCGCGCACGCGAACGCTCGTGTCCACGCCCTGCTGGAAGTTGTCCTCGGCGGCCGCGAGCTGCGCCTCGTAGAACGCCTGCTGCGATTCGGCCGAGAGCAGCCGCGCCCCCGCCACGCGCGCCCCGAGCGCACGCGCGGCGGTGGACTTGCCCGATCCGTTCGGGCC
>DASZUD010000138.1:0-6967 GCA_035548155.1 Polyangia bacterium
ACGGCTCGACTTCGCGAACCTGTCGGTGCGTCCGCTGGACGCCGACGAGCTCGCGCGGCGCGCGCTCGAGCGGGCCGGCGTGTCCGAGGCGGGCGTCCTCGACGCGCCCGCGGGCGCGGCGCTCACGTTCGATGGAGACGCGACGTTGCTGGCGCGGGCGCTCGCGAACCTGCTCGAAAACGCGCGGCGCCACGGCGGCGGCGTCACGCGCCTCGGCGTGAGACCGCGCGCGGGAGGCGGCGTCCTCTTCGAAGTCGAAGACGCGGGGCCGGGCTTCCCGGCGGCCGGCGACACGCGCGAGCGCCAGCCGAAGCCGGAAGGCTCGCTGGGCCTCGGCCTCGTGCTCGTGCGCCGCATCGCCGACGCACACCGCGGGGGCGTCACGCTGTCGAACCGCCCCGAGGGCGGCGCGCGCGTGCGCCTCGAGGTCACGAGCCCGGCGCAAAAGGCGCCTGCCTGAAAAGGTGCCTGCCGTGCCGCAGGCAGCCTATTGTACGGCCGATGAAGGCGAGTCCCTGCAAGCCGGGAAGAGGGCTCCCGGCGGTCGTCGGCGCCACGGTGCTCGCGCTGCTGGCCTCGGCGGCTGAAGCGCGGACCTCGAAGCCGCCGGGGAAGAGGAGGGAGATCATCGCCGACGCGTCCTGCGTCGAGCGGCCCGGCGCCGCGATCTGGATCTCTCCCGAGGCGCCGGTCGCGGGCGAGCCGTTGCGCGTATTGGCCGTCGCCGAGAACGACGCGTCCGGCGCGCTGGTCTCCATCGGCGCCGACGGCAAGCCCGCCCTGCTGGAGACCACGCCGCGAGGGGCTGCGCCCGGCAGCCTCTCGGCGGACATCCCCGCGCCGCGCGCGGGCCGCGTGAAGATCGTCTGGAAGCGGGGCGAAAAGACCGTAGCCTGCCGCGCCGTCGACGTCGCCGTTCGCGCGCCACGGCCAGAGCGCGCCTCCGACGAGAAGGGCGTGTGGACCACGCGCCGCGCGTGGGACCGGCGCACCGAGGACTTCTACTCGGCGTGGATCGAGCGCCTCTTCGACGCGCCGGTCGGCGAATCGCTCGACTTTCGCCCGCTGCACCAGGCGCTGCGCGATCGCGCGCGCAACTTCCTCTTCGGCTACCTCGGCCTCGGCGAGGACGATCCCAAGAACAAGGCGGCGGTCCCCGCGACGCCCGACTGCGCGGACCTGCCGTACTATCTGCGCGCCTACTTCGCGTGGAAAATGGGCCTGCCGGTCGGCTTCCGCGACTGCGATCGCGGCACCGAGTCGCGACCGCCTCGCTGCTCGGGGCTGACGACGAACGAGGACGCGCTGCCTGGGCCGGGCCGGAAGGGCCGCCGCGACGCGCTCGCGGGCGTCCGCGCCTTCCTGCGGTTGATGTCGAACCACGTGCAGTCGGGCAGCGCGCGCACGGCGCTCGACGACGAGGAGACGGACTACTACCCGGTGCGCCTCGACCGCAAGGCGCTGCGCCCCGGCGTGGTCTACGCCGATCCGTACGGGCACGTCATGATGATCGTGCACTGGGCGGAGCAGACGAAGGAGCACGGCGGCCTGCTGCTGGCCGTCGACGGCCAGCCCGACACGTCGGTGGGCCGCAAGCGCTTTTGGGAGGGCACCTTCCTCTTCACGAACGACACGAAGAGCGCCGGGCCGGGCTTCAAGGCGTTCCGGCCGCTCGCGCGCGGCGCCTCGGGCGCGCTCGAGCCGGTGCCCAACGCGGCGATCGGCGGCGCCGACGATCCCGCGCACGCGCCGTTCTCGCTCGAGCAGGGCAAGCTGTCGCCCGACGAGTTCTACGCGCGCATGGGCAAGCTCATCAACCCGGCGGGCCTCGATCCTGCCGACGCCTACGCCGAGACGCTGGACGCGCTCGTCGAGCAGCTGAAGGTGCGTGTGGGCTCGGTGGACAACGGCGAGAAGTACATGCGGGAGAACGGCAACCCCGTGGTCCCCATGCCCGAGGGCGCGAAGATCTTCGAGACGACGGGGCCGTGGGAGGACTACGCCACGCCCTCGCGCGACATGCGCCTCATCATCGCGATGAACGTGCTCCTGGGCCTGCCCGAACGGGTGGTGCGCCACCCGGAGCTGTTCAACCTGGGTGGTCGGAAGGCGGTGGCCGTCGCCGAGGCGCTGCGCGCGCTCCACGCGCGCAGCGTGCGCGAGCGCGGCATCGAGTACCGGCGCAGCGACGGCTCGACGTTCAAGCTGACCGTCGCGGACCTGCTGGAACGCAAGGCGGCGCTCGAGATCGCGTACAACCCGAACGACTGCGTCGAGACGCGCTGGGGCGCGACGCCGGGCTCGCCCGAGGCCTCGACGTGCGCGCGGCACGCGCCGCCCGATCAGCAGGCGCGCATGGCCGAGGCGCGCTCGTGGTTCCACGACGCCAGGCGCCCGCCGCGCTGATCGCGCGGGCGTGACACCTCGGTGACGCGCGCCGGACGCGCAGCGGTCAGCGCGACGTGCGCGCGCCCGCCCCAAGGCACGTCCGGGCGCCGCCGTCGCGAGATCACCCGCGGCAACGGGAGGGCGCGCGCCGTGTTGCTCGGCCTGCAAATGCCGAGGGCCGCCGCATCTGGACAACGGGCGATCCCGCGGCCAGAGTTCAAATTTTCTGCGCGGGCACGCGAAGGGAGGCCTAAGTGGATCACCGCAGACCGGAGCTCACGAAGCGGCAGAAGGAAATCACGCGGCAGAAGAAGCAGCAGGAGAAGATCGAGCGCCGCAACCAGCGCCACCGCGAGCGGGATGATCGCCTCGCCTCGGGGGGCGGCGAGGAGGATCCGGACATCGCCGGCATCGTCCCCGGTCCGCAGCCGCCGCTCGAAGAGAGCTGACAAGCGAGCTGAGAGAGAGCTGACAAGCGAGCTGAGAGAGATAGCTGAGAAGCGAGCTCGGGCAACCCGAGGCAAGACCCAGGTCGGGGAGTAGCCACGCGCGCGCGCAACGGTTACGATGGAGCACCATCGTGCCCCACGCGAACCTGACCGTCGGGATCCCTAAGGAGATTTATCCGAACGAGCGCCGGGTCGCGGCGACGCCCGACACGGTCCAGAAGATGCGCAAGCTCGGCCTCGAGGTG
Source organism: Polyangia bacterium (assembly GCA_035548155.1). Taxonomy (GTDB): domain Bacteria; phylum Myxococcota_A; class Polyangia; order Fen-1088; family Fen-1088; genus DASZFV01. Next base: position 3,083 of record DASZUD010000138.1, read on the forward strand.
CTCGTCGAGGCCGGCGCCGGTGACGCGTCGAACTTCGCCGACAGCGACTACCTCTCGGCGGGCGCCGAGATCGTCCCGGCCGACAAGGTCGACGCGCTCTGGAGCGAGGCGGACGTCGTCCTCAAGGTGCGCCAGCCCATGTTCCGCCCCGGCACGACGGTGCACGAGTCGGACGCGATGCGGCCGGGCGCGACGCTGATCAGCTTCATCTGGCCCGCGCAGAACAAGGAGCTGATCGAGCGCCTGGCGTCGCGCAAGATCACCGTGCTGGCCATGGACGCCATGCCGCGCATCACGCGCGCGCAGCGCATGGACGCGCTCTCGGCGATGGCGAACATCGCCGGCTACCGCGCCGTGATCGAGGCGGCGAATGCCTTCGGGCGCTTCTTCCCCGGGCAGGTCACGGCGGCGGGCCGCGTGAAGCCGGCGCAGGTGTTCGTGCTGGGCGCGGGCGTTGCGGGCCTCGCGGCCATCGCCGCCGCGAAGGCGCTGGGCGCGCAGGTGAAGGCGTTCGATACGCGCGCGGCCGCGCGCGAGCAGGTGGAGAGCCTGGGCGCCGAGTTCGTCGAGCTCAAGTTCGACGAGGCGGGCGAGGGGCAGGGCGGCTACGCGAAGGAGATGAGCGAGGCGTACCTCGCGGCGGAGCAGGCGCTGATCGCCCAGCACGCCAAGCAGTCGGACATCATCATCTCGACGGCGCTGATCCCCGGCAAGCCGGCGCCGCAGCTCATCACGTCGGGCGCCGTCGTCAGCATGGCGCAGGGCTCGGTGATCGTGGATATGGCGGCCGAGCAGGGCGGCAACTGCCCGCTGACAGAGCGGGACAAGATCGTCGAGAAGTTCGGCGTGAAGCTGATCGGTTACACCGACCTCGCGAGCCGCATGGCGCGCCAGGCGAGCGACCTCTACGCGACGGTCGTGTTCAACCTGGTCAAGGACGTCTCGCCGGCCGACACGACGAAGAAGGCGCTGGCGCTGAACCTCGAGGACGAGATCCACCGCGGCGTCCTGGTGCTGAAGGACGGCGAGCTCATGTGGCCGCCTCCGAAGCCGCCGCCGCCGCGCGCGGGCGGCCCGTCGACGCCGCAGAAGCAGCAGCCGAAGCCCACGCCCGGCCCCGCGACGAACACGGCGACCAGCCCGAACGTGCGGCTCGGCATGGCCGTGCTGATCGTGTTGCTCGCGGCGGCGGGGATCCTGGGGCCGCCCGAGTTCCTGCAGCACCTCACGGTGTTCCTGCTCGCGTGCGTGATCGGCTGGCACGTCGTCTGGAACGTCACGCCCGCGCTGCACACGCCGCTCATGAGCGTGACCAACGCCATCAGCGGCATCATCCTCATCGGCGGCATGGTGGTGTTGCTGGGACGGGGCGCCAGCCCCGCGGCGCTGGGGTTGGGCGGCGTCGCCGTGCTGGTCGCGTCGATCAACGTCGCGGGCGGCTTCCTCGTCACTCAACGCATGCTGAAGATGTTTCGCAAATAGGCGGCGACCCCGATGACCTCCACGATCCGCGCGCTCGCCTATCTCGCCGCGAGCCTCCTTTTCATCCTCAGCCTGCGCGGCCTCTCGACGCAGGAGTCGGCGCGCCGGGGCAACGGCTACGGCATCCTCGGCATGATCATCGCCGTCATCTGCACGGCGATCGCGCTCGTGCTGCCCGACGGCGCGCTGCCGGCGGGCGGCGAGCCCCTGACCGGCGTGGGCGTCCTCGCGGGCGCGCTGGGCGGCGGCGCCGTCGTCGGCGGCTTGCTCGCGTCGCGCGTCGCGATGACTTCGATGCCCGAGCTCGTCGCGATCCTGCACAGCTTCGTCGGCGCGGCGGCCGTGCTCGTCGGCACCGCGACGTACCTGCAGCCCGGGCCGGAGGCGGAGGCGCTGGGCGGCGCGCACCTCATCGAGATCTACGTGGGCGTCCTCGTCGGCGCGATCACCTTCAGCGGCTCGATCATCGCGTTCGGCAAGCTGCGCGGCAAGGTGAGCAGCAAGCCGCTGCTGCTGCCCGGGCGCCACATGCTGAACCTGGCGGTCCTCGTCGCGTGCGTCGCGCTGGCCGTCGTCTTCCTGCGCGCGCCCGCGCCGTGGCCCGAGGCGGGCGGCTCGTTCACCGACGGCGGCATGCCGGCCCTCCTCGTGATGACGTTCCTGGCTTTGCTGCTGGGCGTTCACCTCGTCATGGCGATCGGCGGCGGCGACATGCCGGTCGTCGTGTCGCTGCTCAACAGCTACTCGGGCTGGGCCGCGGCGGCGGCCGGCTTCATGCTCTCGAACGACCTGCTCATCATCACGGGCGCGCTGGTCGGCAGCTCGGGCGCGATCCTGAGCTACATCATGTGCAAGGCGATGAACCGCTCGATCCTCAGCGTCGTGCTGGGCGGCTTCGGCGCCGAGGTGCCGAAGGCTGGCGGCGGCGGCGCGGCGGCGCCCACGGGCAAGGTGAACGAGACGTCGGTCGAGCAAGTGGCGGAGCTGCTGCTGGCGGCGCGCAGCGTGATCATCGTCCCCGGCTACGGCATGGCCGTCGCGCAGGCGCAGCACCCCGTCAAGGAGATCTCGTCGCTGCTCATCGGCAGGGGCATCAAGGTGCGCTATGCGATTCACCCCGTCGCGGGCCGCCTGCCCGGGCACATGAACGTGCTCCTCGCCGAGGCCAACGTCTCGTACGACATCGTCAAGGAGATGGACGAGATCAACGAGGACTTCCACGAGACGGACGTCGTCATGGTCATCGGCGCGAACGACATCGTGAACCCGATGGCGCAGGACGATCCGGGCAGCCCCATCTACGGCATGCCCGTGCTCGAAGTGTGGAAGGCGGCGCGCGTCGTCATGCTCAAGCGCGGCATGGCGGCCGGCTACGCGGGCGTCGACAATCCGCTCGTCTACAACGAGAACACGCTGATGCTGTTCGGCGACGCGCGGCAGAGCGTCTCGAAGCTGCTGACGGCGCTGAGCAGCGCGGGCAATTAGTTCAGCGCAGGCGCGCGAGCACGTCGCGGGCGCGCGCGCCCGCGACGTGGTGGGGCGCGAGCTCGAGGAACGCCGCCAGCGCAGCGCGCGCCTCCTCGCGCCGGCCCAGCTTCGGCAGCTGCGCCAGCGCGAGGCCGAAGGCCAGCGCGAGGTCCGGATCGCGGGGCTGCGCGCGGCGGGCCGCCTCGAGGTCTTCGAGCGCCTCGAGCGAGCGTCCGAGCGACAGCAGCGCGAGGCCGCGCTTGCCGCGCACGTCGGGCGCCGCCTCCCCGGCGTAGGCGCGGGCGGCGCCCGCGGGGTCGCCCTGCCGCAGAGCGAGGTCGCCGAGCGCGACGTGTGCGTCGTGTTCGGCGGGGCCGCAGCCCGCGAGCGCGCGCTCGTACAGCGGGCGCGCGCGGGCGTCGTCGTTGCTTTCGACGTAGAAGTCGGCCAAACGGACGCTCCACGCGCAGGCCGGCAGCGCCGAGCCCGCCGGCTGAGCCTCGAGCGGTTGCGCGACGACGGCCCCGTCCGCGGCGCGGGCGAACGTCACGGGCAGCTCGCGGGCGGCGACCAGGGCGGCGTGCGCGTCACGGCGCGCGAACACCAGCCCGTCGGCGGCGCGGTACACGAGCGCCCAGCGCGCGGGATCGAAAAGGGCCGCGCGCGGGTTCGTAGACGGGAAGGAGATCAGGGCCGAGGTCACGCCGAAGCGTTCGAGGAACGGTTGCCACTCGGCGCGCGTGAGGTCGGCTCGCCGTAGGAACGCGTGCAGGGCATCGGGATAGCCGTTGATGCGCGGATCCTGGAACACGCGGTGCCGAGGCCAGCCCTCCCACGTCAGATACGAGCCGACCTCGAGATCGTTGTACATGCGGTCGCGCAGGCCGCTCTCGGTGGCGAAGCGGATCGCGGCCGTCGGGATCAAGTCGGGCTCGA
>DASZUD010000139.1:0-9005 GCA_035548155.1 Polyangia bacterium
GCTCGTCCCCGGCTACGAGGCGCCCGTCAACCTGGCGTACTCGGCGCGCAACCGCTCGGCCTCGGTCCGCATCCCGATCGGCGGCAGCTCGCCCAAGGCGAAGCGCCTCGAGTTCCGCTGCCCCGACCCGACGGCGAACCCCTACCTCGCCTTCGCGGCCATGCTCATGGCCGGCCTCGACGGCATTCAGAACAAGATCGATCCGGGTCAGCCGCTCGACAAGGACATCTACCACCTCTCTCCCGAAGAGGCGAAGGACGTGCCGAAGGCACCCGGCTCGCTGGACCAGGCCCTGAGCGCGCTCGAGAAGGATCACGCGTTCCTCCTCAAGGGCGACGTCTTCACGTCGGAGGTCATCTCGACGTGGCTCGACTACAAGCGCGAGAACGAGGTCGACGCCATCCGCCTCCGCCCTCACCCCCACGAGTTCGCCCTCTACTTCGACAATTAGTCTGACGGGGGCTGGCGCGCTGCCGCTCGCAGCCCCGCGCCCCCTCGCGCTTCTCGATTGAGCGCGTCCAAGAGCGCGCTTCTCGATCGAGCGCGTCCAAGAGCGCTTCCCGTTGAGCGCAGCCCCCCCGCCTCGCACGTTCTTCTCCCGTTCGCGGGAGAGGGTCGGGGTGAGGGGGCGCGTGATAGGGTTGCGCCCGTGGACGACGACCGCAGCCGCGAGGTGAGGCCTTCGCAGGTGTCCTTCAAGACGGTGTTCACCGTTTCCTTCGCGGTGCTCATCGTCGTCGCGGTCATCTACGCGCTCTCGCAGGCGCTGGTCGCCGTCACGCTCATCGGGGCCGCCCTCCTCATCTCCGTTTCTCTCGAGCACGTCGTCCGGATGCTCATCGCGCGCGGCGTGAAGCGCCAGCTCGCGATCGCGGTCGTGCTCGCCAGCCTGGCGGCCGTCCTGGTCGGCGTCGGCTTCACGCTGATCCCACCCGCGATCGATCAGGCCAAGCAGCTCATCAAGGACACGCCCGGTTTCGTCCGCCACATCCGAGAGAGCGAGTGGTTCCTTCGCTGGGACAGCCACTTCCACTTCGCGCATCAGCTCGACGATCTGCAACGGCGCGGCCCCGAGCTCCTCGAGGGCGCCGCGAGCCCCGTGCTCGCCGCGCTGGGCGGCGTGCTCACGGGCCTCGCCGCCGCCGTCACGATCGCCTTTCTGGTCGTGTTCATGCTGATCTTCGGCGGCCGCCTGGTCGAGTCGGCGCTCGCCGAGGCGCGGACCGATCGACGGCAGCTCTACGAGGACGTCCTTCACAAGATCTACGATTCGATCGGCGGCTATCTCGGCGGCCTCATGCTGATCTGCCTCGCCAACGCCACCTGCACGACGACCTTCCTCGCAATCGACGGCGTGCCCTTCTTCCTGCCGCTCGGCATCCTCGCGGGGTTGTCCAGCATGGTGCCCTACGCGGGGCCGCTGGTCGCCGGCACGTTCATCAGCCTGATCGCGCTCGTGACGCGCGGCGCGTGGCACGGCGTTGCGGCGGGCATCTACTTCATCATCTACGGTCAGATCGAGGGCAACGTCCTCTCGCCGCTGATCTTCCGGCGCACCGTGCACGTGAACCCGCTGGTCGTCACGCTGTCGGTGCTGTTCCTCGGCGAGCTCGCGGGCGTCGTGGGCGCGATCGTCGCCGTGCCGACGGTCGCCACGCTGCAGATCATCCTGCGTGAGATCCTGCGCTTTCGGCGTGAGCAGCTGCGCCTGCTCGGGGAACCCGCCTCGGGACCTCTCGGCTCGGGGTCGAGCCCACGCTGACTGGCGTTCAGCCGTCTCGTCGTGGCCGCACGCGCACGGGCGCGGGCTCGCCGCTGGGGATGAGCGCGCGCCGGAGCGGTCCCGCGAAGGTGAGCCAGAACAGCAGCGCCGCGGCCAGCGCCGCGCACAGCGCGTTCAGGCAGAGCGCCCACGTCGCGCCCCACCGATCCCAGATGAGCCCCGTCGCCAGGCCCGCGGGCAGCGCCGCGACGCCGACGAAGCCATGGTAGAGGCCGAAGGCGCGCCCGCGTCCGCCGCGCTCGGCGAGATCCGCGATGATGGCGCGCTCGGCTCCCTCGGCGAGGCCGTGATAGAGCGCGTACGCGAGGAAGAGGCCCAGCACGTGCCAGCGGGCGGTCGCGAAGCCGAAGCCGACGTACGTGAGCGCGTACGCCGCCCAGCCCGCCGACACGACGACCGCGCGCGAGTGGCGATCCGAGAGCGCGCCGCCCGGCAGCGCCGCGGCCGACTTCACGAGGTGATGGAACAACCACAAGAGCGGCAGCGCCGCCGCGGACCAACCCACCTCGCGCGCCCGCACGAGAAGGAACGCGTCGGACGAGTTCCCCAGCGCGAAGAGCACGCACACGCAAAGGTATGAGTAGAATCCGGGCCGCAGCGCGTTGCTGCCGGGCGCGGACGCCGCCTCATTGCGCACGGTCTGCCCGCCGTCGCGCAAGCGGAGGAAGAGCACGACGGGCGCCGAGAGGCCCAGCAGCGCGGCAACGATGAAGGTCGCGCGCAGCCCGACGCCCAACGCGACGAGCGCGCTCGCGATGAGCGGCCCCACCGCCGCCCCGAGGTGGTCCATCGATCGGTTGAGCCCGAACGCCCGCCCGCGCTCCGACGGCGCGACGGAATCGGCCAGCATCGCGTCGCGCGGGCCCGAGCGGATGCCCTTGCCGGCGCGGTCGACGAGGCGCGCCGTGAGCACGTGCCAGGGCGCGACCGCGAGCGCGATGCCCGCGCGCGCGATCGCGGGCAGCGTGTAGCCGCCCGCCACCATGAGCCGCCGCGGACCGCGGTCGGAGAAGCGGCCCGCGATCATCTTGATGACGCTGGAGAGCGCGTCGGCGCTGCCCTCGATGAGGCCGAGGAAGCGCATCGGCGCGCCCAGCTGGCCGAGGAAGATCGGCAGCAGAGGGAAGATGGCCTCACTCGACACGTCGTTGAGGAGGCTCGCCAGCCCCAGCAGCCACACGAGCCGCGGCAGCGCCCGCAACGCGCGCAGGCCCTGGACGGCCGCGGGGGCCGCAGGCTGCGCCTTCGGCGCGGTCGGGTCGGGCTGGACCGTCACCTCAGGATCTTTACCGCCAATCGGAAGCGGTGCCGAGTTTTTGCGCCCGCCCATCACGTCACCGCGCCGCCGCCTCGCGCCGTGACGATGGCCTGCAGCGCCGTGAGATCGAACGGCTTGTCGACGCACATGTTGGGGACGGCGGCCAGGAACTCGCGCGCCGCTTCGGTGAACACGCCGCCCGTCATGAAGACCACGCGCGACGCCAGCTCGGGCGACCGATCGCGGAGCGCCTTCATGACGTCCATCCCCGTCATGTCGCCCATCATGAGGTCGCACAAGATCACGTCGAAGGACGGATCGGCCTCGAGGCGCGCGAGCGCGTCGCGGCCGGAGTCGGCCACGACGACCTCGTGGGCGCCCAGCGCGCGCTGGATGCTGCGCAGCACCTGCGGCTCGTCGTCGATCGCGAGGACCCGCACCCGGCGCGCAGCACCCATCACGCGCGCGCTGACCCTGGCGGCCACTGCGGGCGCCGGGGCGGCGGACGGCAGCGTCACGACGAAGGTCGCGCCCGCGCCCGGCGGACTCTCGGCCGTGAGCGTCCCGCCCATTCCCTTGACGATGTTGTGGCAGACGAAGAGGCCGAGTCCGAGGCCCACGCCCGTGGCCTTCGTCGTGAAGAACGGCTCGAAGATGTGGTCCAGCACGTCGGGCGAGATGCCGGGGCCCGTGTCGCTGACACAGATGACGGCGCGGCCGTTGGCGTCCGTCATCGTCGAGACGCGGATCTCGTTGTCCGCGCTGCTGCCGGCCGCGATCGCCTGCGCGGCGTTGACCAGCAGGTTCACGAAGACCTGACCGAGCCGCGTCTCGGTGCCGCGCACGCCCGGTACGGCGCCGAGATCCTTCACGAGTCGCGCGCGGTGCCGGATCTCGTTCATCGTCATGTTGATCGACCACTCGATGACCCGCTGGACGTCGACCGTCTTCTCCTGATCGTCGTCGCCGCGCGAGTAGGTGCGCAGATCTCGCACGATCTGGCGGACGCGCTGCGCGCCCTCCTGGGCCTCCGCCAGCGCCTCGCGCACCTCGGCGAGCCGTCCGCGCTGGTCTTCGCTGGCTGCGGCTCCCAGGTCGCGCGCGAGCACGGCCAGGCGCTCACCGACGTAGCCGACGTTGGTGATGACGTACGTGAGCGGGTTGTTGATCTCGTGCGCCACGCCCGCCGCGAGCGTCCCCAGCGAGGCCAGGCGATCGCTCTGGACCACGTGCGCCTCGCGATCCCGCACGGCCTTTTCGAGGCGCACCCGCTCGGTGATGTCGAGGCCGATGCCCGTCACGCCGACGATGCCGCCGCCCGGATCGCGCAGGGGCTCGAGCCAGCACTGCCACGCGCGGCCGCGCGCGTTCAGGACGATGCTGCAGCCCTCGCCCCCCAGCGCGCGGCGGTGGGAGCCCCGGAGAGAGCCGCGGCTCTCTTCGTCGTCGATCAACGCGTCGACGGAGGCCCCCACCAGCGACTCGGGCGAGAGGCCCAGGCCGCGAAGGCCCGCGCCGATCGCCGAGCTCACGTGCAGATCTCGATCGGTCGTCCAGATGGCCGCAGGAAGCTGGTGCGTGATCACGTCGAGGCGCACGTCCGCGATCTCACGAAAGGCGGGCAGATGGGCGCCCGGGCTCGCCGAGGCAGCCGCTTCGTCCAGCAGCTCGATCATCCCCTCCGCGCGTCCGCGCCCCGCCGTCGCGCGCAGCTCGAGCTCGTCCATGACGACGGCCGCGAGGTTCGCCAGCATCTCGCGCTCAGCCGAGGAGAGCTCGCGCGGCTTGTAGTCGCAGAGCTCGAGGCACCCGATGGCGTACCCGTCGGGCGTGCAGATGGGCGCGGCCGCGTAGAAACGCAGCCCGGGCTCGCGCGTCACGAGCGGATGCGCGATGAACCGCTCGTCGCGCGCGGCGTCGCCGATGACCAGCACGTCCGGCGTCGTGATGGCGACGTTCGAGAAAGTGACCGCGCGAGGCGCCGGCGGCAGCGGCATGCCGTAGCGCGACTTCGACCAGCAGCGCTGGGCGTCGACGAGCACGATCGCGACCGTGGGCACGCGAAAGAGGCGCGCCGCCAGCGCGGTGATGCGATCGAACTCGGGCTCGGCGGGCGTGTCGAGGATCCCGTACCGCCCGAGAGCGGCGATGCGGGCCTCCTCGTCGTCCGAGATCTGCCTCGATATCATCCGAAAGGCCTGGGGCGGGAGTCCTGGCGAGATTCCCGCGCGCCCCTTTGTATCAATTTCGGTGCTCTTTTTCCAGTCTGCTATGTTGGGTTCAGGGGGATTTGCCGGGTTCAAAACGATGCGTTTCTACTGTCCGACATGTCACAAGGCGCTCGAGGGCACGCGCGCGGAATATCCCGCGCTCCCATTCTGTTCACCGCGCTGCCGCAGCGCCGATCTCGGCAACTGGCTCAACGAGAGCTACCGGATCAGCTCGCCGGCCTCCGAAGAAGATCTCGACGCAGGCATGCCCACGGCGGGCGCGGCCATGCCCGAGAAGAACTGATCGGTCAGCCCGCGAACGCCTCGGGATGTAGCAGGCGCGCCACGCGAGACAGGCCTCTCGCCGCGTGGAAGGACTCGGTGTTGACCCAAGCGGCGGGCACGCCGTAGAGGCGGCCGGCGGCGACCGCGGGGACGCGATTCCAGATCTCGTTTCGCGACAGCGCAGCGAGCGCCGGCATGACGTCGTCGTAGCGCGGCATGACGATGGCTTCCGGCTCGAGGGCGAACAGCGCCTCGACGCCTATCTCTCCCGAGCCGCGGAGGCCGAGCTCGAGAGCGACATTCCGCCCGCCGGCGCGCGAGAGAATTTCGTCGACGATCGTGCCGGCGCCCATCGTGTAGCCGAGCGGATCGAAGTAGAGGACGCGCACGCGGCGCGCGCGGCCCACGCGGCGATCGGCCTCGGCCAGCGCGATCTCGATGTCGCGCACCAGCGCCTCCGCGCGCTCGTCCGCGCCGACGGCGGCGCCCAGGACGCGGATGCCCGCGGTCATGTCGGCGAACGACGCGATCTGGCTCTGCCGCAAGAGCGGCACCCCGGCCGCCTCGAGGAGGCGCACCGACTCGAGGGCGTTGTACCCCGACACGCACACCAGGTCGGGATCGGCTGCCAGGACTTGCTCGGGATCGGAGCGCAGCCGCGAGACACGGGGCGGGTACACGCCGAGGCAATTCGAGACCGATCGATCGTCGGCGTACACCGACACGGCGGCGACGCGCTCGACGGGGACGAGCGCCGCGAGGTTCTCCTCGCACGCGAGGTACGTCGACACGATGCGCCCGGGAGGCGCCGGAAGCGAGCGCACGACGCCGGCGGGATCGACCAGGCGGCGCGGGAAGGCCGCGCCCTCGACGCGGCTGTCGGTGAAGGCGCGCGTGCCCACCAGCGCGCCGCGCACGCGCCGCCCCAACATCGCCGCGCCCACGAGAGGCGCAGCGACGAAGGCGGCCGCGGCGTATCGGCGCGAGAGCGTCACGATCAGTACCGGGCGATCTCGCGGGGCGGCATCCCCCTCGCCGGATCCGGATCGACCGCCGCCGTCTCCGTGGGCGCGCCCGCGCCGCCTGCGTCGAAGACGTGGATGCGCGGCGTCGCGAAGTCAGCGTCGGGGATCAGCAGCGTCGTGCCCGAGAGCGCTCCGCGCCCGAGGTCGCCCGCCGCGGCGTCGAGCGTGATTGGCGTCGAGGCGCCCGTCGTGGGATCGAAGGCGAACGCCGCGTCGTTCGTACCGGGCGAGCTGCCCGCGGGAAACGTCCCCAGCGTCGACGTGAAGGCGCGCGTGCCGGAGAGCGCGACGACCCAGGAGAAGTTCACCGGCTGCACCGGCGTCCCCCCTAACGCCGACGCCTTCGTGACGTGCACGGCCGGCGGCGCGGCGGACAGATCGATCGCGGCCACCCCCGAGCCGTCGGCCTGCTTGTCCGCGTCGGCGAACGAACCGCCGCAAGCGACGAAGATCTCGTTCGAGCCGTCGACGTACGACATCGCCGAGCACCCCTTGAGGCCCGGGAGCTCGATCGTGCTCGTCACGGTGTCGGTCGCGGGATCGATCACGACGACGCGTCCCTCGCCCGTCGACTGGAAGCTCGCGTCCTGGCTGGCCAGCGTCACGAACACCTGGCCGGCGGCGATCAGCATGCGGTCCGGGCGGGCCTGGATCGTTGCCCCGGCGACGGGCGCGGCGTAGCTCGAAAGATCGATGCGGCCCGAGACGGCGCCGCGCGTGAGGTCGATGATCAGCACGTCGTCGCCCGTCGAGTTGGCGTCGGTCGGCGTGACGTTCTTGTCATAACGCGTGACGTAGGCCTTGCTCTGCGAGAGCACGGCGACGTCGTGCGGATTCGACTTGAAGCCCGTCGTCACGGAGATCTGGCTCGTGACCTCGCACGTCTCCGGCGAGAGGACCGTCAGCGCCGCGTTGCCGCGATCGACGAGCCACAACTTGCCGTCCTGCTGGGGCTGCGAGGGCAGCGACACGTCGCCCGACAGAGTGAGCGACAGGTGACCGCCGGCCTTCGTCCCCGAGTCGATGCAGTCGTCCTTGGCGAGCGTGCCGTCGGCGTCGAGGAGCGACACGACCGTCGACGTGAAGTCGCTGCCCACGACGGCGAAGCCCGTCGCCGGGCCGCCCGATGCCGTCTTGTCGGAGCCGCACCCCCCGAGCGCGAGGCTCCCGAGCGACGCGGCGACGAGCGCCGCGGCTCCGTGGCCCCGCCACGTCCCCGCCAAAGAACTCCGTTTGCTGGCTCCGATCATGATCACTCGTCCTCCGTCTCTCTCGGTTCGTTCAGTTGGGTTTGGCCGTGGCGCCTTGGTTGTCGAGCGCGCTCTGCCACGCGAGCGAAAGAAAGATCGTGCGCCCCGGGACGGCGGAGTACGCCATCTGCCAGGCCGGCGCGTTCGTGAGGTTCTGGGCGCTGCACGTCGCGCGCAGGCCCCACCGCGGCGCCTCGGCGCTGAGCCCCGCGCCGACGAGCCACTCCGTGGGCGTCCGGCGGAGGTTCGCCGGATCGTCGAAGCTGTCCGCGAGAAGCGCACCGTCGACGTAGGCGCCCAGAAAGACGCGGTCCGCCCCGCCGCCGCGCTCGAGGGGAAGCCGGACCAGCTCGGGCCGGACGTAGGCCTGCCAGCGCGGCCGCAGCGGGAGCTGCCGGCCGTTGTGCGCGGCGCTGTCGCTCGTGTCGCGCGCGTCGAGGAACGTCCCCTGCGCGATCAGCCGCCCCCAGGAACCGAAGACGAGGCGCACCTCCTCTTCGACGCCCAGCACGCGCGCCGCGCCGACGTTGTCCGGGCGCGCGTGGCCGTATGAGTCATGCTGCCACTCGATGAGATCCGTCGCGAGCGCGCCGAAGAGCGCCGTGCGGGCCAGGACTTGGACGCGTTGCCCGCCGTCGATCTCCAGCGCGACGTCGCCGTTCGTGCCGCGCTCGGGCCGCAGATCCGGGTTGCCGAGCAAGCGTTCCTGCCCCGCGTAGAGCTCGAGGAACGACGGCACACGCGCGTAGCGGCCGACATTGGCCTTCAGCGTCGCGTGGGCGCCGAGCGGCCGCAGCGCGCCGAGGCGCGCGACGGGCAGCGAGCGCGTGATGGGCGGCGCCGCCGGCAGCGGCTCCCCCGACAGGCGATCCCGCCCCGTGACGACGTCCGACACGACCTCGAAGCGCGCCGAGGGGATCACGTCGAGATCGATGCGCTCGAAGTGGAGCGTCGCCTCCACGCCCGCGACGGCCGCCAGACGGCGCGCGGGCGCGCCGACCGGCATGGCGTCGAGCTCGTTCTCCGGGCGAAACGTCTCGGCGCGCGCCCCGCCGACCGCTCCGAGGCGCAGCCAAGACGCGAGTGACCGCGATCCTTCGGCCAGGGCGCCGGCCTGCTGCGTGAGGTCGCGCGTGGCGACCTGCCCCGGCGACAGGTAACCCGGATCCGTGTAGTGGTCGCGCTGGACCGACG
>DASZUD010000140.1:0-32110 GCA_035548155.1 Polyangia bacterium
CGACGTGTGGCCGCCGTCGGGCGCGCTCGCCGCGCGCCTCGGCGTCGTCGCGGGCGCGATCGCGCTCGCCGCGGTCGCGCGGGGCTTCCTCGGGCGCGTCTTCGGGCGCAGGCGGCCGCCGCCCGCGGCCGGGGTCGCGCCCTGACGGCGGCTCACTTCGTCAGCAGCTTCGCCAGCTCGCCCTTGGCGTGCAGGTCGCGCACGATGTCGGCGCCGCCGACCAGCTTGCCGTCGACGTAGAGCTGCGGGTAGGTGGGCCAGCTCGAGTACTCCTTCAGGCCCTCGCGCAGCTCGGGGTCGGAGAGGATGTTGTACGAGCCGAACTTCGCGCCCACCTCTTTCAGCACGCCGACGACGGCGGCCGAGAAGCCGCACTGGGGCATCTGCGGGCTGCCCTTCATGAACAGCATGACGCGGTCCTTGGCGATGGTGTCGGCGATGCGCTGGCGAAGCTGGTCGGTCACGTCGTTTCTCCTCTCACTTGCGGTGGTATTCCTCGGGCGTCGAAGTCTCGAGCGCGAGGGCGTGAATGGGGCCCCTCATGGCGTCGCCCAGGGCGGCGTAGACCATGCGGTGGCGGTCGACGGGCCCTTTGCCCAGGAAGGCCGCCGAGACCACGGTGGCCGCGAAGTGATCGCCGCCGCCCGTCGTGTCGGTCACGGCGACCTCGGCGTCGGGGAGCGCGGCCTGGATGCGCGCGCGGATGTCGTCCGCGGAGATCGTCATTTCGACCAAATCCTATACCACGGAGCCGCGGGCGCGGCCGGCGCGGGACGTATAATCCGGGGCGCATGAGGCTCGGCACGCGCGTGACCGTCGTGACGACCGCGCTGGTCGCGGCCGTGCTGGTCGCGTCCGGGTGGGCGGCGCTCAAGGTGCGCCGCGCCGATCTCGAGGCCGACCTCTCGCGCGAGGCGCGCGAGATCGCGGCTGCGCTGCGGGCCGGCCTCGAGCCGCTCGAGGCCGACACCGCGCAGGACACGCTGGAAGACCGGGCCCGCTCGGCGCGCGAGAACAAGGAGCTCTTCCAGCTGGAGATCCTGCGCGTGGGCGAGGATCGGCGCACCGACGATCAAGCGTGGCTCTTGTTGATGCAGGGCGCCGAGATCGAGGACGCGCCCGTGGGCCGCATCTTCGACTCGGCCGAGGGCCGCGGCGCGCGCTCGTTCGCCATGGCCGTGCCGCTCTACGACGCCGCCGGCCTCGACCTGCCGCCGCGGCACCCGGCGCGCAAGGCCGTCGCGATGCTGGGCATGCGGCGCGACGCCGGCTACATCCGCGCCGAGATGATGGCCACGGCGCGCCGGCTGTTCCCGCTGTTCCTGGGCATCATCGCCCTCGTCGCGATCGTCGTCCGCCTCGCGCTGCGCCAGACCGTCGTGCGGCCGCTGCGCCGCCTCCTGGAGGGCATCGACGCCGTCGGCAAGGGCGACCTGTCCCGCGTGATCCTCGCCGAGCGCGACGACGAGATCGGCACGATCGCGGGCCGCTTCAACGCGATGACCGCCTCGCTGCGCGAGGTGCGCGAAGAACGGCAGCGCGGCGCCGAGGCGCGGGTGGCGCTGGAGGCGCGCCTGCGCCAGTCCGAGAAGCTGGCGACGATCGGCCAGATGGCCGCCGAGATCGCGCACGAGCTGGGCACGCCGCTGAACGTGATCGGCGGCCGCGCGCGCACCATCAACAAGATCATCGCGCGCCAGTCCGGCGAAGGCTCGGGCGAGTTCGTCAAGAACCCCTCGGCGGAGATCCAGAAGAACGCGGGGATCATCGGCGGCGAGGTGGCGCGCATCACCAAGATCATCCGCCAGGTGCTGGATTTTTCACGCAAGCGCGGGCCCACGCTGACGCGCGTGCGCGTGCCGGCGCTCGTGACCGAAGCCGTCGAGCTGGTCACGGAGACGGCGCGCCGGCAGGGCATCGCGGTGATCGTCGCCGCGGCGCCATCCGGCGTTCCCGACATCCCCGGCGATCCGGATCAGCTGCAGCAGGTGTGCCTCAACCTGCTCATGAACGCGATGCACGCCATGCCCACCGGCGGCACGCTGCGCATCGGAGTCGAGCGCGTCGTGCGCCGCAAGGGCGGGCTCGATCTCGCGGCGCCCGCCGAGTATGTCGTGCTGGAGATCTCCGACTCGGGCGCCGGCATCCCCGAGGACCACCGCGACAAGATCTTCGAGCCGTTCTTCACGACGCGCGACGAAGGGCAGGGCACGGGCCTCGGCCTCGCCGTGAGCAACGGCATCGTCAAGGACCACGACGGCTGGATCGAGGTGGAGAGCCCGGGCCCGGCGGGCGTGGGCGCCGTGTTTCGCGTGTACCTGCCCACCGGCGCCGCGCAAGGGCGCGCCGATGGCGCGGGGCCAGGTGATTGGGCGTGATGGACCTGCCGTCCCGCGCAGCGGGGCCCGGCGAGGGCTCGCGGTTCGATACCTGGCCGAGGCGCGCCGTGACGCTTGCCCCGGCCGATCCGATCGGCAAGGATTGAGCGTGGCCGAGGCCGCTCCCAGCCTGATCGATCCTGCTCCGCGGGCCGAGGCGCGCGCGACCATCCTCGTCGTCGAGGACGACGCCGCCATGCGCGAGATGCTGCGCGAGGCGCTGGACGAGGAGGGCTACGCCGTCGAGGCCGTGGGTGGCGGGCGCGACGGCGTCGAGCGGGTCAAGCGCGGCGGCGTCGATCTCGTCGTCTCCGACGTGAAGATGCCCGACATCGACGGCCTCGATCTGCTGCGCGAGGTGAAGGCCGTCTCGCCCTCGCCGCACGTGATCACGATAACGGCGTTCGGCTCGATCGACACGGCGATCCGCGCCGTCAAGCTGGGCGCCTTCGACTACATCACGAAGCCTTTCGAGATCGAGCAGCTCATCCTTTCAGTCGAAAAGGCGCTGGCCGAGCGCGCGCTGCGCTCGGAGGTGGCGCGGCTGCGCGCCGAGGTGCAGCGCAGCTCGCGCTTCGGCGACATCGTCGGCAAGAGCCCGGTGATGCGCGAGGTGTTCGACCTCATCCGGCGCCTCTCGAGCTCGTCGGCCACCGTGCTGCTCACGGGCGAGTCGGGCACGGGCAAGGAGCTGGTCGCGAAGTCGCTGCACGTCAACAGCCCGCGCCGCGGTGGCTCGTTCGTGGCGCTCAACTGCGCGACGATCCCCGACACGCTGCTCGACAGCGAGCTCTTCGGCCACAAGCGCGGCGCCTTCACCGACGCGCGCGCCGATCGCGCAGGCCTCTTCGTCGAGGCGAACGGCGGCACGCTGTTTCTCGACGAGATCGCCGAGCTCTCGCCCGCGCTGCAGGCGAAGCTGCTGCGCGTTCTTCAAGAGGGGGAGATCCGTCCCCTGGGCGCGTCGCGCGCCGAGCGCGTCGACGTGCGCGTGATCGCCGCCACGAACAAGGATCTCGAGGCGCGCCTCAAGACGGGCGCGTTCCGCGAGGACCTCTTTTACCGGCTCAACGTCGTGCACATTCACCTGCCGCCGCTGCGCGAGCGCGTCGAGGACCTGCTGGCGCTGTCCGAGCACCTGCTCGCGCAGAGCGCGGCGCGCGCCGGCAAAGAGGTGCGCGGGCTGCACGAGTCGGCGAAGAAGGCCCTCTTGGCCCACGCGTGGCCCGGCAACGTCCGCGAGCTCGTCAACGTGATCGAGCGCGCCGTCGCGCTGTGCGACGGGGGCATCATTCGCGTCGAGGACCTGCCCTCGGCGGTGCGAGAGCGGCGCGCGGGCGAGCCCGACACGATGCAGGCGGCGCTGGCGCGCGGGCTGACGCTGGCCGAGCTCGAGCGCGAGTTCATCCAACGCGTGCTGACGGCGGAGGGCGGCAACAAGACCCGCGCCGCGCAGCGGCTAGGCCTTGACCGAAAGACCTTGTACCGCAAGCTTGAGGAATACGCCGCCGGAAGCGCGGCTTCGCCGGTCAAGGACAGGGCCGACCCTGACGAAAGATCCGAGAAAGGGATTGAGGACGAGTAGTACATGGCCTCTACCGACGAAGACTCCCGCGCGCTGATTCCGGTCCCCGTGAGCATCGAGGCCGTCGCTTCTGCCGGCGCGGGGCTCTTGCGGTCGCCGGTGTCGGGGCAGGCCTGCGTCTACTGGCGCGTGCGCATCACGCAGCGGCTCACCGACCGCTCGCAGCTCGTGCACGAGATCGAGTCCGAAGAGAGCTTCGAGCTGCGCTGGCAGCGCTCCGACCGCCCGCACGACGACGTGCGCTTGCGGCTCGAGCCCGGCGCGGCGCGCATCCAGGCGCCGCCCGTGCTTCACCGCGAGGGCACGCCCGGCGCCGAAGCGGCGGCGCGCGCGTTCGGCCTCCCCGGGCCGCTGATCGTCGAGGAGGTCCTCATCAAGCCCGACGACGCGCTGACGGCCGAGGGGATCATCAGCGATCTCGACGCCGCCGTCGGGGCGGGACCCTTCCGCGGCACCGCGCGCGGCCCCGAGCTGGTCGACGCGCTGATCACGCTGGAATCGAAGAGCCTGGGCCCGGCGCTGTTGCCCTGGGCGCTGGGCACGGCGGCCGCGCTCATGAGCGGCATGGGCCTCGCGACGTGGGCGGCCTGGCGCGCGCACCTGATCCACCTGCCCGTCGCCGCCGTGCACCTGCCGCGCCTCATCGCGCCGACCGCCCACCTGCAGCCGCCCGAGGTCCCGCACCCGCGAATGCCTTAAAGGGCGCGGCGCGTCTGGTATAAAACCCGCCGTGTCCGTTCTCATCGTCGGCGGTGCGGGGTTCATCGGCAGCCAGACGGCCAAGCACGTCGCGGCCGCGGGGCTCACGCCGGTGGTGTTCGACAACCTCTCGTCGGGGCACCGCTGGGCCCTGAAGTGGGGCGCCTTCGAAGAGGGCGACATCGCCGACAAGGCCGCGCTCGAGCGCGTGATGGCCAAGCACGCGGTCACGGCCGTGATTCACTTCGCCGGCTTCATCCAGGTCGGCGAGTCCGTGCGCGATCCGCGCAAGTACTTCCAGAACAACATCGTCGCGACGTTGACCTTGCTCGACGCCATGGTGGCGCGCGGCGTGCGTGACGTCGTTTTTTCGTCGAGCGCCGCCGTCTACGGCAACCCCATCCGCGTGCCCATCGACGAAGAGCACCCGATGGATCCGCTGAACCCGTACGGTGATTCGAAGGCGATGGTCGAGCGGTTCCTGCGCTGGTACGGCGACGCGTACGGCCTGCGCTGGGCGGCGCTGCGCTACTTCAACGCCGCGGGCGCCGATCCCGACGGCGAGCTGGGCGAGGAGCACGCGTCGGAGAGCCACCTCATCCCGCTGGCGCTGCAGGCGGCCCTGGGCGGCCCGGGGCTCTCGGTGTTCGGCACCGACTACCCGACGCCCGACGGCACGGCCATCCGCGACTACATCCACGTCGCCGATCTCGCCGACGCGCACGTGCTTGCCGTGCGCCATCTCGCCGCGGGCAACGAGAGCTTCGTCGCCAACGTGGGCACGGGCAACGGCCACTCGGTGCGCGCCGTCATCGAGGCGTGCGAGCGCATCTCCGGGCGCCCCGTCGTGCGCAAGGAGGTCGCGCGGCGCGCGGGTGACTCGCCGTCGCTCGTGGCGGACTCGCGGAAGCTGCAGTCGCTGCTGGGCTGGCGGCCGAAGTATCCCGAGCTCGAGAGCATGGTCACTCACGCCTTCAAGTGGGCGACCCGCGACCGGTAGGCCGCTGGTTCAGGACGCCGGCGCGGCGGGCGCGAGCGCGCTGGGCACCGGACCGGCGGCGGCGTGCGGCCCCCATCTCGACCTACACTATTTTTCGACCGGTCCGCCGTCTAAGCAGTAGGGCATCCGCGCCACGACGGCCACCCCACAGCCTGCCAGCCCGTCAGTCGAGGATGGAGGGACGTTGGCTGTGATTACCTGCCCATCAGATGACCTGATGAAGCGCCAAGGCAAACCGTCGTTGGTAGAACGGCGCGCTCGTTCCGCGCAGCTGTGGCCCATTCGTCCGGATCTATGACTCTCGGCATCCTTCGTCCATCGTTCGTACTTTCCGCCGTCCCTTCGAACTCGGAATCTTCCGCAGGTCGCTCATGACAGATTTCGCTGCTGCGTGCGTTCAACGGACGGTGCGAACACGGACATACGTACGAACCAGTTCGCTCGCAGTCTCGTCGGGGTCTGGCCGCTGCCTGGCTCGAGCGACGGCTATTGCAGGCCGAAATGCGCTCAGCAGGGCCGCCCAGCCGCTAGTCAGGAGGGCCCGACGCGAGGGCACCGGGGCCGGAGTGCGTCCAGCGGCCCAAGGCGAGGGTGCGGTGCGAAGCGGAGGGCCCGCGCGAGGGACCTGGGGTATCCTCCGGCCGTGATTAAGAAGGGCATAGTTCTGGCCGGGGGCTCCGGCACGCGGCTGCACCCGGTGACGTTGGCCGTCAGCAAGCAGCTGCTGCCGGTCTACAACAAGCCGCTCATCTACTACCCGCTCTCGATCTTGATGCTGTCGAAGATCCGGGACGTCCTGGTCATCACGACGCCCGAAGAGCAGCCGCGCTTCGTGCAGCTGCTGCGCGACGGCTCGCAGTGGGGCATGAACATCAGCTACGCCGTGCAGCCGAGCCCCGACGGCCTGGCGCAGGCGTTCCTCATCGGCAGCGAGTTCATCGCCGGCCAGTCGTGCGCGATGGTGCTCGGCGACAACATCCTCTACGGCCAGGGCATCCAGGATCAGTTGCTGCGCGGCGCCACCCGGCCGCGCGGGGCCACGGTGTTCGGCTACTGGGTCAAGGACGCGCGCGCGTACGGCGTCGCCAACTTCGGCCCCGACGGCAAGGTCGTCGACATCGAGGAGAAGCCGGCCGAGCCGAAGTCGAACTACGCCGTCACGGGCGTGTACTTCTACGACGAGCAGGTGGTCAGTCTCGCGCGCAGCCTCAAGCCGTCGAAGCGCGGCGAGCTGGAGATCACGGACCTCAACCGCCTCTACCTCCAGCAGGGGAACCTCTTTCTCGAGAAGTTGGGCCGCGGCATCGCCTGGCTGGACACGGGGACGCACGAGTCGCTCCTGCAGGCGAGCACGTTCATCGAGACGCTGGAGTCGCGCCAGGGGCTGCAGGTCGCGTGCCCCGAGGAGATCGCCTACTACCTCGGCTGGATCGACGCGGGGAAGCTGGAGGCGCTCGCGACGCCGCTCAAGAAGACCTCTTACGGCCAGTATCTGCTGGGCCTCCTCAACAAGCGGTGACGTGATGGAGGTGATTCAGACCGAGATCCCCGGCGTTCTCCTCATCAAGCCGCGCGTCTTCGGCGACGCGCGCGGCTTCTTCGTCGAGACGTTCCAGGCGGCGCGCTACGCGAGTAACGGCATGTCGCTGCCGTTCGTGCAGGACAACGTCTCGCGCTCGCAGCGCGGCGTGCTGCGCGGGCTGCACATGCAGCAGCCGCACGCGCAGGGCAAGCTGGTCAGCGTGCCGTCCGGTGAGGTGTTCGACGTCGCGGTCGACGTGCGCGTCGGATCGCCCACGTTCGGGCGCTGGGTGGGCATGGTCCTCTCCGGCGAGAACCAGCACCAGGTGTACATCCCGCCGGGCCTCGCGCACGGGTTCTGCGCGCTGCGCGACGACACGCTGTTCTCGTACAAGTGCACGGACCTCTACCACCCCGAGTGCGAGGTGGGGATCCGCTGGGACGATCCGGACATCGGCATCAAGTGGCCGCTCGAAAGCCCGCTGGTCTCGGGCAAGGACCAGGCGCTCCCGCTGCTCAAGGACGTCGACCGCGCGCGCCTGGCCAGCTACGAGGCGTTGGGTCTGACCGGCTGATGGGCTGATTCGTCTAAACGGGAACCCTCAAAGGGTTCCCGTGCCCTCCAGGCTCGCTCCGGCAGGCAAAGCCTGCCTGCGCTCGGGTCGGGAAGCCTCGAGGGTTCCCGTGCCCTCTGCGCTCGGGTCGCTGGGTTTCAGGCCTTCTCGTTGCGCTTCGAGTCCGCGTAGACCTGGTGAACGATCGTCAGCGCGGCGTGCGCGTCGCGCAGCGTGACGGGCGCGGGCTGCTTCGCCGCGATCGCGCCGGCGAACGCCTCCAGCTCGACGCGCCACGAGCTGTCCTCGCCGGGGTACTCCCAGATCGTCGTCTCGGGCGGGCCCATCTGCGGCTTCATCTTGTAGAAGCTGAGGCGCTCGACGCCGTAGCTGCCGCCCAGGCCCTCGATGTGGAGCTTGGCGTCGCGCCCGGTGATCTCGAACGAGAAGGTGTTCTTCCACTCGGTCCAGGTCGCGTGCATGAAAGCGACCTGACCCTGCGGCGTCTCGAGGAGCAGGAAGCCATTGTCCTCGGCCGGCATGTCCCAGAAGAACGTCGCCACGTGTCCACGCACGTTGCTGAAGTCACCCAGGAACCAGCGCGCGAGGTCGATGAGGTGAACGCCCTGGTCCAGGAGCTCGCCGCCGCCCGCGATCTCGGGGTTGGCGCGCCACTCCTTGTCGTAGCCGATGCGGCCGCCGTGCCCGTAGCGCGCGCGGATGTACATCATCGGGCCCATGACGCCCGACTCGAACAGCTTGCGCGCCTGCTGGAACGCCGGGTGGTAGCGGTGGTTGAAGCCCACCTGCACGCAGACGCCCTTCTGCTCGGCCGCGGCGATGACGGGGACCAGCTCGCCCGGGTTGCGCGCCGCCGGCTTCTCGACCAGCACGTGCTTGCCCGCTTGCACGGCCGCCATCGTCACGGGTGCCAGCGCGTCGTTGCTCGTCGACACGAACACCGCGTCCACGTCGGGGCGCGCGACGGCGGCCTTCCAGTCGGTGGTCGCCTCGGCGCCGCGCGCCTGGTTGGCCAGCGCTTGCGCGCGCTCCTTGACGGGATCGGCGACGACGACGACCTGGTCGTCCGCGCGCAACGAGCGGAGGCGCTTCTGGCCGATCAGGCCACAACCGACGATGGCGAACTTCATTTGGGCTCTCCCCAGTCTTGGCCGCGGTCCTTCGGGACGATCCGGCGCAGCGTGTAGATGTCGCTCTTCGTCAGCTCCTCGCGGCGCGCGGGCAGGTCCGCCCACGGGTCCCACACGGCGGAGAGCAGCCGGCCCGTGACGCCGTCGCTCTCGGCGGAGAGCAGGAACGCGCACAGCGCGGCGCCCTTCTCGAGCGGCGTGCCGCCCTCCGCCTTCTGCTTGAGCGCGCGATCGTAAAAGGCCTTGCCCACCTTCTCGGGACCGGCCGTCAGCACCTCGTCGAGCATGCGCGTGTTCAGTGCGCCGGGCGCGACGGCGTTGACGTCGATCTTCGTGCCCGCGACCTCGAGGGCCAGAGTCTCTGTGAAGCGGACCACCGCCGCCTTCGAGGCCGCGTAGGCGCTCAGCGCCGGCATCGGCGTGGTCGCGCCGCCGCCCGAGAGGTTGACGATCTTGCCGGCGCCGCGCGCGCGAAAGCCCGGGAGCACCGCGCGGCACGGCAGCACCGTGCCCATGAGGTTGATCTCGATCGCCTTGGCCCACTCGGCCCAGTCGACGTCTTCGATGTTGCCCTTGGGCCCGTAGACGCCGGCGTTGTTGCAGAGCCCGTCCAGCCCGCCCAGGGCGGCCGTGGCGTCGGCCACGAGCTTGTCGACCGCAGCGGGGTTCGAGACGTCCGCGGCGCCCGCCCACACGCGCTGCCCCGCGGCCGCTTTGGCGCGCAGCGTGGCGGCCGCGGCCTCGAGCGGCGCGGCCGAGCGCGCGCAGATGGCGATGTCGGCGCCTTCGGCCAGGCAGCGCTCCGCCACGGCGAGGCCCAGGCCCTGGCTGGCGCCCGTGACGAGGATCTTCCGTCCTTGCAGCTTCCGTTGATTTGTCACTTGTCGTCACCCCTGCGCGGAGCCGTTCCAACCGCGACGTAACGAACGCGCGGGTCGTTGGCGAGCTTGGCGGCCAAGAATCGGTTGGCGTCGAGCACGAGGGGGCGCCGTCCGCCCGCCGCGAAGCTCTCCGCCGTGAGCTCGCGGAACGCAGGCCACTCCGTGGCGATCACGATCGCGTCCGCGCCGCGCGTCGCCTCTTCGGCGCTGGCGACGAGGGACACGCCGTCAGGCAGCTCGGCGGACCTCTCCTTGATCGCCGGATCGGTGGCGCGCACGTGCGCGCCCTGCTGGACCAGCCAGCGGCACAGCGCCACCGACTCCGACCGGCGCAGGGTGTCCGTGTTGGCCTTGTAGGTCAGGCCCAGCACGGCGACGGTCTTGCCGGCGACGCCGCCCAGCAGCGCCTCGAGCCGCCTGCGCGCCCACTGGCGGTGGCTGTCGTTGCTCTGCTTGACTCCGGCGAACAGCGGCGTCGTGAACCCGAGCCGCGAGCCCATGCCCAGCAGGAACGCGATGTCGCGCGCCAGCGTGCCGCCCGCGAAGGCGCCGCCCGGGCCGAGGTACGCGCCCGGTCCGATGCGCGCCTCGCTCTTGAGGCCGCGCTCGACCTCCTTCGCGTCGGCGCCGGTCGCCTCGCAGGCGGCCGCGATCTCGTTGATGAAGACCACCGACGTCGCGAGGAACGCATTGATCGCGTGCTTCGTCATCTCGGCCGACTCGACGCCCATCCACTGGATGGGCCGCGCGAGGGGCGCGAGGAGCTGTTCGATGCGCGCGCGCGCAGCGTCGGTGCGCGCGCCCACGACGATGCGGTCGGGCTTGCGAAACACGTCGAGCGCCTTGCCGAGGCGCAGGTTCTCGGGCGAGCAGGCGAACTCGACGCGCCGCCCGCCCGCGACGGCCGAGAACGCCTTCTCGAGCCGCGCCGTCGTGCCGACGGGCACCTGCGACGAGATCAGCACGACGGCGCCGTCACGCAGGTACGAAAACAGCGCCTCGACGTGGCGGACGACGGCTTCGACGTCGGCCTCGTCGTTCTCGTCGACGGGCGTATCGAACGCCACCCACACGACGTCGGCGCCGGCGACGCTGGCGAGGTCGGACGAGAACTGCAAGCGGCCTGCGTCGAGGCCCTGCCGCACGAGCTCGGCGAGCCCCGGCTCGAAGATGGGCGGCCGGCCTTCGCTCAACGCGGCCACGACGGCTGCGTCGCGATCGAGGCCGACGGTGGGGAAATGCTCCGCGACGCAGGCCGCGGTCACCGAGCCGAGGTGCCAGAGTCCGTACACGCAGACGTTCATCGCCAAGGTGCGCTCATAGCACGGGCGGGGGACCCGTCGCTAGACGGCGGAGATGACGATTCGTGAAAGGTCGGCGGGGCTTCGGGGCACGAAGGAACGAAGCAAGCACTCGACGACCATGAAGACCTCGACTCGCTCCACCAAGACCGTGGGCGCCGCGCGCGCGGCCCCTTGCGCGCTCGCGCGCGGCTAGGACACGGGCCCGATCGTGCAGGAAAGCGGCATCCCCCTGTCCGGTCTTCGAGCGGGAGTCGAGCGCGTTCACCGCGCGATCTTGGCGGACCGTGTGCGGCGGATCGTCCTGGCCTGCGTCGTGCTCGGCGCCGTGGTCGTCGTCGCGAGCTTCGTCAACGAGCGCGAGCCCGCGCGCACGTGGCTCTTCTTCCCCTACGCCGGGTTCTGGGCCGCGACGCTCGTCTGGGTGGCAAGCTGCACCGCGTTCGGGCACGCGGCGCTTCGCCTGCTCCCGTCGCTGGGTCTGCGCTTTCGGGAGCGGCTGCTCTTCGACTTCGCGACCGGCGTGCTGCTGTTCGCCGTCGGCCTCTTCGTTCGCGGAACCGTGGGCGCTCTGGGGCCATCCTTCTATTTCTTGTACCCGCTCGCGCTGCTCGTCGTCGGCGGAGCGTTCTCCTGCGCCGACGCGCGGCGTGCTTGGCGCCACCTCCGCTGGGCGCGGCGCCGCGCCGCTCTGCGCCCCTCGATCCTCCAGCACGGCGCGCTCATACTGGCGACCGTCGGCTTCGGCATCGTCTACCTCACGATCATGGTCCCGGAGAACGCCGCCTTCGACGCGCGCTCCTATCACCTGCCGATCGCCGAGCACTTCGCCGCGTGGAGCCGCGTGGGGCCGTTCTCCGAGGGCTGGTTCGCCGGCGCGCTGCCGCACCTCGCTTCGTGGCTGTACACGTGGCCGTTCACACTCGACAAGGTGAACCTCTATGGGCACGTCGAGCTCTGCGCCCACCTGGAGTTCGCGCTCTTCGCGGCCACCGTGCTGTCCGTGCCGCTGCTGGTCGAGGCCGTGAGTCCGGGCCGACGCGCGCGCGGTGCGTGGGCCGTGTTCTTCCTTTTCCCCGGCCTCTTCCTCTACGACTCGAGCCTGGGCATCGCTGCCGATCACATCCTGGCGTTCTGGGCCGCGCCGCTCGCGCTGGCCGCGTGGCGGTACATCCAGCGGCCCGCGGACGCGGCGCGAGGCGCGCTGGCAGGGCTCATGGTTGCGGGCGCTTCGCTCACGAAGTACCAATCGATCTATCTCGTCGTGCCTGCGGGCCTGGCCATCGCCTTCGCGGTGGTCCGAGAGCTTTCGCGCAATCGGCGCCTCCGCGCTCTGGCGGGGCCGTGCGCGCTCGTGCTCACGGCTGCCGCGGCCACGGCGCCTCACTGGCTCGCCAACGTCCTCTGGTACGGCAACCCCGTCTTTCCGTTGGCCCGCGACCTGTTTCCGTCGTCTCACCCCGTCACGCCCGGGTGGGCGGGGACGGAGCTCGATCACCAGTTCGAGCTCGCGGGCACGCTGCTCCAGAAGCTGGAGAAGGCGCTGGCGGCGGTCTTCAACTTCTCCTTCGTCCCGAATGACTGGTGGTCATTCCACCGGGATCTTCCCGTCTTCGGCTTCCTGTTCACGATGACGCTGCCGAACCTGCTGATTGCACGCGGCGGCCGGCGCGCGTTGGCGCTCGCCGTCGGCGCGATGCTGGGCGTCTTCATCTGGTACTGGACGTACCACCAGGATCGTTACCTCCAGGCCGTCCTGCCCTGGATGGTGGCCAGCACCGCCGCGGCGCTGGGCCTCGCGTGGAGCGCCGGCGCTGTCGCGCGCGCAGGCGTCGTGTTGCTCGTCGGCTTGCAGATCGTGTGGGGGGCCGTGGTGCCGTGGTTGCCGTCGCACGCGATGTTGGGCGGCGACGTGCCGGCGCTTCGCGCGTTGCGCCTGCTGACGGCCGGCTTCCGCGGCGAGCCCACGCCGCGCTTGAAGTTCGAGACGGGCTACGATCAGGTCAACAAGTACCTGCCCAGGGACGCGTACGTGCTCCTGCACGAGGAGTACATGCGCCTCGGCCTCGCGCGCCGGGCCATGCAGGACAGCCTCCGCCTGCAGTCCGCCATCGACTACCGATACCTGGCGCGCCCCGATCGCGTGCACGAGGCGGTGAAGAAGTTGGGCGCGACGCACATCGTGTGGCGACACGTCGGCAGCCCCAACCGCGAGGTCCCGCTGTCGGGCGAGCTCGTCTTCTGGAACTACGTCCTCCGCTACGGCGCGGGGCGCGTCGATTTAGGCGACTTCGGCGTCGTCACCATCCCGCAGGCCGCCCCGCCGGCGGTCGAGCCCGGGTTGGTCGCGTTCCTGGGGTGCAACGGCGTGCGCAACGTTTCGCTCGGGGAGATCGACGCGGTGGCGGCGGGCGGCGGGGGCGGCGCTCCCGGTGATCCCGCGACGCTGGTCTCGGCGGCCGACTTCGTGGTGGTCGAGCGGTCCTGCGCGTCGAAGGCCACCCAGGCGATCATGGCACCCTTCGCCGAGGGCGCGCCCTGGGGTGATTACGCCGTGTGGGTCAGGCGGTCGTAGCCGCGCCCGTCGGCCGGGCGCGCGGGGTGAGGACCAGGCCGATCACGAGGTTGCAGAACTCGAGCGGCACGCGCAGCGGGAAGTAGCTGCGCGTCTCGATCGTGAAGTACGGCTCGAGCTCCTCCAGGATCTCGGGGACGCGGTTGATGTGCTCGCGCTTGTAGAACTCGGTGTAGGGCACGTCGAAGTGCCGCTTCCACACGCGCTCGGCCGAGATCTTGCGCGCCAGGCTGTAGGCCAAGCTGCCCTCGGTGGGGATCACCACCAGCATCCGACCCTTCTCCTTGTCGAGGAGCCGCCACGCCTCCCGGATCGCGGCGGGCAGGTTGGGCAGGTGCTCGAGGACGTGGATGGCCAGGTAACGATCGAAGTAGCCATCGGGGAAGTTCAGGCGTTGCTGGCAGTCACCCACGACGGTCTGCACGTTGGGGAAGCGGCGCCGGATCTCGGCCGCCACGTTCTCGCGCATGTCGTTGCAGTAGTAGTTGCGCTCCTGCTCGGGCGTGAGCTGCTCGTACTCGAGGTGCTCGCCCACGCCGGCGCCGATCTCCAGCGTCGTCTTGAAGCCCGGCGGCGAGTTCTCGACGGGGAAGCCGTGGTTGAACTTCTCGATCGAGCTGTAGCGAGGCTTGTCCGCGAGCTCGAAGAGCCACAGCTTCATGAACTCGTCGCTGCGTCGCTGCTGCTCGGCCGTCAGCGACGACAGGGCCTTGGGCCACTTGCCGGACCCAGGCATGGGGCTAGTGCCGCTCCTCCAGCACCCACGGGTTCGCGCGCAAATATTCGAGCGTGCGCAGGATGCCTTGTTGGATCGTGAGCTTGGGAGCCCACCCGAGCTTCCGCATGCGCGCGCAGTCCAGGAAGATGAACGGGCTGTCGCCGATCCAGCCGCGCTCGCCGCCCGCGTACGTCAGCTGGGGCTGGAGGCCGAGGGCGCCCGTGATCCAGCCGATCGAGTCGTTGACCGTGCAATGCTCGTCGGCGCCGAGGTTGAGGATCGTGACCTTGGCCGCGCCGGGGTTGGCCGTGGCCAAGAAGATCGCGTCGATGCAGTCGTGCACGTACAGGTACGACTTGCGCTGCTTGCCGTTGCCCAGCACGTGGAGCGCCTTCGGGTCGTCGCGCAGGCGCTTGTAGAAGTCGAACACGTGGCCGTGCGTGTAGCGCTCGCCCAGGATCGACACGAACCGGAAGATCCAGCCCTGGAAGCCGTACCCTTCGCAATACGCGCTGATGAGGCCCTCGCCCGCGAGCTTCGACGCGCCGTAAAGCGACGTCTGCACGGGGAACGGTGCGTTTTCGGGCGTAGGGAACACCTCGGCCTCGCCGTAGATCGAGCCCGTCGAGCTGAAGGCGATGCGCTTGACGCCGTTCTCCCGCATGGCTTCGAGCACGCGGAACGTGGCGATGGTGTTCTGCTGGACGTCCTTCTCGGGGTGCTGCAGGCCGAAGCGCACGTCGGCGTTGGCCGCCAGGTGAAACACGAACTCGGCGCCGCGCATCGCCGCCGCCATGGCGGCCCCGTCGAGGACGTCGCCCTCGACCAGCTCGAAGCGCGGGTTCGTGAGGGCGTCACGCAGGAACTCGCGGCGCCCGGTCGACAGGTTGTCGTAGCCCACGACTTCGTCGCCGCGTGCGAGCAGGCGGTCGACCAGGTTGCTGCCGATGAAGCCGGCCGCGCCGGTCACGAATGCTTTCACGACTCCTCCGCGAGCGGTGCTCCGAGCGACGGCCGTGCGGCGCGCTCGATGCCGATCTGTTCTTCGACGATGAACTTGGGGCGGCGCTTCGTCTCGTCGTAGATGCGCCCCACGTACGCACCGAGGAGCCCCATGCCGACGAGCTGCACGCCCCCGAGGAACAGCATGAGGATGCACATGGTCGCCAGGCCCTGGGCGAAGCTGTACAGGTCGTAGGCCTTGAGCAGCGCCACGACGGGAATCGCCAGCAGCGCCACGCCCGCCATCGAGATCCCCGCGATGACCATGAGCCGCAGCAGCGAGTCGGAGAACGCGACGATGCCGTTGAAGCCGATCTTGAGGCTGCCCGTGAGGCGGTTGTACTTGCCCTCGCCGCCGACGCGCGCCTCCCGGTTGAACGGCAGCAGCACCGTCTTGAACCCGACGATGCTCGTGAGGCCGCGCAGAAAGCCGTGGCTCTCGCGCAGGCTGATGATCTCCTTGGCCACGCGCCGATCGAGGAGGCGGAAGTCGCCCGTGTTGCGCGGGATCGGCACGATGGCGATGCGGTTGATCACCCAGTAGCCGACGTACGAGATGATGCGCTTCACCAGCGTCTCACCCTCGCGCGACGTGCGCTGCGGGATGACGACCTTGTTGCCCTCTCGCCAGAGCCGCACCATCTCGGGGATGAGCCCCGGCGGGTCCTGCAGGTCGCAGTCGATCACGACGATGGCGTCGCCCGTCGCGTAGGTCAGCCCGCCCAGCGTCGCCGACGGTTGGCCGAAGCGACGCGAGAACAGCAGCAACTTCACGCGCGCGTCTCGCCCGTTCTCCTCGCGGATGATTTCGACGGTGCGATCGGTGCAGGGATCCGCCACGAAGATGATCTCGTAGTCCTCGGTGATCTGCGACAAGACGGGCCGCATGGTCGCCAGGAACTTCGGAAGCGTTTGCTCCTCGTTGTAGACGGGGACGACGATCGAGAGCAGGGGCATCTTCGGTAAGGCTCGCGAGGGAAACTAGCAGGGGGCCTCGGGCAGCGTCCAGTCGAGAGTCCCTGGGCCGGAATCTGGCCGAAAAGAATGTAAGATGATGGCACTTTGCCCGACTCATGCACCCGATGCAGCCCGTAGACGAAGGCGTCGATTCCGAGGCGCTGGCCCCGGCTGACGTGGAGCCATTGCAGGCGTCGAGCGAGCAGCCGGTCGAGGCCGAACCGCTGGGTTTCCCCGTGCCGCCGGTGCAGACGCCGGCGCCGGAGCCGCGGCCCCGCCTGCGGAGCCTGCTGCGCCCGCGGCCGCGCACCTTCGCCGTGTTCATGCGCGGGGCGATCGTTTTGATGATGGTCGGCTTCTGCGTCGCGGCATTCGTGATGCAATTGACGAACGCGTTTCGCACTCACGCCGTGTGGAACCTGCACGACTTCGTGAACTCGAACCAGCTCACGGCCCACGCGCGCAAGCAGATGCTCGCCTGGCTGGGCGTGGGCGGTGCGGTCGGCGCGTTCGCGGCGCTGGTCCTCAGAACTTGGGGGCTGCGGCGCTCGTCGCCCGTCGACCGCGCGGTTCGCGTGCTGCGCACGGCGCGGCTCTTCTGGCCGCTCATGTTGCCCTCCCTCATTTGGCCGCTCCTCGTCGCGACGGACTGGGATCCCCTGGCGCGCGTGGCTGGCATCGCGTTCGTGGCGCTGCTGGGCGAATGCTGCGTGCGCGCGTCGGCGGCCGAGCTCGGCGCGGGGCGCCTCGCGGCCGCGCGGTCCCTCTCGCGCGCCGCCGCTCGTGCGGCCGGGATCCGCCGCGTCTCGCCCGCCGCCGCGATCGTCGTGCTGGGCACGCTCTTCTACGCGGTCTGGATGAGCTACGGGACGATCCTCCAGCACCGCCAGTTCGGCACGGCGGCGTTCGACCTCGGCAACTACGACACGATGTTTTACAACATGCTGCACGGACACCCGTTCCGGTGTCCCGCCGTGCTGCCGAAGGGCGGCAACTGGTCGATGCTCAGCAACCACGCCGAGCTGACGATGTTCGCAGTGCTCCCGTTCTACGCGCTTCACCCCGGCGCGGAGACGCTGCTGGTGATGCAGGCGGTCGCGCTCGCGCTCGGCGCCATCCCGCTCTACCGATTCGCGGCGCGCCGCCTGCCGCGGCCGGCCGCGGTGGTGCTGGCCCTGGCGTACCTCGCCTACGCGCCGATGCACCAGGCGAACTTCTACGACATCCACTTCCAGCCGTTCGCGGTGCTCTTCACGTTGTGGGCGGTCGACATGCTCGACGCGCGGCGGCCCGTCCTCTTCTCGTTGTTCTTCGTGCTGGCGCTGGGGTGCCGGGAAGACGTGCCGATCGGGTTCATCGTGCTCGGCCTCTACCTCCTGCTCGTGGGGCGCCACACCCGCGCGGCGCTCCTCATCACGATCACCTCGGTGGTGTACTTCGTCGTCATCAAGTTCGCCGTCATGCCCCGCTTCGGGAGCTGGTGGTTCTCCGATCTCTACAA
The DNA here is from genome assembly GCA_035548155.1 of Polyangia bacterium. Classification (GTDB taxonomy): domain Bacteria; phylum Myxococcota_A; class Polyangia; order Fen-1088; family Fen-1088; genus DASZFV01. Next base: position 17,824 of record DASZUD010000140.1, read on the forward strand.
AGATCTCTACCCCGCGGGCGAGAACACCTACGGCGGCGTCGTGAAGACGCTGCTGACGAACCCGATCTTCGTGTGGAAGACGCTCGTCACCACCGAGAAGATCGTGCTCATCGGCCTGGTGCTCGTGCCGATGGTCTTTCTGCCGCTCCGGCGCGGGCTGCTCTGGATGGCGCTGCTGCCGGCCGTCCCGTTCACGGTGCTGACGACGGGCTACGGACCCACGGTGCAGATCAGCTTTCAGTACGTGCTGCTCTACGTTCCGTTCATGTTCCTCGCGGCGGCGCTGGCGCTCGCGTCGTACGGACGGACGCCGGCGGGGCGAGCCAGGCTGGCGGGCGCCGTGGGCGGCATGGCCGTCGCGACGTTCCTCACGATGCGCATCTGGGGCGCCATGCCGCCGGGGGACAAGTTCCGGGGCGGGTTCCGCCAGATCTCCGAGTTCCGCAAGGTCTCGCCGGAGGAGAAGCAGAAGGCGCGTGACCTGGCCGAGCTGGCCGCGAAGATCCCCAAGGACGCGCCCGTCGCCGTCTCCGAGATGGAGCACGCCCACGTCTCGACGCGGCTCAACGCCTTCGGGCTGCGCGTCAGTGGCACCGAGGGCGTCGACTACGTGCTGTACGCGCTGGATGGCTCCGGCGCCGACGCCGCGCAGGGGGCCATCGCCGCGGGCACGTTCGAGGTCGTCGAACAGCGTCCGGCGTCCAGGCTCTCCCTCCTGCGCAGGAAAAAGCCCTGATTGACCAGAATCCGCGCGTCCGTTGCATCGGTGAATCCCTGGGCGCCCTGTCCGAATCCCTGGGCGCCCTTGCGGGTCGGGGGCGGCCCGACTACCCTCCAAGGACTGCATGACTGACAAAATCCCCAGCCTCGACAAGCTGAAGATCTTTGCCGACGGCGCGGCGCTCGAGCCCATGCTCGAGCTCCACAAGAACCCTCGCATCTCCGGCTTCACGACGAACCCAACGCTGATGCGGAAGGCGGGGATCAGCGATTACCGCGCGTTCGCGAAGCAGGTCCTCGGCGTCATCAAGGACAAGCCGATCTCGTTCGAGGTCTTCGCCGACGAGTGGCCCGAGATGAAGCGCCAGGCGCTGGAGATCAAGACGTGGGGCGACAACGTCTACGTGAAGATCCCCATCACGAACACGAAGGGCGAGTCGGCGGCGCCGCTGATCCGCGAGCTCGCGAGCGCGGGCGTCAAGCTCAACGTCACGGCGATCTGCACGCTGGAGCAGGTGCGCGAAACCGCGCAGGCGCTCGAGGGTGGCGCGCCGTCGGTGGTCTCGGTCTTCGCGGGGCGCATCGCCGACACGGGCCGCGATCCCATTCCGCTCATGCGCGAGGCGCTGACGATCTGCAGGGCGGCCGGCAGCCAGATCGAGCTTCTGTGGGCCAGCCCGCGCGAGCTGCTCAACATCCTGCAGGCGGCCGAGATCGGCTGCGACATCATCACGGTCACCAACGACGTTCTGGCGAAGCTGCCTACGATCGGCAAGGACCTGAAGCAGTTCAGCCTCGAGACCGTGCAGATGTTCTATCGCGACGCGCAGGCCGCAGGGTTCAAGCTGTGAGCGACTTCGCGAAGCTGTTCCTCGACGAGACCGTCGAGGCCGTGAAGAAGATCGACGCCGCGGTGGTCGACGCGCTCGCGACGGGCCTAGCGTCCGTGCGCGACGGTGGCGGCCGCCTCTTCATTTTGGGCGTCGGCGGCTCGGCGGGCCACGCCAGCCACGCCGTGAACGACTTCCGCAAGATCTGCGGCTTCGAGGCCTACGCGCCGACGGACAACGTCTCGGAGCTCACGGCGCGCGTCAACGACGAGGGCTGGGAGACCAGCTTCTCGGAGTGGCTCAAGGTCTCGCGCCTCGGCGCGAAGGACGCGCTGCTCGTGTTCTCCGTGGGCGGCGGCAACGTCGAGAAGAACGTGTCGCCCAACCTCGTCCGCGCGCTCGAGCTGGCCAAGCAGGTGGGCGCCCCCGTGTTCGGCATCGTCGGCAAGGACGGAGGCGCGACGCGCGCTGCCGCCAAGGCCTGCGTCCTGATCCCGGTCGTGTCCCCCGACCGCATCACGCCTCACACCGAGGGGTTGTGCGCCGTCGTGTGGCACCTCTTGGTCAGCCACCCCGCGCTGAAGATCAAGCAGACGAAGTGGGAATCCACGGTCAAGTGAGCTCCCGGGCCCCGGCGCTCGCTGGGCGCGACGCTGCCAGGATTGAGCTCGTTTCCTAGAACCAGCCGCCGAGCAGCGTGTCCAGGCCCCAGGACGTGTCGTCGTTGCCCGTGAGGCGGACGTTCGCCGACGGGCCGAGGCCCCCGAAGAAGTGGGGTGCCAGGTGATAGATGAAGGGGGCGTAGAGCACGACGAACGTGTTGGTCGCCGTGTCGTGGTTCGCCCAACGGACGTCGAAGGCGACGCCGCCGAGCGGCCACACGCCGATCTTGTCCGTGAAGTCGAACGCATAGCCGACCCGCGGCGCGATGCGGAAGGTGGTCGTGCCGTTGTCGTTCGTGGCGCCGCCGCCGCTGGCGTGGCTGTATGCGACGACGCCGCCCACCGACAAGCGCGGCGAGAGGAAGTAGTCGGCCGCGGGGGCCAGCTGCAGCTGCCAGGCGCCGCCGTCCTTGTGGAAGAAGAGGTACTGGTCGGCCGTGCCGCCGAGGCTGAGCGCGATCTGGCCCTGCGCGCCGAAGCCGCCGCCCGCCTCGGCCGTCGGCGCGAACCCTCCGGTTTCGCCTTCGGCGTGGGCACGGCTCGATGAGGCCAGCGCAAGGCCGAGCGTGAGGCTGACGAGGGCGAGCGAGCGCGAGGTTGTTCTCATGGCTTTGCGGCCTTCTCCGTGGCGAGGCGGGCGCGCGCGCGGGCCTTCTTCCGCGTGCGCATGTTGACCAGCTCGATGGCGAGCGCGAAGGCCATCGCGAAGTAGATGTAGCCCTTGTCGATGTGATGCCCGAAGGCGTCGGCCACCAGCAAGAAGCCGATGAGCAGCAGGAAGGAGAGGGCGAGCACCTTCATGTTCGGGTGGCGCCCGATGAACTCGCTGATCGTGTCCGCGAACACCAGCATGACGCCGACGGCGATCACCATCGCTGCGATCATGATGCCGACGGCGCGCGCCATGCCCACGGCCGTGATCACCGAGTCGAGGGAGAAGACGATGTCGAGGAGGAGGATCTGCACGAGCGTCGAGGCGAAGCCGGCGGAGCCTTCCACGGCAGGCGCAACCTTCTCGCCGTCTTCACCGTCGTGCGCGGCCTGCTCCATTCGCTCGTGGATCTCCATCGTGGCCTTGGCCATGAGGAAGAGGCCGCCCACGAACAGCACGAGATCGCGCCCCGAGAAGCCGTGGTCCAGCACGTGGAACAGCGGCTTCGTGAGGCCCATGATCCAGGAGAGCGTCAGCAGGAGGCCGATGCGCAGCACCAGCGCCAGGCTGATGCCGAGGCGCCGGACGCGCTTGCGGCTGCCCGCCGTGACCTTCTGCGAGAGGATCGCGACGAAGATGATGTTGTCGATGCCCAGCACCACCTCCATGAGCGCGAGGCTCACGAGGCTGACGAGGTTCTCGGCCGACAGCAGCGCGCGCGGATCGAACACGCCGGGCTACTTTTGCGTCTGGCCCAGCTTGGCGGCGACGCCCGCCGCCTCCTCGACGGCGCGCGCGATCACCGAGCGGATGCGCCCGTCTTCCATCGTGAGCAGGCCGGCGATCGTGCTGCCCGCCGGCGTGGTCACCTGATCCTTCAGCGCGGCCGGGTGCATGCCCGTCTCCAGCACCATGCGCGCCGCGCCCTGGAACATCTGCGCCGCGATCTGGATGGCGGTGTCGCGCCGCAGGCCCATGCGCACGCCTCCGTCGGCCAGCGCCTCGAGGATGATGTACGCGAACGCTGGTCCGCTGCCGTTGAGGCTGGTGACGGCGTCCATGAGCTTGTCGTCCGTCTCCAGGCAGCGGCCCACACAGCTGAAGATCTCGAGCGCCTGCTTGGCGTGCGCGTCCGTCACGCCCGGGCCGCGCGCGATCACAGTCATGCCCTCGCCGATGAGGCAGGGCGTGTTCGGCATGGCGCGGATCACGTGGCTGTCGGGCAGCCAGTCGGCGAGCTGCGCGAGGCGCACGCCGGCGGCGATGCTGATCACCAGCTTGCCCGCGAGGGCCTTCTTCGTCTCGGGCGTGCTCACGGCCGCGCCCACCTCGTGCGGCTTCACGCAGACGACCACCACGTCGGCCGCTTTGCAGGCCTCGACGTTGTCGCTGCCGGCGCGGACGCCGTGCTTGTCGCGCAGCGCCTTGACCACCTCGGCGCGCCGATCGGTCGCGAACACCTGGGCGGGCTTGACGCGCCCCGAGTTGAGCAGGCCGCGCACGATGGCCTCGCCCATCGTTCCGCAGCCGAGCACCGTCAACGTCTGATTTTCCGCGAGCATGACGGGCGCACTATGGCACAAGTTGATCGCGCGCTTCGCGCGCTTTGGCCCCCCGGGCCCCCGGGCTCGCTCCGGCCAAGTGAATTCGCCTCCGCTTGCACGGTCCCCGGGGCCGCGCGTTTCGGTCGCCCCCGGGCTAATCGCCGTAACCGGCGGACTTCAGCTTGGCGCGCGCCATCTGGCCCAGCTTCGTGCGGCCGGCCGCCTCGGCGACGGCGCTCAGGATCTCTTCTCCCACCGGGTGGCGGGACTCGGCGAAGTGGAAGCCGATCTGGTAACGCGCCTCGGCGTCGAGCGCGCGATCGCGGCGCAGCGCGGACGCGAGATCGAACCCGCGCTCGGCCAACTGCCCGAAGATCGTGAACGCCTCGTCGCGGCGGCCCGCGCCGAGCTCCAGCGTGGCCCACGCGTAGCCGTCGTCGGGCGTCGCCGCCGGCGCGCGCCCGAGCAGGCGCAGCGCCGCCAGCGCCTGCTGGGGCTTGCCCTTGCGCAGCTTCGCCGCGGCCGCGCGCAGCGCCTCGGCGGTCGCGTCTGCGTCGGCTTCGCGCGCGACCGAGATCAGCGGCTCCCACGTTCCGGGCGGCTTGCCCGCCGTGAGGCGCGCCACCGCTTCTTCGCGCAGCGCGCGCGTCGCCTTGCCGTCGAGCGCGCGCTGGTGCGGGCGCAAGAGGCGCGCGAGCAGAGCGACGCGCTCGGCATCCTCGGCGTCCAGCAGCGCGCGCGCCAGCACGGCGCCCGCGTCGGGCCGCGAGGAGAGCGCCGTGGCGGCGGCCTCGGCCAGCGCGCGCTCGCGCGTGCCCAGCAGCAGCTCGCCGAGGGCGCGCGACGCCTCGGGCCCCGGCATCTGCGCGAGGCGCTCGGTCGCGAGGCGCGCCCGCTCCGCCTCGCCGTGGGCCGCCAGCTTCGCGAGCCGCGGCGCCAGGGCGCCCGGCAGCGGCAAGCACGCCAGCGTGTAGATCGCGGCGCGCGCCGTCGGCAGCGCCGCCGTCTCGGCGACGCCCATGATCTTCGCCGCGGCGGCGGCCGCCTTCGCGCCCGCCTTCTCGTTGCCGCCGCGCCCCAGGAAGCGCAGCGCGATCAGCGCCTCTTCACGCACCTCCGGCGCCGCCTTCGCGCTGGCCGCCTGCTCGAGGAGCAGCGGCACGCTCCCCTCGTCCTCGAGGAACCCGAGCACGCGCAGCGCCGCCACCGTCGCTGCCGGCGAGCTCTTCGTCTTCTTGAGGCCGAGGAAGCGCTTCACCTCGCCGAGGTACGCGCGCCGCTCGCGCGCGTCGGCGTCCTTGATGCGTTGGCGCGCCGCCAGCGTCGCGGCACGCGCCTCCTCGACATCAGCGCCGTCCAATCCGCCGAGCAGCGTCGCGATCGCGTCCTTGCCGCCCGTGCGCGCCAGCGCCTCCTCGACGGCGCGCCGCTCGTCGCCCTGGGTCGCGCCGAGGCGCTCGCGCAGCGCCGGCAGCGCGGCGTCGCCGTACGCGCTCACCGCAGCCGCGGCCGCGCGCCGCACGCCTTCGTCTCGCGACGCCAGCAGCGGCAACAGCGCCGCCAGCGCCTTGGGCGGCGCGATCCGTCCCAGCGCCTCGGCCGCGTGCCGCTGCAGCGGCGGCAATCCACTGCCCGCCATGGCCGACAGCCCCGCCACCAGCGCCGGGTCGCGCAGGCCCAGCTCGCCGATGACGATCGCCGCCGCGATCTGCCGCTCGGCCGCCTCGCTGGCCAGCAGCGCGGCCAGCTTCTTCGCGATCCCCTTCCCGTCAGCCGCCATGACCGGCGGCATTGTAGCTCACTGCTCGAAGCAGAACAGCGCGGCCCGCGAGCCGCACGCGAGCCCTGGATCGACGTCGAAGTTGCTGCAGTCGTCGCTCCAGTTGTCGCGCGAGGCGGCGCTGCCCCAAACCGAACCACGCCCCATCGGATCGGACCAGTTGCCGCAGGAGAGCTCGGCGTTGACGATGGCCCCCGTGGGCGCCGTGTTGGACCAGACGGCGGGGCCGGGACAGCCGCCCGTCGCGCCCGGCGGGGTGTCGTGCTGCTCGGTGATCTCGATGGGGACCTGCGCCACGCCCAGCGTCAGCTCGTTCCAGTTGTTGGCGACGACGTCGCCGCTGAGGAGGACGTACGGTCCGCCGTCGCGGCTGAAGCGCGTCACGGGCGAGCCCGTCGAATCGCTGAGCCAGGCGCGGAAGGTGCCCGAGACTCCCGCCGCGAGCGCGAGCTCGTTGCAGATGGCGTCGGCGCCGTCGAGCCCGCCCAGCTCGCCCCCCACGAACGTCTGCGACGTCACGAACACCTGCTTCGGATTCATGCCGCACGTGTCGTTGACGCACGCGAACGCGCACTCGGTGAAGTCGAACCACTGCCCGCCCTTGCACAGCTGCACGGTGGCGCCCGATCCGCAGCGGGTCGTGCCGTCCTTGCAATCGACGCAGGCGCCTTGCGAGCAGTAGTGCGGACAGAAGGTGAGGCCGCTCCAGCTGCCGTTCTGGCAGGTCTGCACCACCTGATCCGACAGGCAGGTCGTCGCGCCTTCCGGGCAGATCGGCCCGCCCGTGCCCGCGGTGCCGGTCGTGCCCGCGAAGCCGGTCGTGCCCGCGAAGCCGGTGGCGCCCGCGAAGCCGGTGGCGCCCGCGAAGCCGGTGGCGCCCGCGAAGCCGGTCGTGCCCGCGGTGCCGAGCGTGCCCGCGGAGCCCGTCGTGCCGGCCGAGCCGGCCGCCATCGTGCCGCCGCTGCCCGAGATCGTCACGTCGACGGGCGCGTCCAGTCCGGTGCGGCCGCACGCCACACCGACGAAGGCCAGGAGGATCGCCGCGCGGACGCGGAGCACCGCATAGTCGAGCGTAGGCATTATCCCAACATCATAGCGCCGGGGCGGAGATCGCAGGCAACCTGGCCGGGGGATCCGACATCGGAAGGACATGGCCGCGCTCACGTTGACGCTCGCGCTCTTGCTGGCCGCGGCCGACGGCGGCGCGCTCGTGGCCGGTCCGCCGTCGCTGCTGGCGCCGCTGCCCAGCGAGCCGTCCGCCGCCGCGGATCGTCCCTACGAGCTCAAGCGCGCGAAGAACGGCGACCTCGTCTACGAAGGACCGGCCTTCACGGCCCGCATCGCGCCCGACGGCACGGCGAGCTTCTCCGAAAAAGGCGTGTCGGTCGAGAGAGGACTGTCGCTGTTCCCGTGGGCGCCGATGCCCATGCGCGGTGGCGGTCCCACGCTGCAGAGCACGATCAGCGACCTCCTTCACCACCGCAAGCCCCGCGGCGGACCGCCCGCGGACGCGAGCCCACGGCCCGGGTATCAGCCCCTCATCCCGCAGATGTCGCCCTACCGCCCCGATCCGTCGGAGGCCTGCAAGTACCCGCGCGCGTGCTACTTCGACGCGGCGATCGTGGTGGTCGGCGTGGGCGGTCACTTCGATCTCACGGACGAGCTCGTGCGCCTCGGCGGCCAGGATCCGTACCGCCAGGAGAAGGCCAAGTTCCTCGCGGTCACGGCCGACCTGCGCGGGGGCCTGGCCGCGCGCACGCTGGCCGCGAACCTGCGCCGCGCGACCGCCGAGCTGCCCGGGACGCTGGAGCGCATCGCCTGCGCCGGCAACCGGTCCGTGCGCGAGCGGCGCGCGACGCTCGTCGCGCTGCGCGACGAGCTGAACGGCGAGACGCAGGCCGCGCGGGACGCCGCCGTCACGATCTCGCGCTTCCTCGAGGCGCGCTTCGACGGTGACCGCGCCGTGCGGTGCCCGGCGAAGTAGCGCTCAGGCTCCGCGCAGCGTCGCGTCCTCGAAGAGCTCGACGTCGCACACGCGCTCGAACCCGCAGCGCGCGAGGATGGGGCGCGACATCGCGCCCGCGTGGATGATGAGCCCCTCGTGCCCGTTGCGCGTGGCCTCTTCCCAGCGCGCCGCGATGAGCGCGCGGTAGACGCCCTTGCCGCGCGCCTCCGGGAGGACGCCGCTGCCGCCCAGGAGGACGGCCGAGCGCGCCGCGGCCGCGAAGGCCATGCCCACGGGGCGACCGTCGAGGAACGCGAGGTGCGTGAACATGTCGACGCCGTCCTGCGCCGCCCAGAACGAGGGCACGGCCTCGTACCACCTCGCTGCGTCCTCGGGCGACTCGTTGAAGGCGGTCATGGCGATGCGCACGGCCTCCCGGTACTCGTCGATGTCGCGCACGAGCCGCGCTTCGACGCCGGTGGGCGCGATCGCGGGCCGCTTCGCGAGGGCCATCGCCGTCACCGCCGCCTCGAAGGGCGGGCGCCCCGCGCGCTCGAAGCCTCGCGCGAGCAGCATGCGCCCGAGCCCCTCCGGGCGGGTCGACGGGCCGATCTGCCACACGTTCCGCACGCAGCCGGTCTCGCGCACCGTTCGACGCACGTCGGCGACGGTGCGCTCGAGGTCCGCGGCCGTCGTGCGGATGCGGGACGTCACGGACTGCGTGTTCACCGGGCCGAAGAGGATCGTGAAGTCGTCCGTCTCGACGCGGCGCGCGCCCGCCGGGATCTTGTTGACGTAGCACTCGGGCTCCTCGGCCATCTCACGGAGCGATTGAGGGATGGTGGACGGCGGTCGCACGACGCGATGATCTCATGCCGCGTCGGAGCGTCGCAACCGTCGCTGCGGCGGTGGATTCCCGCGGGGCGCGACGGTAGATTGACCGGCCATGTCCGAGTCTCGCCGACACCTCGCCGATGCCCACCGCATCGTCGTCAAGCTGGGCACGCACGTCGTCACCGACGATGGCGTCGAGCTGGCGCACGATCGGCTGAACGACATCATCGAAGGGGTCGCCCGGCTGCGGCGCGAGGGGCGCGAGGTCGTCATGGTGTCCAGCGGGGCCGTCACGATGGGCGTGCGCGCGCTGGGCCTCAAGGAGCGGCCGCGGTCGCTGGGGATGCGGCAGGCGTGCGCGGCCGCCGGCCAGAGCCACCTCATGGGCGTGTACACGCAGGCCTTCGCGCGGCGCGGCCTCACGGCGGCGCAGGTGCTGCTCACGCAGGAGGACCTGGCCGACCGCGATCGCGCGCTGTGCCTGCGCACGACGCTGATGCGTCTCCTCGAGCTGGGCGCCGTGCCCGTGCTCAACGAGAACGACAGCGTCAGCGTGCGCGAGCTCGTCGAGCACCGGCGCGCGCAGAACGGCGGCGCGACGCCCGCGCCCGCGGTCGGTTTTGGCGACAACGACGGCCTCTCGGCCCGCGTCGCCGTCAGCCTGGACGCCGATCTCTTGGTGCTGCTGACGAACGTCTCGGGTCTCTATACGGCGAACCCCAAGCATGATCCCACGGCCAGCCGCATCCCCGAGCTCGGCGTCATCGACGAGGCCACGAAGGCGCGCGCCAGCGGCAGCTCGTCCGGTGGCCTCGGCGGCATGGCCAGCAAGCTCGAGGCGGCGGCGCTGGCCGCCGGCGAGGGCACGACGGTGCTGATCGCGGGCGGCGGCGAGCCGCGCGTGCTCGAGCGCGCGCTCGCGGGCGAGGACCTGGGCACGCTGATCCCCGCGCCCGAGCGCCGTGGCGCGCGCCTGCGCCACATCGCCGTGGGCGCGCGGCACCGCGGCGCGCTCGTCGTCAACGACGGCGCGCTGCGGGCGCTGAACGACGGCAAGGCGTCGCTGCTGCCGATCGGCGTCGTGTCCGTCGACGGCAACTTCGAGCAGGGCGACGTCGTCGAGGTGCGCGACGGCAGCGGGCGCGTGCACGGGCGCGGCGTCGTGAACTACCCGTCGGAGGCGTGCCGCAAGCTCGCCGGCCGGCACAGCGACGACATCGATGCCATCCTGGGGTTCCGGGGCTACGACGCGCTCATCACGCGCGACAATCTGGTCATGGGGGCTGTCTGAATGACGACGAGCAACATCGAGGCGATTCGGCAAACGGCGCTCGCGGCGCGCGCCGCGGGCGGCAAGCTCGCGCGCCTTCCGTCCGAGACGCGCGCGGCGCTGCTGCGTGATCTGGCGGCGGCCCTGGGCGACGAGAAGACGCGCGCCGCGATCCTCGCCGCCAACGCTGAGGACGTCGCGCGCGCGAAGTCGGAGGGCGTCGCGCCCGCGCTCGCGAAGCGCCTCGGCCTCGACGGCAAGAAGCTCGACGGCCTCATCGACGGGCTCCAGCAGCTGGCGGCCATGCCGGACCTCGTGGGCCGCACCACCTTGCGCCGCGAGCTGGACGACGGCCTCGTGCTCGAGCGCGTCTCGTGCCCGCTGGGCCTCCTCGGCGTCGTCTTCGAGTCGCGCCCGGACGCGCTCGTGCAGATCGTCGGCCTCGCCTGGAAGAGCGGCAACGCCGTCCTCCTCAAGGGCGGGCGCGAGGCGACCACGACGAACCAGGCGCTCATCGGCGTCGTGCACGGCGTGCTCGAGAGGCACGGCCTCGATCGCCGCGCCGCCGTGCTGCTGGCCGGGCGCGAGGACGTCGCCGCCGTGCTGGGCCTGCACGGCACCGTCGATCTGATCGTCGCGCGCGGCTCGTCCGAGTTCGTGCGCTACATCCAGAGCAACTCGCGCATCCCCGTGATGGGGCACGCCGCGGGCGTGTGCCACGTGTACCTGCACCGCGCCGCCGATCCGGCGATGTCGGCGAAGGTGATCGTCGACGCGAAGACGACGTACGCGGCCGCCTGCAACGCCGCCGAGGCGCTGCTCTGGGAGCCCGAGGCCGACGCGGCGCTGGACGCGTGCGTCGCGGCGCTGGGCGAGGCGGGCGTCGAGATGCGCGCCGATGAAGAGACGCGCAAGCGCCACCCGGAGCTCCCGGCCGCGCAGGAGTCGGACTTCGGCTTCGAGTTCGGCGCGCCCATCATCGCCATCAAGCAGGTGCGCGATCTCGACGCGGCGCTGGCGTTCATCGATGCGCACGGCTCGCGCCACACCGAGGCCATCATGACCAGCGACAAGGCCGCGGCCGAGAGGTTCCTGGCCGAGGTCGACGCCGCGGGCGTGTATCACAACACCAGCACGCGCTTCGCCGACGGGTACCGCTATGGCCTCGGCGCCGAGGTGGGCATCAGCACCGACAAGCTGCACGCGCGCGGCCCCGTGGGGGTGGAGGGTCTGCTCACGTACCGCTGGCTTCTGCGCGGCGAAGGTCACCTGACGGCCAGCTACGGCCCCGGCGGCAAGAAGTTCAAGCACCGCGACCTGTGAGCCGTCAAATCGGGCGCCCGCGATCGACCAAGGAAGATGGCCGGCGTGCGGACGATGGGGCTGCTCGGCTGCCTCGTCGCGGCGGCGTGTGGTCGAAGCGGTCGTCGGCTACAACGACACCTGCGTCGAGCTCGACAGCGGCTTCGTTCGTTGCTGGGCGGCGATCGACACGAAGATCGACCGCGAGCGCGTCGGACGCCGCGGCGTCGACGCCGGCGTCCACGCCGGCGGGCGTCGTGCCGCCGCAGGCCGTCGCGGCGAAGACGATCGCCGCCACGCCCAGCGGCGCGAAGGTCAGCCGGTGGTCGGCAGGTGCAGGCCGCATTCCTTGTTCTCCGGATCCTCCCACCACCAGCGGCCGGCGCGCGGGTGCTCGCCCGGCTTGATGGCGCGCGTGCACGGCGCGCAGCCGATCGACGGGTAGCCCTTGTCGTGCAGCGGGTGCACGGGCACGGCGTTCGTCTTCGCGTAGGCGCGGACCTGCTCCATCGTCCAGCCGATGAGCGGGTTCACCTTCGTCATGCCGCCGTGGGCCGCGTCGACCTCGACCTCGGCGCCCTCGGTGCGCGTGACGGACTGTTCGCGGCGCAGGCCCGTGATCCACGCGTCGAGGTCGGCCAGCGCGCGGCCGAGCGGCTCGACCTTGCGGATGCCGCAGCACGCGTGGCGGTCGTCCAGCGAGTCGCGGAAGCTGTAGAGGCCCTTGCCGCGGATGAGCCGCTCGACGGCCTCGCGCTGCGGGAACGTCCACTCGATCTCGACGTCGTACTTCATGCGCACGCGCTCGGCGGTGAGGTACGTCTCGTCGTGGAGGCGGCCCGTGTCCAGCGCGAACACGCGCGCACTGACGCCCGCGCTCGCGGCGGCCTTGTGGACGAGGTCGATGACGACGCAGTCCTCGACGGAGAAGCTCGAGGCGACGGCGACGCGCGCGCCGAAGCGCTCGACCGCCCACTTCACGACGGCGGCCGGGTCGGCGCCGCGCAGCGTCGCGGCGGCCTGGGTGATCTCGGAGGCGGGGGCGAGCTTTCTACTCATGAGGTCGCGCAGTCTAGCGGAGTTGAGCGCGGTGCGCGTGCCGCGCCCTGGTTTCGCGGGCGTTTCGAGAATGTCTATTATACTGACAAATTGTCCATCGAGCCTTGACCGTCGGGGGGCCGGCTTTCTATAGTCGGAGGCGACGGGACGGAGTCGCTCGACGGGAGCGTTGGCCCGGAGGTACGACGAAGATGCTGTTCCCACTGTTCCTGAAGCTCGCGGGGCGCGACGTGCTGGTCGTGGGCGCTGGGCCCATCGGCACGGCGAAGGCCCGCTCGCTCGTCGAGGTGGGGGCGCGCGTCACCGTCGTCGCGCTCGAAGCGCAGCCGGAGGTGCGCGAGCTCGCGGCGGCGGGTGCGCTCACGTTGCACGAGCGCGCGTTCGCGGATGCGGACATCGACGGCGCGTGGCTGGTCGTGGCGGCCGCGACGCCCGAGGTGAACCGCGCCGTCGCCGCGGTCGCCGAGGCGCGGCGCACGTTCGTGCTGGCCGTCGACGATCCCGCCTCTGCCAGCGCGTATGGCGCGGGCGTCGTGCGTCGCGGCGGCGTCACGGTCGCCGTCTCGACGGACGGCCGGGCGCCGGCGCTCGCGGGCCTGCTGCGCGAGGCGCTGGAGGCCGTGCTGCCCGACGAGCTCGCGAGCTGGACGGCCGAGGCCGAGCGCGTGCGCCGCGTCTGGAAGGCGAAGGGCGTGCCCATGGCCGAGCGGCGCCCGATGCTGCTCGAGGCGCTGAACCGGCTCTACGCCGAGCGCGAAGCGGCGCGCGTCGTTCCGGCCGCGGCGGCGAACGACGCGCAGGCGGCTGCGCGCGTGTCTCTCGTGGGCGCGGGCCCGGGCGATCCCGAGCTCATCACGGTTCGCGGCGCGCGCCGCCTCGCGGAGGCGGATCTGGTCCTCTACGACGCGCTCGGCTCCGAGCGCCTGCGCGATCTCGCGCCCAGCGCGCGCTGGTTCTACGTGGGCAAGCGCGCGTGCCGGCAGTCGATCGGCCAGGACGTGCTCAACCGGCTGCTCGTCAAGAACGCGCGCCGCGGGCTGAAGGTCGTGCGCCTCAAGTGCGGCGACCCATTCGTCTTCGGCCGCGGCGGCGAAGAGGCGCTCGCGCTGGCCGAGGCGGGCTTCGCGTGCGAGGTCGTGCCGGGGATCTCGTCGTCGATCGCGGCGCCGGCGCTGTCGGGCATCCCCGTCACGCACCGCGGGATGGCGTCCAGCTTCGCCGTGCTGACGGGGCATCACGAGGCCACGTACGCGCCCCTCATCGCCGGCTTCGCGCCCGGCTCGCTGACGCTGGTGCTCATGATGGCGTTGCGCCAGCGCGCCCGCATCGCCGAGCTGCTCATCGAGCGCGGGTGGGATCGCGCGACGCCCGCCGCGATCGTCGTCGGCGCCGGCACGCCCGAGGCGTGGCGCTGGACGGGGACGCTCGCCGAGCTGGGCGCCGCCGAGATCGCGACCTACGCGCGTGAGGCGCCGGGCTTGCTGGTCGTCGGCGAGGTGGTCAGCCTCGCGGGCGTGCTGCGGCTCGACGCGGACGCAACCCCGCCTGACATCGCCTCGGGCCGCGCCACCGAATGAGCCTCACCGTCGAAAGCCTCACGAAGCGGTTCGCCACGGGCGGCACGCCCGCCGTGGCGGACGTGTCGTTCACCGCGCCCTCGCGCGGCATCACGGCGCTGCTGGGGCCCTC
>DASZUD010000141.1:0-12967 GCA_035548155.1 Polyangia bacterium
GCCGACCTCGCCGGTGAACTTGGCGTGCGCGCACGCCATGAACGCCGCCATCTCCTCGTGGCGGACCTGAACGAAGTCCAGATCCTTGACCTTTCGGAACGAGGCGATGATGCCGTTGATGCCGTCGCCGGGATAGCCATAGATGCGCCGCACGCCCCAGGCGACGAGGCGGTCCAAGAGAAACTCACCCACCGTTTGCGACATCGCTGATCCTCCAAGAACGCTTCGGGGCGCGGCCGGCATCGACACCCGCTCGCCGAACGCGTCGGCGTGGGTGAGGGCAGCGTGAGCACGCTGGCCAGCGCTCACAACCAGGTCGAGGCTGCATGAGCACGCTCACGCCGCGAACCGCTCGGCGTCCCTCCGCTCGAGCTCGAGACCCATCTCGGGGCGCTCGAGTCCGACGCGCAGCGCGCCCGCGACGGGGACGGCAGCGCCGTCGACTTCCCGCCTGCGTCCATCGGAGGGAATCTGTGGTCACGGCGGCGCTCGGTCAAAGAGCGCGCGCGAGCGCGGCGCCGCCGGCCACCGCGAGCCCGGCGGCGACGGCCCACTTGTACCGGCTGAGCCAGACCTCGGGGCTCTTGCGCCTCGCCCGCGCGTCGAAGCGGCCGTGCGCGCCGTGGTCGCCGGGCACGGGCGAGAACAGGTTGTCCGGCTGGTCGGGGCGTTGCTGCTCGTTCGTTTGCTGGCCGTTCACCGCCTTGCGGGCCAGGTACCGGTCGAGCAAGCCAGGGATGAACTTGTTGCCGATGACGGCCTTCAACGTCGAGAACCCTACGTCGACCTCTCGGCGCCGGTGGTGGGCCGCCCAGTAGATCTCGCGCGCGGGGATCTCGGGCTGATAGATCGGCGGCACGGGCTGCGCGCGCTTCGGCATCTTGTTGCGGCCCCAGTCGAATTGGGGGGTGTTGACGCCCGGCAGGTTGACGACCGTGAGGTGAACCCGGCTGTTCTCAAACATCAGCTCGGACCTGACGGAGTCCGTGAACCCGATGATCGCGTGCTTCGCGCCGCAGTAGGGCGACTGCAGCGGAATGCTGCGGTGGGCGAGCGCCGAGCCGACCTGGACGATCGTCCCCCGATCCCGGGGCATCATCCGGCGAAGGGCGGCCTGAGTGCCGTAAACGACGCCCAGGTAGGTGACCTCGGTCGCGCGGCGAAACTCATCGGCTGTTAGCTCCCAGATGGGCGCGAAGACTGTGGCCATCGCGTCGTTGACCCAGACGTCGATGGGGCCGAGCTGCCGCTCGACCTCGGCGGCGGCCAGCTCGACCTGATCGGCGTCGGCGACGTCGGTAGGCAGCACGATCGCTGTGCCGCCCTCCCGCTCGATCTCCTCACGCGCGGCCTGAAGCCCGTCCAGGCCCCTGGCGATGAGGCCGACGGCGGCGCCGTGCTTGCCGAACTCACGGGCAACGGCGCGGCCGACGCCTCCCGAGGCCCCCGTCACCACCACGACCTCGCGCTTCTCCATGCGCTTCCCCATGCTCGAAGGGTAAGTCCCCTTCGGGACCGGGATATCCGGCTCACTGACTATCGCGGCAGGGCGGCCCGGCCGGCCGCGCCACATGGGCGAAGGTCCGGACGTTGCCTCGTTGGGAGCACAACGTACCTTCGGCGGGAGATGCCCATTCCAATCGAAGACTACGCGCTCATCGGGGACACGCAGACCGCGGCGCTCGTCGGCCATGACGGCTCGATAGATTGGGCCTGCTTCCCACGGTTCGACTCCGCGGCGTGCTTCAGCGCGCTGCTCGGAGATCGCCGCAACGGCCGCTGGATGGTCGCGCCGAGCGACGGCGTCAGGCGGCGACGGCGACGGTATCGGCTGGGCACCCTCGTCCTGGAGACGGAGCTGTCGACCGCGACCGGGACCTGCCGCCTGATCGACTTCATGCCCATCCGCGGGCAGGCGCCCGACATCGTCCGGCTGGTCGAGGGGATCGACGGGGAGGTCGAGATCTCGATGGACCTCGTCATCCGCTTCGACACGGGCCGCTTCGCCCCGTGGGTTCGTCGGCAGGGCGACGCGCTCACGGCGACGGGGGGGCCCGACGGCCTGTGTCTTCGCGGCGCCGCCGACTTGCAGCTGGATCAATCGGACGACGCTTCGGTGATCTCCGGCCGCTTCAAGGTGCGACCTGGCGAGCGGCGTTCGCTGGTCCTCACGTGGTTCGAGTCGCACGCAGACCTCCCGGCTGCCATCGACCCGGCGCGGGCGCTGGACGAGACCGAGAGTTGGTGGCGAAACTGGTCGGCCAAGTCGACGTACCGCGGTCCATACGAGCAGCACGTCGCGACGGCCTCCCGCGTCCTCAAGGCTCTGACTTACGCGCCGAGCGGCGGAATCGTAGCGGCGCCCACGACGTCGCTGCCGGAGTGGCCCGGTGGCGTGCGCAACTGGGACTACCGCTATTGCTGGCTGCGGGACGCGACGATGACGCTGTACGCGCTGCTCACCGCCGGCTATCGCGAGGAGGCGGTCGCCTGGCGAGAGTGGCTGCTGCGCGCGACCGCGGGGAACGCCGCCGACGTTCAGATCATGTACGGAATCCGAGGCGAGCGGCGCTTGCGCGAGCAACAGGCCGATTGGCTCGGCGGCTACGAAGGTTCGCGACCCGTCCGGCTCGGGAACGCCGCGTACGGACAGGTGCAGCTCGACGTCTACGGCGAGGTCTTGGACGCCCTGTTTCAGGCGCGCCGGTTCGGCATCGCGCCCGACCCGTGGGCCTGGGGCCTCGAGCTGGGCTTGCTCGGGGCGCTCGAGTCGAAGTGCCGCGATCCGGACCACGGGATGTGGGAGATCCGCGGCGAACCCCGACCCTATACGTTCTCCAAGGTGATGGCCTGGGTGGCGTTCGACCGCGGCCTCAAGTCGATGGAGCGGTTTCAGCTCGAAGGTCCTCACGATAGATGGCGGCGCCTTCGCGCGCAGATCCACGACGAGGTCTGCGCGCGCGCCTTCGATCGAGAGCGGTCCACCTTCACCATGGCCTACGATCGGCCGGCGCTGGACTCGGCGCTGTTGCTCATGCCCATGGTGGGGTTTTTGCCGGGGGACGATCCGCGCTTCAAGGGGACGGTCAGCGCGCTCGAGCGCGAGCTCATGAGCGACGGGTTCTTGTTCCGGTATCGGACCGACGACGGGCAGCCCGTCGACGGCCTGCCCCCTTGCGAGGGAGCCTTCCTTCCCTGCACGCTGTGGCTGGCCGATGCGTACGTGCTCATGGGACGGCAGGAGGAGGCGGTGCGCCTCTTCGAACGCGTGACGAGCGTGGCGAACGACGTCGGGCTTCTCTCCGAGGAGTACGATCCGGCGCGGCGGCGGTTGCTGGGCAACTTCCCCCAGGCGCTCACCCACCTCGGCGTCGTGAACACGGCGTTCAACCTGGCGGGTGCGTCTTCGAGCCCTGCGCGCCATCGGCATTCCGGCGCGTGAACGAGCCGGCGGCATCGCGAGCGCGCGATCCGCACGAACGGCGACGATCCGGGTCGGGATTTTGCGGTTGGAGAATGAGTCGCTGCAGCGAGCCGGCTGCGATCTCTTCGTCGTGCGCCACCACCAGAACGCCTGATGCCGCGGCGATGGGATCGTTCGCCTTCTCGTCAGCACGTGCACTGCGGCCAATACTGGCCAGTCCCGCGGCGCCGAGGTCCTGTCACGTCCGGCGAAACGCCCGGTAGCGGGCGCGGACGGCCTCGAGGCGGCGCTGCGGCAGAGCTCCGCGCTCGGCGACCTCCGCCACCTGGATCGCGACGCCTTCGAGCGCTGCCTCGGCGCGCGGCGTGTTGGCGTGCGCCCGCATGATCGTCAGCAGAGCGAGGGCACGCTCGAGCACGTCGGGTTGGTTCGCCGCAGCGTCGACCACGTCCGACAGCGCGTCCATCACCGAGGTCAAGCCGAACTCGGCGATCCAAAGGTCGCGGCCCGCGATCCGCGCGCCGCGCAGGCCCCCGAGCACGCCTGCGCACAGCGCCTCGTGGGCCACGACGCCCATCTCGTTCACCACCATGACCGCTGTCGTCGGGTCGTTGACGGCCGGCGAGAGCGCCTTGAGCGCGACGTCGGTGAGCTGTCGAATGGCGAACCCGGGGTCCTGCTCGACCGTCCGCTCGCGTCCGGTCGCGAACGCGGCGCGTATGCGCGTGAGCGCCTCCTCGTCCAGCTGCTGCGGCGGGCCGCCCGCCTCCGACCAGAGCGTCAGGAGCGCCGAGCTCGGGAGCAGAAACGCGCCAGCCTCGACGTCGATCCGCGCGGACGCAACGTCTTTGGGCAAACACTCGGCCAGCTGGCGAAGGTCGATCACCTGGAGGTAGCCGATCTGATCGGCGCGGACGCCCATGCCTTCGCCGCCCGGAGGGTCCGGGTCCCGAGTGGGCGGGTGATCGGCCTCGCGCTTTCGGATGGCGCGAAAGGCGCCCAGCGCGTCACGGGCGACGCGCTCGACGATCGTGGCCGCCTGCACGGAGCGCGCCGTGTAATGAACGAAGATGAGCAGCACGAGGAGGCAGCCGACCGTGAGGAGCCGCCCGACCAGCACGGAGATGAGCGGCACGAACTGGCCGCCCTCCTGAGGCGAACGGATCGCCCCGAGCACCATGATCAGGTAGAGGACGCCGCCCACGAACGCGCCCAGAAACAACCGGATCGGCCGATCACCCAGGAAGCGCCGCAGGAGGCGGGACGTGTACATCCCCGCTGCGAGCTGGATGACGACCATCGTGGCCGTGATCGAGATTCCGAGGATGCTGGCGAGCGCCGTCGCCGACGTGGCGAGCGTCGCGCGGGCCCCGCTCGCCGAGCTCGCCACCCACAGTCCCCACGCGCCGCCGGGTGGGCCGACCCCGAACACGCGACGATCGAGCGCGGGTAGCGTGATCCCGAGGCCCAGCGCGACGCCGAGCATCAGCAGCGGTTCGAACCAAAGGCTGCTCTTGACGCCGATGATCCGGCTCGTCCATCGCGCCGCCACCTTGGCCTCCTAAGGCCCCACGTCGACGGTCGCGTGGTCTTCGACGCATTCAGCCCCGAGACAGCCGTAGTCCCTGACCTTCCGGGCTGTGAGGTCGACATGCTGGTGTTGCTCTCGCGACACGCGCGAGGAGCCAACGCCGTCCAGCTTCGGCATCTTGACGTCGAGGAGCACGCAGTCGGGCACACGCGCGGCGACCGCCTCTTCACCGTCGTCGGCGAGGACGACCGCGTACCCCTCGTCCTCGAGCGTGGCGCGGGCGACGGCGCGGTTCTCCGCGTTGTCGTCAGCCACGAGGACCAGAGCCACGGTGGAGGGTCCCATGGCTGGGGAACATACCCCGGTCTCGAGCCGGTGCCAGGGGCGCACACCTCCTTGCCCGCGAGGTTGTGGTCGACGCGCATCTCGTCGCGAAGGGGCTCGAGGGCGCGCCGAGACTTTTGGCGACGAGGTCGGTCTCCGGCCGCTCCGGTTCGTCACCTCCGGTGGTGGTCGTCCGCCGGGAGCGCTGCGGGCGATTGCCGCGAAATCTCTGCGTGAGCGAGTCGCCTCTCGTGCAGCGGCTTCGCCGAAGCGTTCGGTTCTCGGGACCCGCCCACGAATGTGCCGTGGCTCCTGCTTGGTCGCGCTTCGTTCGTCACGGGAACGAGGTTTGCTCTCCAGCCTGCGGCGTGCACGACCTCCCGACAGCTGCGACCTGGTTGCTGGTCCCCCTCGCGGTGGCGCTCGGCGGCGGCGCGGCGCTCGGGGCGGGGGTCATTCCCGAAGGCCGTCGTCATCGGGACGGCGCGGTGAGGCGTCGCGGAGTGAAGATCGCGCTCGTGGCTGCCATCACGACGGCGGCGGCGACCTCGGGCCTCGGCGCGCGAGCGTCGGAGTGCGCGTCGGTGCCAGTCATGGTCGCCGGGCACGGCACGCGCGAGGTCTGCCCCGAGGACGTCGCTGCGCAGCGACTGACGATCGTGGACCTCTCCGATCGATGGGCGCCGCGAATTTTTTCGGAGACCCCCGAAGCGCCGCAGCCTTATCGCGCGACGGTGCTCGCGCTCGCTCGCGAGCACTTCGGCGAAGGCCGAACGTCGACGGCGTCGCGCGACGATCACGACCTCGAGCTCTACGGGATCTTCCCCGACGTCTCGGTCGTCAGGCGTCGTCTGCTCGACGGAGAGCGCCACGCCTGCCACGCGCGCATCGACGACGCCGGCCTTCGCGCGCTGCGCCGGACGGTCGCGCCGTGGGACGCGCTCGCGCGTCGGAGACCAGGCGTGACGGCTGCCATCACGGTCGTGCAACGGCATCTCGTGTGCGAAGGGCTGGTGCACGGGGCCGCGACACCGGGCGTGTTCGATGCGCCGACTCGCGAGGCGCTCGCGGCCTATCAGCGGCGCCACATGTTGCCGTCGGCCGCCGTGCTCGACGACGAGACGCGCGCCACGCTCCTCACGAACAGCCGCGAGCTCGACTTTCGATCTTTGCTGCGCGTGCTGCGGGAGCGAGTGGTCGACGCGACGGGGCTCATCGAGGACGGCTCGGCCGTGAACGCGTGGGAGCCCGTGCTGGGCCGCTTCATCGATTCGGCGGAGTACCGTCACGTCCTTCGGCCGGCGCCCCTGGCGGCGGGCGCGCCGGACCTCGTCGATCGCGCGACGGCGACAGCCGCCGAGGCGCTCGGGTGGACGTCACCCGAGGCGGCGATGAGCGCGCTCGAGACCTTCGAGCAGCGGAGCGTCGCCGTCGACCTCCCGCAGGTGCCGTCGTATCACACGCAGCCGGTCCAGCTCCGCGCCGAGATCGACCGCGGCGATGTCTCGAAAGCCTACCCCTTCGACGCGGCCGGCCATCCTCGCTCCTCTTCCGTGAAGAACCGTCCGACCTTCGTCTTGTTCGCGACGACCGAGCACGGCGAGATCCCCCTCGTCCGCTGGGGCACCACGATCGGCTCCTGGAAGGCGGAGAAGGAGGACGGCGAGGAGCACCTCGCATACAAGGAGTCCCCCGTCGGCCGCCGTTACTGGCGAGAGCTTCTCGTGGCGCCGACCTGGCTGCCCCCCGAGACGACGCCGGACCGCGAGCTCGTGCACCGTGACGGCCGCGGCTGGGTCGCCGACGTCGAGGCCGTGGGGCCAGGCTATCGCTCAGCTTACGGTCTGGTCGCGCTTCCGCACCTGCGCGCCAGCGAGTCCCACGGCGCGGTCGAGTACTCGGACACCGAGATTCGAACACACGGCTCGGGGAACTATCGCTCCATCCTCCGAGGCGCGAGCCACGGCTGTCATCGGCTGTTCAATCATCTGGCGATTCGTCTGGGATCGTTCCTCCTCGCGCACCACGAGTTCAAGCGGCGGGGGCTCGTCGCGGCCCACTACCGCCGCGTTCTGCGCTGGAAAGGCCACGCTTCGATCCTTCGGGCCGATTCGCGGGGCTATCGGTACGAGCTCGTTCCCCCGGTCGAGGTCGACGTGCTCCGCGGGCGCACGCTCCGCGTCCGCGATTGAGGCGCGCATCTCCTGCGTTTCCTGCGCGCGGTCGGCAAAGAGATGCGCGCCTCGGCGCGAGCCGCGCGCGTGATCGCGCGTCGGACTTGCGACCGTCTTCCCCGGGGGCGCGGCGCTGCCGCTCGTTTACGCGTGGCACTGCTCGTGCAAAGGGACAGGCCATGCGAATTCAAGACATCATGTCCACCGCGATCATCTCGACCTCTCCCGAGGCATCGCTCGTCAAAGCGCGCGGCCAAATGAAGGTCGGCCGTGTCCACCACCTCATCGTCGAGAAGGATGGGAAGATCGTCGGCGTGCTCTCGGAGCGGGACCTCGGCGGCACGAAGGTCGGCGCGAGCGCTGGGGTCGTGTCGGACGTCATGACCGAAGACGTGCTGACGGTCGCGCCGGAGACGACGATCCGACAGGCGGCGAACCTGCTGCGCGGACACAGCATCGGCTGCCTGCCGGTCGTCGACGGGGAGCGGCCCGTCGGGATCGTGACGACGACCGATCTCCTGGAGCTCATCGGCCGGGGCGTCGAGAAGCCCGTCGCACGTTCGACGCGGTGGACGCTCCGCGACCGAGGCGCGCGCCGATCGGGCCCGAGTGTGCGTCGCGAACGTCGCGGCTGAACCAGTTCGCGCTCCTTGGACCTTCAGGGACGGGGGCCCTCGCCGGAGGGCCTGCGTCCGACTTCGTGAGGTGTCGAGGCGCCCGTCTCGAAGAGATAGGCCTCGTGGCAGCCGACGCAGGTCTTCGCGAGCGCGCCGAACTCGTCGGAGACGGCGTCGCGATCGTGCCGCGCGCTCGCGGCGACGAGGCGGCGCGCCGATGCTCCCATGGCGCCCTGAAGCTCGAAGAAGCGCTCGGGGAGCAGCGCGTTCAGCTCGTCTCCGGCGACTGGTCTCGCGAGCGCCGGCTCGTCGAGGATCGCGCCCGCGGCACGGGCGATCCCGTCATCGTCGAGCAACAGGACCTCGCGCAGCAAAGCCGTCATCTGATCGCCGTGGTTCGCCATCTTCGTCTTCAAGACGGTGAGGGCGGCGGGCGGGATCGAGCCCGGCGGCGCGAGTCCTTCGCGGGCGACGGGCCTTGGCCGGAGCAGCAGGGCGGCGCCGACGACGGTCGCCACGGCCACTGCACCGACGATGACGCTCGACTTGATCACGGCCCGCTCACCTGCGAGGGGCGTGCCACCGCGAGGGCGAGTCGCGCGGGCTACGCGCGAGAGCCCGGTGCGTTCCGACGCAGATGTTGCGCGGCGCGCGGGGAGCGAATGAAAACCTTACGCGCGAAGCGCTCCTCGGCATCCCGATGATCGCGGCGCGAAGGTCGGGTGCGCCGGGCACGTCCTTTGCGATTGGCGCCGGGAAATGCTCGCCGACGCGCTGGTCCCCTTGTTGACGCTCATGGCCACCGTCTCGACTCCGCAGGCGAGCGTGCTCGAGCCCGCACCGCCGCGGCTGCCCGACAATCAGCACTTCACGATCGATCCGGTGGTCGACGGATTGCTGGTCGTCGGCGGCTTCACCTTCGACGAGCTGCTCTCGCTCGTGTTGTCGACGGGTGAGATTCAACCTCAAAAGCCTGGCGATCCCGCCAAGCTGGTCGCCGTCGATCGCCTCGCCGTCACGCAGAGGATCGATCCCAACGCCGCGACGTACTCGAACGTCGGCCTCTGGGCGGCCTATGCGTACGCCGTGCTCGATCCACTTCTCTCGGGGGTGCGCGATGGTCGCCACGCTCTTCTCGTGGACGGGATCCTCTACGCCGAGTCGATCGCGCTCACGGGCGCGCTGACGGAGGCCACGAAGATCGGCGTGCGGCGGCCTCGTCCCATCGACTACGTCAAGTGCGGCGCGACGACGACGGCTCCGACGATCGATTGCTCCGACACGGATCTCCAGCTCTCGTTCTTCTCGGGGCACGCGTCGACGACGGGCGCCATCACCGGCACGGCGACCTACCTCGCCTTCGCGCGCAGCGGCTGGCGAAGCCCGCGGGCCTGGGTGACGTTGGTGCTCGGTACGGCGCTGACCGCCTTCGTGAGCTACGAGCGCGTGCGCGCGGGAGAGCACTTCCCGACCGACGTCATCATGGGCTCCCTCGCGGGCGCGGGGATCGGTGTGCTGGTTCCGCACTTCCACCGGCGGCCGCACTATCACGAGCAGGAGTTCGAGGCGCCGCCGGTCATCATCGGGTGGACGCCGAGGCCGGGCGGCGGCGCGGCGACGGCGGAGTGGCGGTTCTGAGCGACGGCCCGCCGCTTGCTCAGCCCGAGCCACGATGAGCTCGCACGAAAAGACTCCACGCAAACCGTCCCAGCAGGGAAGCCGGGCGATCAACTTCGGCCTCGCCTTCATGTTGGCGCTGACGCTGGGCGCAGTCTGGCAAGGCCTGGCGCGGCCGGCCGGGCCCGGCGGCGCGCCGGTCGACTACTCGACCTTCTACGGATGGGTCGAGCAGCACAAGGTCGAGCGCGTGACCTTCAAGGGCGCGCACCTCTCGGGGGCGCTTCGCGCGCCCGAGAAGGTCGACGGCGCCGACGCGACGACCTTCGAGACCGAGCTGCCCGATCGCGACGACGCGC
The DNA here is from genome assembly GCA_035548155.1 of Polyangia bacterium. Taxonomy (GTDB): domain Bacteria; phylum Myxococcota_A; class Polyangia; order Fen-1088; family Fen-1088; genus DASZFV01. The sequence goes on from DASZUD010000141.1 coordinate 10,047, forward strand.
TGCTGCCGCTGCTCCGCGCGCGCGGCGTGCGCATCGAGGTCGCGCGCGAGACGCGCTCGGCGATCGGCCAGCTGGCGCTGACGCTGTTGCCGTGGCTGCTCATCATCGGCGCCTGGACCTGGCTGTCTCGCCGCCCGGGCCCGCTCGGCCGGATCGGCGAGCTCACGAAGAGCAAGGGCCGTCGGTTCGAGGCCGAGGGCGCTCCCTCCGTGAAGCTCGAGGACGTCGCCGGGCTCGAGGGCGCCAAGCGCGATCTCGCCGAGATCGTCCAGTTCCTCAAGGCCCCGGCGCAGTTTCGCCGCCTCGGCGCCAAGGCGCCGCGCGGCGTCCTGCTCGTGGGCCCGCCGGGAACCGGCAAGACCTTGCTCGCGCGCGCCGTCGCGGGCGAGTCGCAGGTGCCGTTCTATTCGATCAACGCGTCGGAGTTCGTCGAGATGTTCGTGGGCCTCGGCGCGGCGCGCGTCCGCGACCTCTTCGCCGAGGCGAAGAGGCAAGCGCCGGCGATCGTGTTCATCGACGAGATCGACGCCGTCGGCAGGTCCCGCGGCGCCGGCCTGGGAATGGGCAATGACGAGCGCGAGCAGACGCTGAACCAGCTCCTCGCCGAGATGGACGGCTTCGCGCGCGAGCACCTGGTGGTCGTGCTCGCGGCCACCAATCGGCCCGACGTGCTCGACGCCGCGCTCTTGCGCCCCGGTCGCTTCGATCGTCGCGTCGTCGTGAGCCTGCCCGAGCTCGACGCGCGACGGGCCATCCTGGCCGTTCACACGAAGGACAAGCCGCTCGCGCCCGACGTCGACCTGGACACCATCGCCGCGGGCAGCGTCGGGTTCTCGGGCGCCGATCTGGCGAACATGGTCAACGAGGCGGCGCTCGGCGCGACGCGGCGGCTCGCTCGGCAAATCACGGCAGCCGACTTCGCGACGGCGGAGGACAAGATCGTCCTCGGTGATCCCCGCGAAGGCAGGCTCTCCGCCGACGAGCGCCGGCGCGTCGCGGTCCACGAGGCGGGACACGCGGTCGTGGCGCGTTTTCACCCGCTCACGCTGCCGCCGCGGCGCGTCTCGATCCTGCCTCGGGGGCTCGCCCTCGGCGCCACTCAGCAGCTCACGCCGGAAGACCGCCACCTGTCGACGCGCGGCGAGCTGCTCGCGCGCGTCGCGACGCTGATGGGAGGTTACGCCGCCGAGCAGGCGGTCTTCGGCGAGGTCTCGACGGGAGCCGAGAGCGACCTCAAGCAAGCGACTGAGCTCGCCGGGCAGATGGTCGCGCACTTCGGCATGAGCGATCGGCTGGGGCCCGTGTACTACGAGCACGACGCTGAGCACCCCTTCCTCGGCAAGCGGGTCGCGACGGATGGGGGGACGAGCGACGCCACGGCGCACGCGATCGAGAATGAGACGCGGCGGATTCTCGGCGAGGCTTTGGCGAGGGCAGGGGCCGTCTTGCGCGAGCACCGCGCGGCGGTCGACCGGCTTTCGCAGGAGCTGCTCGCGCGCGAGACCCTCGAGCTCACGGAGCTCGAGGCCGTTCTCGCACCCGTGGCGGCGGAGCCGACGACGCGGGCTCCTTCGATGGCGCTGGTCCTCGCGCCGGCCGCCGCCGACCGACGGGTCGAGGAGGCGCCGCAGATTTCGCGCGACGAGTGCGAAGATCGCGCAAAGCGTGCGTTGCCGGGCGCGGACGACGCCGCGTGAGCGGGCGACGGTCCGGTTGGCCCGCCGCGTGCAGCCGCCTCGGCAATCCAAGAGCCAGGCCCCCACACGGAGAACGCGATGGAATGGATGCCCAGACACAAGACGACGGCCAGGACCGAGTCGCTCGTCGAGAAGCTCGGTGAGCTCGCGAGCGAGATCGACGACAGCCTCCTTCAGGCCGCGAGCGTCGATGCGCGCTCGGAGTGGAACGTGCTCTGCGAGACGTGGCCGAGCGCCGGCGACGTGCGCGCGGGGGTCATCGGCCTTTCAGACGACGAGCTCGACGCCATGATCGCCAAGGTCTTTCGCTTCAAGAGCATCCTCGCGCGCATGAAGAGCCGAGGCGCCGCGACGGCGCCCAGCGCGTACGTCGCCGCGTCGGCGTGAGCGCGCGCGGTAGCGCCTCGCGGCGTCCACGCCGCGCGGAGGGTCATGAGCATCGCATGGGGAATCGTCCTCTCGCTCGATGGCTGTTCACTGGCGGCCTTCGCGAGGACCTTCGGTCCCGCCGAGCTTCCGGCGCTCGGCGACGGACCGTCCCGTCGCACGTTCGCCGGACGGCATCACAGTCGCAGGGAGAGACACGAGGCGGCTGCTGGTCGCTCACCAGGCGCCCGAAGCGCCGCCCCCGCCCGAGCGGCCGCCTCCGCCGAAGAAGCCGCCGCGCCGGCCGCCACCTCCGTCGCCCCGCGACGCGAGGAAGAACAGCAGCCACGTCGAGAGCGACGGATTCGTCGCGAAGAGAATGAGGAGCAGCACGAGGCCCGAGGCGCCCACGAACAGGGCCCACGCGGGAAGCTCGCGGAGAACCGTGTCGGGCCCTTCCCGAGCGCCGCCCGCCGCGTCGATCCGATCGACGATCGCGCCCGCCGCGGCCTCTACGGCGCCGGCGCGATCGCCTGCCCGCACCTTGGGGACGAACGTCTCGTCGATGATGCGCGCAGCGGCGGCGTCGGGCAGCGCGTCCTCGAGCCCGTATCCGACCTCGATGCGGGCGCGCCGATCGTCGGCAAAGACGAACAGCGCGACGCCGTCGTCGATCCCCTTGCGCCCGACCTGCCACCGCGCGAAGGCCTTTACCGTCCAGTCCTCGACGGGGACGCCGCTCGTCGTCCTGTCCACGTAGACGATCACCTGGTGGCCGGTGCGCTTCTCGCAGTCAGCCAGCCGTGCCGCAAGCCGGGCGGCGGCGTCGGGCGTCAGCCACCCGGCGTTGTCGGTCAC